>CAXTWT010000009.1:0-12706 GCA_964247955.1 uncultured Bryobacteraceae bacterium
CAGCACGATATCATCGACCGCTATCCGAATGAGTTTACCCAGGCGTTCACCGCTGCCGATATTGAACGGGCGCATCGCAAGGGCAAGATCGCAGCGCTGATGGGCATCGAAGGCGGCCATGCAATTGAGGACAGCCCACGTTTGCTCCGCGACTATTACCGGCTCGGCGTGCGCTACATGACCTTGACCCACTGGAACACGAACGGCTGGGCGGATTCTTCCGGCGACATCAATAACGACAAAGTTCAGCACCACAACGGCCTCACGCCGTTAGGCAAGGATATTGTGCATGAGATGAACCGGCTCGGCATGATGGTTGACATTTCGCACGTTGCCGATAAGACCTTCTACGACGCTCTGGAGACGAGTCAGGCTCCGATCATTGCTTCGCACTCTGCCTGCCGCGCCGTAACAAACGCATCGCGTAACATGACGGACGACATGATCCGCGCGCTTGCCAAGAAGGGCGGCGTGATTCAGATCAACATCAACTGCGGCTTCGTTTCGCAGAAATCAGCAGACGCCCCGAAAGAGGACGATGTACGCGCCGCTCTGGACGACGTAGTGGCGCATATCGATCATGTACGCCAGATAGCCGGTATCGACACAATCGGGATCGGCACTGATTTCGATGGAATTACCTGCACGCCCGTAGGGCTGGACGATGTTTCCAAATTTCCAAACCTTACGCGGGCGCTCTTAGAGAAAGGCTACTCGGCAAACGATATCAGGAAGATATACGGTGGGAACACCTTACGAGTGATGCGTGAAGTTGAAAGGGTGGCAAAGCAAATAAGAAAAGGAAATTGACGCCTACAGAGCACGCTGCATAATGAGAGTGTTCACCCATTTGTTAAATTTGTATCCCACTGCCTGCAAGATGCCGACTTGATGAAAGCCGAATGCCAAGTGGAGCTTTACTGAAGCGGTGTTATCGCTGTCGCCGATAATGGCGATCATTTGGCGACTGCCTCCTTTTTGGCAGAAGTCGATCAAGCTGTTCAGTAAAAGACGTCCCAAGCCGCGATTGGTAAGTTCCGGGTGAATGTAGATGGAGTCTTCTACCGTAAATCGGTAGGCATGACGAGGGCGATACGGACCAGCGTACGCATAACCGGTTACGCTTCCATTGTTTTCTGCAACGAAGTACGGGAGTCCTTGTGACAGGATTTCCAACCGGCGACGATTCATTTCGGAACGGGGAGGCGGTTCAATTTCGAATGTAGCAGCGCTGTGTTGAACGTAGTGCGCGTAGATTACCGTGATGGCGTCGATATCTTCTTCCGTTGCCGTTCTTATCAGCGCCATAGATTAGCGTCGTATTGCATTAAATAGCTCCGTTCGATTCGTCAAGGGTTACTCCTTCGTAGAGATCGGCAATCTGCACCTCGACTCCGACAGATTCAAAGCGGAGGGAGCGGGAAATGGTGGTGTGTTCGCTCAAAATCCATCGGCCATCTTCCTGTCGGACCCACTGTTCGATGAAGATTCGATCCGGGTCAACAGTAAAACATTCCCTCAATGAAGCAATAGTGCGATACGCCACGAACTTTCCACCCCGGTCGCAGTCTTTCGTCGAAGGGGAAAGCACTTCGATCAAGACTGTGGGATTGAGCAAAGTGTCGAGAGTATTATCGAGAAACTGCGGCTTTTCGCACGCAACGGAGAGATCAGGATACGTATAGCGTCCGGTGGGAGAGATGCACACGCGCATGTCGCTGCCATATACGCGGCACGGCCCACGGCGTAGTATGCCGCTCAGTCCCCATGTGAGATTGGTCTGCAAGAGGGCGTGATTTTCCCGAACCCTGGACATTGCGAACATTTCGCCATCCACGTATTCGCTTTTATATTCAGCTTGGCGCTCCAAGGCGAGGTACTCCTGGGCCGTGAGGAAGTGTTTGTTTTGGGTGGCCATGGAAAACCTGCTCTTCCATCCTACGGCCTCAATAGCCGAGCGTTCCTCCGCTGAACTGCTCCACGCACTCCAGTCGAACCATGCAGTTTAATCTTTCTCCCGCCGCTTCGCTTCTTGCCACAGCTCTTCCATGTGGTCCAGCGGTGTTTCTTCCAACGCAGCGCCCGCAGCCTGGATTTCGCTTTCCATATAAGCGAATCGTTTCCGGAAGCGGCTATTGGTTTTTCGTAATGCCTGTTCCGGGTCCACTTTTAGAAACCGCGCCAGATTGACAACCGTAAACAGCAGATCGCCGATCTCGTGTTCGATCTCCTCTGCGCTTCCGCTTTCCCGCGCCTTCGCCAGTTCCGCCGCTTCTTCCTGTAGCTTCTCGACAACGCCATCAATCGTCGGCCATTCAAAGCCTGCGCGGGCCGCTTTGACGCTGATCTTCTCCGCTTCCATCAAGGCCGGCAGGCTGCGCGGCACAGAGTCCAATCGGCTCGCGGGGGCAGCGCCTCCCTTTTCCTGTTTCTTGATTTCGTCCCAACGCTGTTTGACATCCTCCGGTGTTTCCGCTATCGCCTCGCCGAAGATGTGCGGGTGCCGCCGCACCAGTTTTTCGTTGATCGCCTGCAGGGAATCGGCAATGGTGAACAAGCCTTCTTCCGCAGCCATCTCAGCGTAAAACACCGCCTGCAACAGAAAATCGCCTAGCTCTTCGCGCAGCCCCGGCCAGTCCCGCGCATCAATGGCGTCCAGCACTTCATACGTTTCTTCGAGGGTGTAGGTCTTGATCGAGTCAAAGGTTTGTTTGCGGTCCCAGGGGCAGCCGCCCGGACCCCGCAACCGCGCCATTAGTTTTACTAGTTCGCCGAACCGTTTTCCAGCTGTTGTATGTTGATCCGCCACGCATGACAGAATAGCGTTAGAGTTGTTTTTTATGGCAGAACCGAATGATTATCCTGTTCCACCGGCGAATTTTTTGTTTCTCGTTCAATCGATTCTGATGCAAGCGCAGATGCAGCTTGGGTTGCTGAGCTTTGGCGAGAACGAAGAAGAGTCAGAGCCCGATCTTCCCCACGCCCGCCACTCCATTGATCTTCTGGGAATGTTGGAGGAGAAGACCAGGGGCAATCTCACGTTAGAAGAGCAGCGCATGTTGGAGAACGGTTTAACGGAGCTTCGCTTCCGATATGTGCAGGTTACCGATGAGCTGAAGCGGAAAAACCAGCCCCAGCCGCCGGTCAGCACCGAAGGGGAAAAGAAAGAAGACGACCGTCCGCTTATTATTACCGCTGACGGCGGCAAGGGCACGAAGACCGCTTAGATGCTCGACGCTTTCGAGCATGCCTCCATTCTGGTGCTGGGCTCCGGCACCAGCGTGGGCGTACCCATGGTGGGCTGCCGCTGCAAAGTTTGCACGTCGGATGATCCGCGCGATAAACGTTTGCGCCCATCCGTACTGCTGCGCCTGGGAAGCAAGCGTATCCTGATTGACACTTCGCCGGATTTCCGCTATCAGGCTTTGCGGTTCGGCATCGAATATCTGGACGCGATTCTTTATACGCACGCGCACGCCGATCACATTTTGGGTTTAGACGATGTGCGCCCGTTCAACTTCCTGCAGAAGCGCGAGATACCGATTTATGCCTCGGCGGGCGCATGGGAAACCATTGAGCGGACCTTTCGTTATGTGTTTGATACGAACCCGACGGAGTCCAGCCGCCCGCGCCTGCGTCCGCATATTTTCAATGATGCGCCCATCTGCGTTGCAGGGGTGGAAATCCTTCCAATTCGGATCGCCCACGGCAAGGGAACAGTGTACGGCTTCCGCTTTGGAGATTGCGCTTATCTGACGGATCACAGTGACATCCCGCCGGAAAGCCTGAACAAGCTGCTGGATCTGGATGTGCTGTTTTTGGATGCGCTGCGGCACAACCCTCACCCAACGCATTCCACGGTGGAGGAATCGCTGCGTACCGTGGCGGCGCTGAAACCCCGGCGGGCTTTCTTTACGCATATCTCGCACGATCTGCTGCACGCGGCGGTGGAAGGCAGGCTGCCGCCGAACGTTCGCATTGCTTATGACGGCTTGGAGATTCCGATCGGCTACGGTGACGCCTTATGAGCGGGTTTAAGTCAGCAGCCCCTCCGTGCGCTCTTGCGATTGGAAACTTCGACGGCGTTCACCTGGGTCATCAGGCGCTGGTGGCTGCCGCTGTCGCGTATGCCAAAGAAAGCGGCTTGATTCCTGCTGTTTTGACGTTCGACCCTCATCCTACGCACATTGTCGCTCCCGGTCGTGTTCCGCCCGCTATTTGCAGCCTTGAGGAACGTATCCGTTTATTGAAAGAGGCAGGGGCTTCCGAAGTTTACGTCCAGGAGTTCACCAATGAATTTGCCGCTCTGACTCCGCGTGAGTTTGTGCTTCAGATTCTTAAGCAGAAGGTAAACGCCCAGGCGGTATTTGTGGGCGAGAATTTTTGCTTCGGAGCGCAAAAAGCTGGCACTCCGGAGGTTCTTCGCGCTTTGGGAACGGAGTTCGGCTGCGCTCCACATTTCTTGCCGCCGGTCCGTTATCGTGGAGAGATTGTTTCCAGTTCCGCCGTCCGCAAGTATCTCAGCGAAGGCCGAGTCAGCCGCGCCAATCGCCTGCTTCATCGCTGTTTTTCACTGGACGGTCCGGTGGTTTCGGGCCATGGCATCGGCTCGAAGCAAACGGTGCCGACACTAAATTTGCGTCCGGCTGCGAACCGGCTCCTTCCACCTGGTGTTTACGTGACGGAAACTTTCGAAGTGCCGACGGGCCGACGATGGCAGTCCATTACCAATGCCGGGGTGCGGCCTACTTTCGGCGGCGAGGAAGTCACGGTGGAAACTTTTCTGCTCAGCCCGTTTGAGGAGCCGACACCCACGCATATTCGCGTCGAGTTTCGCCGGTTCATCCGGGCAGAACGGCAATTTCCCGATGGGCAGAGCCTGAAAGCGCAGATTATGCGCGATGTCGGGCGCGCGCAGGCTTACTGGCGATGTGTCTCCCATTTGGCAAGTTCCGGCAGGCATTAGCTTGATGTCTTGGGGAACAGTGATTGTGCTGTTTTCTTGACCGAGAATTTGTTTTCCATTAACCCGGTTTTCTTTCCATAATCGATTGCGGCTTTAGCGGATCAGAACCCAGCAGTACTTATCCGCTTTTCCCTGACTCGGTGGGTCGGTCCTGTATCGACCAGCGCGGGTCGTTTTCCGGGGTTCCCGGTTGCAAGGTCACGCTCAACCGCTCACATGAGAGAGAGGCATCCACCCCGAAAATGCCGGCCAAGCGCAGCAGATAACCCTCTGCATTCTTCTCGACCCAGGCGCTCGCAAGAACGTTCTGATGATTAAAATATTCAATCCGCGTGTTTGTTATACCCTGCTGGTCGAGAGGAAATCCTTCCAGCAAAAAAGCAATCCTGGCATGTTTGCCCAATACGTAGTACCCTCTTGCATCCAGTTCGTTCGTTCGTTCCCAGGCATGCAGGACAACTTGTGAGCCGCGAGATCGGTCCAGTGTGATCGAGAGCACCTCAGCATCATGGAAGGTAGGCCAGTAGCCAAACCAAGCGATCACTCGGTCAGCACCTGGGATCTCAGAAGTTTGGCTCATCATGCACCCTCCAGTTTAGGGCAGTGATCATGAATCCGCTCGTTGCTCGGTAAGTAGCGTTTGCAGTAAATAAATAGATTCCCGTAATCTCTTAAAGAGTGCGTATTCAGTTTCAGTTACGGCGATTAGAAAGCGACTTCGTTTGAACTGGATTTCTCGTAGGCGATACCAAGTTCCGCCGCCAGATCTGACAGACGAGTATCTGCTGTCCACAGGTGAAATCGCTGGACCAAAGCGGAAGCTAGCAGATGAGCGTCAATCCAGCCGACACCGCGACCATGCAGGTTGCGATGGCGAACAAATTCCACGACTTCACGATGAGGAACAGTGTGCGCCTGAGGTATACGCTGGTAGAAAGTTAAAAACTTTTGCCGCCCTCCGCAATCACCGATGAGAAGCTGTCCGTAAACCAACTCGTGCCCCACTGCCTTCTTCTGGGCCAGCAGTCTGTCCAACCCCTGCGCGTAGGGCGCCCGGTTCGCCAAGAACCGAATCCATATCGAGGTGTCGATCAAAACCATCAAGCGACTTTGACCTTGCGGTTCGTCCTTGCTTTCTCGCGACGCCGAGGAACATCATCCGCACGAGGCTCCGTTCCACGGAGTTCTCGAAGGCGCTGGTAAGCGGCATGACGAACCAGGGCCTCCAAACCTAAACGGACTGTTTCGGTGTCCGTAGCGGCTCCACAGGCTAATTTCGCTTCTTTGAAAAGCTCTTCATCGATATTGAAGGTCTTCTTCATGCATACATTTTTACCATAAACGTATGGTTTTGGGAGCCAGCGTACATCAAACGTGGCGTGGTATTCATATTTGGCTCCAGGAAGCCATAGTCTCGCCGGTTCATCCGAGCCAGAACGTGGGGTTTCCGCATTGATACCATTTTCAAAGGGAGGAGCCGCCCATGAGCGCCGTATCAACAATTCCGCAATATCACGTAGAACTAATCAACGGGCGAGAGATTGAGAAACCATTGCCGAAGAAGTTGCATGTGTTTATACAGTGGTATCTGATTGTGGAACTGACGCGTCAACTGTCGCCGCAGTACCGCGCACTACCAGAGTTGAACATTCTCACAGGCGGGAAAACTCCGGATGGTCGGCGCGAGTACATTGTGCCGGATGTGACGGTGGTTGCTGTTGGGGCAAAGTATGAGGAAGGCGATCTGGCCGAGCCTCCAGTTTGGGGAGTTGAAATCCTCTCGCCGGGTCAAACGATTGGCGATCTATTTATTCGGGCCGAACGGCTGCTTGCCCTCGGCTGTCCGCTGGTTTGGGTGATCTGGCCGGAAAAGCGCCGGGCTTGGGAGTACCGGAGCGACGTGGAGGAGCAGCGTGTCGAATTAACAGGCCGTTTGCCAAACGGCGAGGAGATTCGCGTTCCGCTGGCCGAGATGTGGGCCACGCTGACTCAGTTCTAATTTTCTAGCTCGGCAAGCTCGCTGCTTCGATATACTGAGTTCGAATAACCACCTCAGTTCGGAGTACACCTTATGCAGCTTTCTGAAGGTAAAATCAAACATCTGAATGCTCTCTCGAATGACAAAGGCGTGATTGCCGCCGCCGCTATCGATCAGCGCGGCAGCTTGCGCAAAATGATTGCCAAGGGAAAAGGCGTCGGCGAGGATCAGGTCAGCGACGACATGATGGTCGAATTCAAAGTGGCCGTCTCCAAAGTGCTGACGCCGTATGCGAGCGCCATCCTGCTTGACCCTGAGTTCGGCATTCCCGCCACGAAAGCGCGCGCTAAAAACGCGGGCCTGTTATTGGCCTACGAGGAAAGCGGGTACGACAACACCAAGCCGGGGCGCTTGCCCGACCTGTTGCCGCATCTTTCCGCCCAACGCATCAAGGAACTAGACGCAGATGCCGTAAAAATCCTGCTTTACTATTCGCCGTTTGAAGGAAGCGATATCAACGACATCAAGCACGCCTTTATTGAACGGATCGGCGCGGAGTGCGTCGCCTGTGATATTCCGTTCTTCCTGGAATTTGTCGGCTATGATCCAAAGGGCGGCAATGAAAAGGGCTTTGAATTTGCCAAGACCAAGCCTGAAGTGGTTCTGAAATCCATGGAAGAGTTCGGCAAGCCGCAGTACAAGGTGGATGTGCTGAAAGTGGAAGTGCCGGTCAATGCCGAGTTCGTGGAAGGCAGCAGCGTGTTCAAGGGCCAAGCGGCCTACAACCGCCAGGAAGCAATTGAGTTTTACAAGAGAACGGCACAAGTGGCGGAGAAGCCGTTTATTTACCTCAGCGCCGGGGTGGGCAACGCGCAGTTTGTGGAGTCGCTCAACATGGCGGCGGAAGCCGGGACGGATTACTCCGGGGTGCTGTGCGGCCGCGCTACCTGGGCCAACGGCGTTCCGGTTTATGCCAAAGACGGCGTGAAGGCTTTGGAAGACTGGCTGGCCAATGAGGGCGTGAAGAACATCACGGCCGTGAACGACGCCATCAAATCCGCCAAGCCCTGGTACCAAAAGTATGGCGTCGCCGCTCACGCTTGAAGCATCCAAGCGGCAAATGAGCTTTGCTTCGATACCGGAAGCGATTGAGGATTTCCGGCAGGGCAAGATTCTCGTAGTTGTGGATGACGAGGATCGCGAAAACGAAGGCGATCTGACAATTGCGGCGGAGAAGATCACGCCCGAAGCCATTAACTTCATGGCGACTCATGGACGCGGTTTGATCTGCCTCGCGCTGGACGCTGAGCTTTGTACGCGCCTTGATCTTCAGCCGATGTCGCCGGTCAATACGGCGCGGTTCGGCACGGCGTTTTGCGAAGCCATTGACGCGGCGGAAGGCGTCAGCACCGGCATTTCGGCTTACGACCGGGCGCACACGATCCGCGTCGCCATGGACCCGAACAGCCGTCCGCAGGACCTGGCCCGCCCCGGCCATGTATTTCCCCTGCGCGCCCGTCCCGGCGGCGTGCTGGTTCGCTCCGGCCAGACTGAAGCGGCAGTGGATCTGGCGCGTTTGGCGGGACTTTCTCCAGGCGGCGTCATTTGCGAGATTATGAACGAGGACGGCACGATGGCGCGCGTGCCGCAATTGCAGGAATTTTGCGGGCAGTACGGTTTCAAAATGATTTCGGTAGCGGACCTGATCCGTTACCGGATGGGAACGGAAAAGCTCGTGGAACGGCAAGCGACCGGGCAGATTCGAACGCCTCATGGGGAATTTCGCACGGTGCGTTACCTGAGCCGCCTCGACAGTGAGGCGCATCTGGCGCTGGTTCACGGCGAGGTGGCAGGCCGGGAAAATGTCTTGGTGCGCGTGCATTCGCATTGCGTCTACGGCGACGTATTTCATTCGCTGGACTGCGGCTGCCACCAATTAGTGCAATCCGCTCTGAAGCAGATTGCGCAGGCCCCGGCAGGTGTTTTCGTGTATCTGCACCAGTCCGGCCCCGGCTTGCAAACCGGCTTGCGCGAGGGCCGACGCGAAATTCTGACGCACGGCTGTCATCCGTCGGACTTCGTGCCTACGGATCGTCAGCCACTGCAACATACCACAGGCGTGGGAGCGCAGATCCTATCGGACCTTGGCCTCTCTACTATTCATTTACTGACGAATCATCCCCGGAAAGTGGTTGGGCTGGAAGGCTTCGGCATCCAGATCACAAAACAGGTTTCTCTTTCTGATTAGATGCCGATTCCGTTTCAGCTTCCTAAGCTTTATCCGATTGTGGATACGGCGTCTTGCGCCGGCCGGGAGCTTTCCCCGGTTCTCTTAACAGAAGTTCTGCTCGATGCGGGCGTCCGTATCCTGCAGTACCGGCATAAGGACCCATGGACCGCCGCGAATTTTGAGGAAGCCCGAAATATTGCGGCGCTCTGCGGTGAAGCGGGCGTGCTGTTTGTTTTAAATGATCGCGCGGATTATGCGCGCTTGTTAGGGGCCGCTTTGCATGTGGGTCAAGATGATTTGCCGCCGCTGGCTGCCCGTAAAGTGATCGGTGATGAAGTGATGGGCTTTTCCACGCATAACCGCGAGCAGTTACTGCGCGGCAATGACGAGCCGGTGGAGTACCTTGCCCTTGGCCCGGTCTTCGCGACACAATCCAAAGTGCGGCCTGATCCGGCTGTGGGCGTCGAGGGAGTTCGCGCTTTACGGCCTCTTACCGCGAAGCCATTGACAGCCATTGGGGGTGTCAGCCTGGAGAATGCTCGGGAAGTGCTGAACGCCGGAGCTAATTCCGTTGCGGTGATCTCGGCCCTGCTGCCGGAAAGATGCGACAAGAAGTCCTTGAGGGGGCGGGCGGAGCAATGGATGCAGACGCTGATTTAAACTTTTCGTTCCCGCCGCAACTGGAAAAACGGAGCAATCGGAACAGAAATATTGGGCAAAGGTGACGGCAGAACCGGCAATTCATCTTCATGACGCTCCCTTTGCTGAGTCGAATCGCACACGATAACAGTTCTTTGAAAAGGATAAACGTTCCAAACTTGAACGGTTCCGTGTTCGAGATAAAAACGGGTTTTCTGCCGGACCCGCTCTTCCGTATTCGCGGGCGAAATCACTTCCACAGCCAGCACAGGGCCACCCTGCGGATAACGGTTTGCTTCGATTGCTGCTTCCCATTCATTGAGCGGCACGACAAACACGTCCGGCGCGGGCGCATAGTGTTCTTCCTCGAAGGGAAAGTTGGTCCGCATATTGACTGCGTATAACCTTCTAAGCAAAGAATAAAGTTCGAGAAAGATGTTCACTACAACTTGTTGGTGAATGGGTTTCGGTTCAGGTGACACAATAATTTCGCCGTCGAGTAGTTCGGCGCGGAAGCCGGGCGGCGGCTCAAAGCCGCAATACTGTTCTACCGTAATCGGGGGCGCTTTGGCGGTAGTTCCCATATTTTTTAGCTCTTGCGTCCGATAGTATCACTCTCCCGGCGTGACGCAGTAACCGGTTTGTATTGCGTCCTCGTCGACACTCTGTTAGCCTAGAGCGTATTCATGAGCCTCAGTCTCACTCGGAAAAAGCCCTTGGAGGCGCTGCGTCAGCAAGCCTCGGAAAGCCATCTTAAGCGAACTTTGACGGCCAAAAGCCTGATCGCGCTGGGAGTCGGAGCGATTATCGGCTCCGGCTTGTTTATCAGAACAGCAGCCGCTTCCGCCGAAGCTGCCGGTCCGGCAGTCACTCTTTCCTTTATGGTCGCGGCAATTGGCTGCGCCTTCGCCGGCCTGTGCTACGCCGAGTTTGCCGCCATGATTCCCATTGCCGGCAGCGCCTACACCTATGCGTACACCACCATGGGCGAGTTTGTGGCCTGGGTCATCGGTTGGGCGCTGATATTGGAGTATGCGCTGGGAGCGGCCACTGTTTCGATTGGGTGGAGCGAGTATCTGAACAATCTGCTCGGCGGACGCATTCCTTTCGAGTGGTGCCACTCGCCGCTCGACACGTCGGCAACCGGCGCTCACGGAATTATCAATTTACCCGCACTGTTTATTTTATTTTTGCTCACGCTTTTGCTGATTAAAGGCACGCAAGAATCGGCTTCCGTCAACATGGTAATTGTCATCATCAAGCTGGCTATCGTGGTCGCCTTTATTGCGGCAGGCTGGCAGTTCATTAACCATGCAAATTACCAGCCCTACACTGCGCCGGCGACGATTCCCGGCCACGAAGCCTTCTTTAAGCATGGATGGGGCGGAGTGCTCGGCGGCGCGGGAATTGTTTTCTTCGCATTTATTGGTTTTGATGCCGTTTCCACGGCGGCGCAGGAGACGAAAGATCCGGGACGCGACATGCCGAAGGGCATTCTCGGCTCGCTCGCGCTTTGCACCGTTCTTTATATTCTGTTCGGGTATGTGCTCACGGGTGTTTGCAATTGGAAGGAATTTAAAACGGCGGGCAAGGAAGCTTCCGTAGCTTATGCCGTGCAGCACCATATGCCGGGATTCGGCTGGCTGGCAACTGGAATCTCATTCGCGATTCTAGCGGGCTTCTCTTCCGTCATTCTCGTAATGCTTTTAGGGCAAAGCCGCGTGTTTTACGCCATGGCGAATGATGGATTGCTGCCGAAAGTCTTTTCGGACTTGCATCCGAAGTTTCAAACTCCTTACAAGTGCAACGCTATTCTTTTCCTGTTTGTGGGTTTGTTCGCCGCTTTTATTCCTGGCTCGCTGGCTGGCGATCTTACATCCATTGGAACGCTGTTCGCTTTTGTGTTGGTCTGCATCGGCATTATCATCATGCGCCGTTCCGAGCCGTCATTGAAAAGACCGTTCCGGACCCCGCTGGTCCCGCTTGTTCCCATTCTCGGAATGGTAGTATGCGGCGGCATGATTATCTCGCTCGACATCAACACGCAGATTACTGCTCTAGGATGGATGCTTCTCGGTTTGCTCATCTATTTTCTGTATGGGCGGAGCCACAGCAAGTGGGGTGATAATTCGCCGGTGCTGCAAGGAGCCGAGCAGCGCGGATCACTCTGATTCAGATTCAACGGTTATGGCGTCTACCTCCTCGTGAGACTTTTATCGTGCGCAGTTTTCTTTGTCTTTTCGCTGCCTTCCCTGGGACAGACTAGCTCGCCTGCGCTTTCCTATGTTTTGCAGGATGTCCGTTTGATTGACGGGACGGGCCGTCCTGCCCTCGAACATGCCTCCATCGTGATTCAAAGCGGCAAAATTACCCAGGTCGTTAACGGCCGCAGCGCCCCTAAGCCGGAAGGCGCGCAAGTTCTCAATCTATCCGGCAAAACGGTAATACCGGGCCTGATTAACGGTCACGGTCATCTGGGACTGGTGGCGGGAACCACCGTGTCGCCATCCAATTACACGGGCCTGAACATTATGCGGCAACTGGTCCAGTATGAGGACTATGGGGTTACGACCGTCATATCGCTGGGAATGAATAAGGACCTTCTTTACAAGCTGCGGTCGGAGCAGGAAAAAGGCAATGAGCCAGGCGCGACGGTTCTTACGGCTGGTCGCGGCATTGGTGTCCCGGACGGCATGCCTCCCGTGAAGGTCGGCTCTGACCAGTTGTATCGTCCCGCTACTCCCGAGCAGGCGCGCGCGGCTGTGCGCGAGATGGCCACGCATTCACCGGACCTGATAAAAGTTTGGGTTGATGACAGCATGGGCAAGCTGCCGAAGATGAGTCCCGCTGTTTACAGCGCTGCCATTGACGAAGCGCACCGTTTAAACCTCCG
>CAXTWT010000009.1:12806-32228 GCA_964247955.1 uncultured Bryobacteraceae bacterium
TGAGTCCCGCTGTTTACAGCGCTGCCATTGACGAAGCGCACCGTTTAAACCTCCGGGTGGCAGCGCACGTTTTTTACCTCGAAGACGCCAAGCAACTGTTGCAAGCAGGTATCGATATTCTCGCTCACAGCGTTCGCGATCAGGAACTGGATGCAGATACCGTCAGCATGCTGAAAAGCAAGGGTGTGTATTACATTCCGACGCTTCAGCTAGAAGAGTCGTTCTATGTTTATGCCGACCGTCCTGATTGGATGGGTTCACCATTCTTCAAGAATGCGCTGAGCGCCCCGCTTGCGAAAGAGCTTGACTCCTCGTCTTACAAAGACAAGATCGAGAAAGATCCCGCAACGCAAGCGCATCGCAAGGCAGTGCAAGTCGCAATGGCGAATGTAAAAAAGGTGCATGACGCTACAGCGCCCATCGGCTTTGGAACGGATTCCGGCGCGAATCCATACCGCATCCCAGGTTGGGCGGAGCATCGGGAACTGCAACTGCTGGTGCAGGCCGGTTTAACTCCGGTGGAGGCCATTCATTGCGCGACGCAAACCAACGCAAAAATGCTTCACCTGGAAGACAGGACCGGAACGATACAGGCGGGCAAGCAGGCAGACCTCCTCGTATTGAATGCCGATCCCTCGGGCGACATCAGCAACACCGAAAAGATTGCAATGGTCTTCCATAACGGTCGGCAAGTGAACCGCGAGAAGAAGTAGAAGTTAGTAGCGCCATTGCCGATTTGACTCACTTGCAACTTGTAATAGGCAATGGGTGTATTACAAAGGTGAAAGTAATTAAGGCAAAGCTGTTCAACAATGGCAGGAGTCAGGCTGTCCGCATACCTTCCGACTTCCGCTTCGAAGAGAAAGAAGTTTACATCCGCAAAGATCCGGCAACTGGCGATTTGATTTTGTCACGGAAACCGAATACTTGGGATGCCCTTTTCACTCTTCTTGATCAAATTCCTAATGCTGAAACGAATGATTTTCTAATAGACCGTGACACCTCCTTACCTCAGGAAAGGGATCTGTTTTGATGACGGAACGCAAAACTTATCTATCGGACACCAATAAGAGACAACGGTTTGCTGCGCCTTCAGCGTTGGATATCTGTTGAAAAGTGGGCCGATTAACCTGTGCGGCGGTGTTGCCGGTTTTAGCGGACTGTTAAGGGAGATAGTTGAAACTTTGTCAATCCGCGTAAGCCATGTTCTAATATCATAGTCGTCTTTGACCAGCAGAAGGGGCGTCCACATGAAATCTTGTTTAGTCAGGCCACTTGGTTGGGCTGTTGCCGGAATCTTGAGCGTAGTTTCGCCCACATGGGCTGCGAGTCTGTACAGTGTCACGGACCTTGATGAAGTAACCGCTACGGCCATGAACAGCAGTGGTCAGGTGGTCGGGTACTCCACGCAGGGCGGTTTTCATACGTTCTTTTACAGTAATGGCCAGAGGACCGACCTCGGCTCTTTGAATCCTTACGCCATTAGCGACAATGGCTTGATCACGGGTGTTTATCGCTCTAGCCCTTCATCAGGGCCTGATGCGTTCCTCTACAACAATGGCCAGATTACTGATCTCGGCACTCTGGCACCTTATATGCAAAGTGCTGGTTATGGCGTGAATAACAGCGGTCAGGTAGTCGGTCTTGTCGGCAACCTTGGCAGTAATAGTGATGCCTTTCTCTACAGCAATGGTCAGATAACCGATCTGGGTGGCGGAGTGGCCTATGGCATCAACAATGCCGGGCAGGTCACAGGAGTGTATAACCACCATGCTTTTCTCTACAGCAATGGCCAGATGACTAATTTGGGGGCTTTTATAGCTTACGGCATCAGCGACAACGGTCAGGTAACTGGAACAGATGGCGGTGCGATCCTTTACAGCAACGGCCACATAACCGGCCTTGGGACGCTGCCGCTGCCTGGATCCAGATTTGGAAGTGGTGGTCTTAGCGTCAATAACCAAGGGCAAGTAGTCGGCTATGTTGGTAGCTTCGACCCCGAAGGCCCGTTCTTCGACATCGAAGTCGGGTTTCTCTACAGCGACGGAGTGATGAGAAACCTCTACGATCTAGTTGACCCGAGTTCCGTCGTATCTTTTAAGACTTCAGAAGCCGTCGCGATCAACGACTATGGCCAGATTCTCTGGACTGGTTCACCCGGCTATGCACAGCCCTCCCACTCCTATCTACTCACGCCTATTCCTGTACCCGAGCCGACCACCTTCGCACTTCTCGGAATAGGTTTGCTCGCCGCACTCGTCATTGGGATACGGTCTAATCCTGCTGCCCGCTGAAGAACGGCTCTTTACCGGCCAGCATCAGGCGCTCATCCAGCGCGGCTTTGACCAGATCTTCTTCCAGATCAGATAAGCCGTGGGCGTCTTTCTCGATGCGCGTGAGCAAGCCCTTCATGCGGCCCCGCGACATCTCGGCGGGAAGGGCCAGAGCATAAGCGAACAGGGCGTCGGAACGCAATTCGTCATGATCCAACAGCTTGCGTACCCGATCCAGTTCACCCTTCAAGCCATAGTACCCAACTCCCCAGATGGCGCCACGACGCGTTTCCAGGTCAGGGTCGTCCAGGTGCTTGGCAAAATAGTCGCGAAAGTCGCGATGCATGGACCGCCACATCGCTTCCAGCGCCTTGGCGTGATGCCCTTTTTCGTACAGATCAACGATTGCTTCTCGCACTTCGTTGCGATCGGTTTCGGGCGCTAATCCAACCAGCAATCCGCTGCGCTCTTCGCCGGTTGTTTCAGGATTGCGCAACGCCTTTAACATCCCTTCCACCACTTCAGGCTGTTCCGTGTCGTTCATGAGTGCTTCCCAGGCGCGAGCGCGAACGGTTGACGATAAGTCTGTCGTTGCGGCAGCCAGTAACTTGCTCCGTGCTTCAGGAGCAAGCTGAGTGTTGAAGAATGATGCCGCTGCCGCTGCTCTGACGGAGGGAGCGCTTGCCGTTTGGAGCAATTGCAAACGCTCGTCGTCTTCCAGCAGATCGACCGGCAAGTCTTCCTGCTCGGGATACAGCGACCAGATGTCGAACGGCTCCATCTGTTCGTCTCGCTTCACCGGATTGTCCAGTAATTCGAGCGCGTCGGCGACCTCCTTTCTCAGCGCCGTCTCGGAAAGCGGCAAATCGGCTGCTGCCTGCTCCAGGGCTGGACGCGCCTGCGGGTCGCCATAGATGCTCAGAAGCAGGGCGGTATCGGAAAGGTCAAACTCCAAACGGTCTAGTAAAAGCTGAAGGATACGGCCATCACTTACCCGCAGATTCGCCAAAATAAAGGCAATTTCTCCGTTCTCCTCTTCGTCCAACTCGCCGTAGAGTTGCAGCAGCGATTGGAGGGCAGGTGGGCCAATTTCGACAAGCGCTTCAATTACTTCATCGGGAATGTCGACGGGATCTTGCCGGATGTAATCGATCAGGAACGGAAGCGCTTCCGGCGATTTCAGGTGGCGAAAGACCGCGATGATTTCCGGCACAAGATCTATCGCATCGGTAGAACGATCACGTTTGCTCCATACAAGAACCGCCGGAAGCGCTTCCTCCGAGCGGTCGAGAATGGCATGTAAAAAGCGGTGGTCCAGGCCGAGGTGGCCGCGCGCGGCGGCTTCCAGCACCTCGGCTGGAGACTTGTCGGTCAGTTTGTCCGGATCAAGAACGGAAGCCAAGTTAGCCTTCGGGTTCCACGACTACCGTGATTTCGGCAGTCACATCGCGGTGCAGGCGCAGGGCTACTTTATGTTCGCCGAGCGTGCGAATGGGTTCATCCAACTGCACTTTGCGGCGCTCGATGTGATAGTTCTGCGCCTCCAATGCGTCGGCAATGTCCTTCGCCGTGACCGAGCCGAACAATTGATCGTTTTCGCCCACCCTTTGGCGAAACGTCAATCGCACGCTGGACATCATCTGCCCCAGGCTCTCGGCTTCGCCCATCAGTTTGGCTTCGCGGCGCAGGTAAGCTTCGCGCTCCTGATCGACAATTTTCTTGTTGGATTCCGTGGCCGGAACCGCCAGGCGCTTTGGGAAAAGATAGTTGCGGGCATACCCGTCGGCTACCTTCACCACCGCGCCGCGCGCTCCGACTTTCTCGACGTCTTCTCTCAGAATGATTTCCATGGGTTCAACTCCTCATCAGATGCGCGATGCAAACGGAATCAGGGCAATGTTGCGGGCCTGCTTAATGGCTTCACTCAGCCGTTTCTGATGCGGCGTGCAAACACCCGAGATGCGGCGAGGCGTAATCTTGCCGCGCTCCGAGACGAAACTGGACAGCATTCTCGCATCTTTGTAATTAATATCGTCAACTTTGTCGACGCAGAACCGGCACACCTTTTTGCGCCGGAAATACTGTTTCTTGCCTGTCGCAATGGCTTTGTCGCCGCCCGTGGGGCGCTGCGACGCGGCAATGGGCCTTCCGCCTCTTCCTTCTGGCATAAAATTCTCCTTTACCTTCCCTCAGTCCCTTCAGGAGCCGCAACCGGCGCTGCCAGCACAACCGGGGCGCCCGGAACCGGAAGGGGCGCTTCTTGCGGCAGGGCCGGTGAAACAGCCGCCGGAGCAGAAGGCATGGCTACCGGTTTGCGCGCGGCCCGCTTTTCGCGAGCTTTGCGGCGCTTTTCAATGCGCTTCAGCTTTTCATCAATGCGAACGGTCAGAAACTTCATCACAGTGTCAGAAACACGCAGACGGCGCTCGATTTCCTTTACCGTTTCCGGCCCTGCCGTGAATTGCAGCAGAATATACTGTCCTTCGTCCTGCTTCGCAACACGGTAAGCAAGCCTGCGCACTCCCCATTTTTCCGTTTTATCGAGCGTGCCGCCCGCTTGGGTAACGGTATTCCTTACTTGATCGATCACCGGGTCCACTTCTTCATCGGTGGCATCCCGGCGAACAATAAACAACTCCTCGTAAATCCTCATTGATCCTCTTCTGTAATGCCTCGGGCGCGACGATTAAATTTCGCCATGGCCTGATTGACGCCTTCGGCAACAATCCATTCGACAGCGTCTGCGGTATAAGACACTATCTCCTCCTCGTCCACTGCCAATTCCCGCTCCAACGGAGCGAGAACATAATCGGCGGCATCCTTGATCGGGTGATCCGGGCGTATACCCACCCGCACCCGCGTGAAAACATCCGTTTTCAATGCGCCGATGATCGACTTGACACCATTGTGTCCAGCCGCTGACCCGCTTGCCTTGATCCGCAGTGCAGTCCAAGGCAAATCAAGCTCGTCGTAAACCACAATCAGGTTTCGGTTTGTCAGTTTGCGATACCGCAGCACCGCGCTGACGCCTACCCCGGAGTGGTTCATAAAAGTTTGCGGCTTTACCAAGACCACGTCTTTATTCTTGATTTTGCCGCTACCCATCAGGGTCTCACTTTCCCCTTTCGAGATCCGGATTCCCCAACGTTTTTCTAATTCGTCCAGCACCCAGAAGCCGACATTATGAGGCGTACGCGCATAGCGGATACCCGGATTTCCCAGTCCCACAATACAGTACACCTCCATCTCTGGTGCGCCGGAAGAGGACAATGCCCCAGAGCCTTCCGCTGCTGAAACCAAGGGAAGAAAGCCTTACTTCTTCTTTCCTTCGGGCTTAGCGGCGGCATCTCCGCCGGCAGCGCCTTCTTCTTCCTTCTTACCCTTCTTGATCACTTCGGGTTCAGCCGCAGGCGCAGCCACGCCGCCGGTTTCAGCCGTCGTTGTCTCTTCCGCCCTTAAGGAAACCACGTGCGAGATCACGGCATCCGCCGGACTCACTAAGCGGATACTTCCGCCCATCGGAATATCACCGGCGCGAATGCTTCCGCCTACCATCAGTTCCGCTACGTTCACTGCAAACTGCTCGGGAATATCGTTCGGAAGACACTCAATTTCCACTTCGCGCGTGACAATTTCGTGAATACCGCCTTGCAATTTGACGCCTTTAGGATCGCCCTGAGTCACAACAGGCACTTTCACGCTGATGCGCTGGCTGAGATCAATGCGCTTCATATCAGCATGCAGCAGCGTGTCCTTGATCGGATGAAATTGCCAATCCACAATCATCACCGGCGTGTTTTCTCCCCCGGCTATACTGAGATTAAAAATCGTATTATGGCCTGTTTTGCTGTTCAGAACCCGCGTTAACTCCTTAGGGCTGACCGCTACGGCTGCCGGACCTGCCGGACCGCCGTAAACCACAGCGGGCATGGAACCCTTAGCCCGCAGTCGCCGTGCTTCATTCTTGCCGCGCGACTCTCTCGATTCGGCGGGAACTGTTAAACCTGTTACCATCTTTCACCTCATCATCAGGACGGCTGCCTGCCAAAACAACCCGAGCCGCCGGACCCTGACTTGCATTCTCCGTTCCAGCGATTGGCCGGAACCAGTTAAAATTTATACAAACAACGTACTGATCGAACCGCCCTCGTGAATCGACTGAACCGCCCGCGCCAACAGCGGCGCGACGGAAAGCGTCCGCAGCTTCGGGCATCTTTCCGCCTGTTCAGCATGCGGAATCGAGTTTGTTACCACCAATTCCTCTAACGGCGAAGCGTTGATGCGCTCTACCGCCGGGCCTGACAGCACAGCGTGCGTCGCGCAGGCCGTTACAGACCGCGCTCCCGCATCCAAAAGCGCCTCGACACCTTTCACCAACGTTCCGCCCGTATCCACCAAGTCATCCACTATCAAACAATCCTTGCCGCGCACATCACCGATGATGTTCATTACCTCCGCCACGTTCACTTCAGTCCGCCGCTTGTCGATGATCGCCAATGGGCAATTTAAACGCTTCGCAAACGAACGAGCGCGCTCCACGCCGCCAGCATCAGGAGAAACAACGGTCAACTCCTCACGGTCAAAGCGATTTTTAAAGTACTCAACCATTACCGGCGCGGCAAACAGATGGTCAACGGGAATGTCGAAAAACCCTTGAATCTGAGCAGCGTGAAGGTCAAGCGCCAATACGCGGTTTGCTCCTGCCCTTTCAATAAGGCTGGCCACCAGTTTCGCGGAAATCGGCATGCGGGGCCGGTCTTTCCGGTCTTGCCGCGCATACCCATAATAGGGTAACACTGCCGTGATGCGTTCCGCACTAGCCCGCTTAAATGCGTCGATCATTAACAGTAGTTCTACTAGATGGTGATCCACCGGAGTGCAGGTCGGCTGGACCAAAAACACGTCCGCGCCGCGCACATTCTCCTGGATTTGCAGATGCGTCTCGCCATCGGCAAAACACTTGATCATAGTCACGCCCAGCGGTGTGCCGAGCGCCTGGCAAATTTCCCGTGCTAAGGCAGGGTTGGCGGTGCCGGAAAATACTTTGTATTCGGTAAACAAGGCTTTAGCTGGCTTGGGAGCAGATGACATCCTATTGATCCTATGGACGGGCAAAACAACTAACGGCAGCCGCAGGACCGAGAGCGCGCCGCCACAAACTGCGGTACTGCCGCCGAGAAACAAATTTCACCGGAAAGGCAGACCCTGGAGGAAATTGCTTGACAGCCGCCTGTAACGCAGCAGGCGACCCAAAAACCCCAAAAACTGCCGATCCGCTGCCGGTCATTAAAGCCGCCTGCGCTCCGAGCCGCTTCAACTTGCGCACGGCAGCCTGAAGGTTTCGATGAATGGTAAAAACCGATTTTTCAAAGTCGTTTGTTAAGGGGAGCTGACGAAGGTCCGCCTGGTCTAAATTCCACGCGATTGCTTGAAACTCTCTCAGGATAGGGAACTCGGGGAGCGAAGTCAACGCATTTGTAACATCTTGATTTACCTCGGTTTGCGTTCTTCGCCCTAGTACCCGGTACGCTTCCGCTGTGGACACATGGAGGCCGGTCGAGACAACCAGGGCAGAGCGGGGGGGCTGATCGGGCAAAGGGTACAGTTCCGTGCCCCGCCCCAGGCCGAGCGCCGTACCGCCGTGCAGAAAGAACGGAACATCACTGCCGAGCTGCTCGCCCAGGCGCAGCAGTTCCGGCAAGGCCACCTGTTTTCCGGCCAAAGCGGCCAGAGAAATCAGAACTGCTGCCGCATTGCTGGAACCGCCTCCCAGTCCAGCGCCCATCGGAATCGTCTTTTGCAGCCCGATGCGGAAGATTCCCCGTATTTTCAGTTCGTCCATCGCCAGCCGCGCCGCACGCAAAACGAGATTGTCGGGGATGTCGGGAGAACTGGTAAGTTCCACTTCCCTTCGCTTGGCCGGTTGGAACTCAATCGTCAGAGTGTCATGGAGGCTGATTGTTTGAAAGATGGTGCGCAGTTCGTGATAAGTGTCGGGACGCTTGTAGAGTACTCGCAGATGGAGGTTCAGCTTGGCGAATGACGGAACAGTAACCCGCACACCATCAGTAGCGAAGAAGCGAAAAGACGTCATAACCGGCCAGTTTTTCCCGCCCACGGAGAAAAGCAAGCTCAATGGCAAAACCAAGGCCCGCCACTTTTCCTTCACACTGCTCGACGAGACGGGCCACGGCGCTTGCAGTGCCGCCGGTGGCCAGAACATCATCAATGATCAGAACTCGCTGACCCGGCTCAATCGCATCAGAATGGATTTCAAGCTGGTCCGTTCCATACTCCAGGTCGTACTCGACGCTGCGAACGGTCCAGGGCAACTTTTTAGGCTTCCGCACGGGAACGAAACCGGCTCCAAGCGCATGCGCCATGGCCGGAGCGAAGAAGTAGCCACGAGCCTCGATTCCGACCACCACATCCACCGGGACGCTCCGGTGATGCTGTTGAAGAGCGTCAATGGTTTCTTTAAAACCGGTTTTATCCTTGAGCAGCGTCGTGATGTCGTAGAAATTAATGCCCGGCTTCGGAAAGTCAGGAACTTCACGGATTAACTGTTTTAAATGTTCAGCGCCGGGAACCACTTCAGGAGCGAGTGCAGACACGCCGCTGATTGTAGCAGAGGCGGGATAATGTGCCTGAATTAAACCAGCGCTTCCTCCAGCGCCGGTTCGCAACCCTGTAGCCATTGCTCCAGCTTTGACCGCAGCTCGCCTTCACGGACAGGCTTGGAAAGGTAATCATTCATGCCCACAGCCAGGCAGGCGTCGCGATCTTCCGCAAACGCGCTGGCCGTCATGGCGATAATCGGCACGGCTGCGCAGTAACCGCTTTGCGCGCGGATACGGCGTGTTGCCTCAAACCCGTCCATTTCCGGCATCTGGCAATCCATGAGCAGCAGCCCGTATTCGTGGGAATTGATAGCGTTGAGGGCCTCAGCCCCGTTATTAGCGATGTCCACCTCTACGCCGAGGCGCTTCAGCATCAGAACCGCCACTTTCTGATTCACTTTATTGTCTTCGATCAGGAGAATCCGTTTGCTGCCGTTTCCTAGTTTCGTTAAGCGGCTGTCCCTTGCGGCTTTAGGATTTGCCGCAATTTCCTGCCCAGGTAGCGCCCGAATCGTGAACCAGAAGGAGGAGCCTTCTCCGGGGCTGCTTTTCACGCCGATTGATCCCTCCATCAACTCCGCCAGCCGCTTGCAGATCGCAAGCCCTAATCCGGTGCCGCCAAACTTGCGCACCGTGGAAGCATCCGCCTGGCTAAATGGTCGGAACAGTTTTGCCTGCTGCTCGGGTGTCATGCCGATCCCTTTATCGATCACCGTGAACAGCAGAACGTAGTCCCCGGTTGGAGAAGGAAGCGCATCCACGCGCAACTCAACAGAGCCATAAGCATCCGGTTGAGCGACCGGGCTGAACTTGACTGCATTGCTCATCAAATTCATCAATATCTGGCGCAGCCGCACCGGGTCGCCACCTATTACTTTCGGGGCGTTTTCCGCAACATGCGAGTGTATTTTCAAGAACTTGCGATCTGCCGCCACCTGCAGGATCTGAACCGACTCGCGGATCGTTTGCCGGAGGTCGAACTCAATGCACTCCAACTCCAGGCGGTTCGCCTCGATCTTGGAAAAATCGAGAACATCATCAATAATCCTGAGAAGCGCCTCCCCCGAGTTCCTGATCGTTTCGACGCAATCGCGATCCGACGCCTCCATCTCTCGTGATAGCAGAACCGAAGTCATGCCGATGATGCCGTTTAGCGGTGTCCGGATCTCATGGCTCATCATGGCGAGAAAATCGCTCTTGTTCTGGGCCGATGTTTCAGCCTGCCGAATGGCGCGCGCGGAATCATCCGCCAGTTGGCTTAATTCCATGGCGTACCGCTCCAGGTTTTGGCGCGACGATTCGGCTTCGAGCAGATAATGAAGCATGTCGGAATCGGAACACCGGCGACTCATCGGTTTCGCTGGAGGGGCAGCGCGCCCGGAGGACTTACCTTCAAGGACGATAAAACTCGGCGGGCATTGATTCATAAAAACCGTTGTGTCTGGCTATGTTTCTCATCGAATGTTTGCGGCGCAAACTGTAGGTCAGGCTTTCGGCTCTATCTCTTAAGACTTAGGCTTATCCCGTTATGGATACCCAAACTGCTCGTCCCCTATCCTGATAACAGCAGTGTTTTTTACAGCAACTACATTTCGGCTGACGACTTCCCTTTGCATTCTGCTGGCGCTGTCGCTGGCAGTAACCGGGTTCATCAATTCTGCTTATCGGCGGGAAAAGCAGGGGATCGGGGAAAAACATTACGAAAGCGGCCAGCAATTGGAAAAAAAGGGCGATGTTCCGGCCGCGGTGGAGGAGTACCGCAAAGCGCTGCTGTTCAGCCCCGACAAGGCCGAATACAGAGTCTCCTTTGTAGAAGCGCTGATCCACGCGGGAAGCCTGGATGAAGCCGAGTCGCATCTTGACCAGTTGCTCCAGGAAGACCCAACCAATGGAGCTTTGAACTTGATGCGGGCGCGGCTCACTTTGCAGCATCGTCAGACGCCCCGGGCGATTGAGTATTATCAGCGCGCCGTTTATGAGTACTGGCCCGCTTCACGCGTAAATGAACGGCGGCAAGCGCGTTGGGAGCTGATCGACCTGCTGCAGCGCGCCGGGCGGCGGGAAGAAGCTGTCGGTGAGATTATGACGCTGTATGCTAACGCTCCGCCTGATCCCAAGTTGAGAACTAAGGTCGGATTCGAACTCCTCGACAATGGCGCGACTTCCGAGGCTATCCAAGTATTTCAAGAGTTGACGCGCAGTTCACATCACGACTCGCAGGCTCATCGCGGGCTGGGGCAGGCGTACTTTGCTTCCGGGCAATTCATTGCGGCACGGCACGAATACGAGCGTGCTTTACGCTTTAATCCCAAAGATCGCGCCAGCAGCGATGCCCTGAGTTTTACCAACGCTGTGATCGACTTAGACCCTGAGTTGAGCGGCTTGCCTTCAGCAGAGCGCGTCCGCCGCAGCCAGAACCTGCTGCGGCGCGTGGTGGCGGATTTGGAGCGATGCGGGGTACCGGAGCAGAACCGCGAGCAGATCAACACGGCTGTAAAGCTATTGGGAGCAAAATCGAAGACTGACCCCGATCTGGCGCTGTCCCTGCAACAGACTGCAAAACAGCTTTGGGCAGGTCGCGGGCAGGAGTGCAGCAGCAAACCCATGGACGACCCTGTACTTGTAACCCTTTTCGCGAGGGCTTTCAATGGCTGAAGCAACAGGAAGCGGGCCCGCCGCAGGCTCCTTTCCCAGAGATCGCCACTACGGACGGATTCTGCAATCCACCGTCAAGCAGATTCACCTTTCAGAGACGCAGCGCTTTCTTTTTCTTGCTTTATTCATCGGTGTTTTTTCCGGCCTGCTGGTGGTTCTGTTTCACATCACCATCGACTTTATTAGCTGGAACGCCCTGGGAGCGCTGGCGGGACGGTTCCGGTTTACCCGGCTGCTCAGTCCCGCGCTGGGCGCTGTGATTGCCGTCGTTATCGTACGAAAGGTATTTCCGCTGGCTCGCGGAAGCGGAGTCAATCAGACGAAAATCGCCCTGTACAGCTCCGAAGGGTTTGTTTCTTCCACCACCATTGCCGGGAAGTTCCTGGCTTGCGCGACTTCCATCGGCAGCGGCAACTCGCTGGGGCCGGAAGACCCTTCCCTGCAGATGGGCGCGGGCGTGGCGTCGGCTTTGGGCAGGCTGTTCCATTTACCTCGGAATAATATGCGGTTGATTGCTCCAGTCGGCGCGGCAGCGGGCATTGCAGCCGCCTTCAACACACCGATCAGCGGCGTCCTGTTCGTCATGGAAGAGGTGCTGGCGGACTGGAGCGCCAATGCTGTCGGCTCCATTGTGCTGGCCGCTGTTTCCGCAGTAGTCACCATGCGCGCGTTCCTCGGCAACGAGCCGCTGTTCCGCATTCCCGCGTTCGAAATTGCCAGTGCGTCTGAACTGCTGGTCTACGCGGGCATCGGCATAGCCAGCGGCTGCCTGTCGGCTTTGTTCATCTGGCTGATTGAAGAATTGAAAAAGCGCATTGAGCATCTGCCGCACTGGAAAGTTTATACGCTGCCGATTGCAGCAGGGTTCCTGACCGGAGTTGTGGGCCTGTGGTTTCCCGAAGTAATGGGCGCGGGTTATGAAGCGATTAACAGCGCGCTGCACGGGCAGTTCACCTGGAACGTGCTGCTCTACATCGGATTAGCGAAACTGCTGGTCACTTTGCTTTGTTTCAGCGCGGAAACGCCCGGAGGCATGTTTGCTCCCGCCCTGTTTATTGGCGGAATGCTGGGCGGCGCATTAGGCGGATTGGCTCATCGCTACTCGCCGTACGGCGCGGCTTCGGAAGAGGCTTACATTCTGGTCGGCATGGGCACGTTCTTTGCGGGAGTTTTCCGCGCGCCGATTACTTCCATTTTCATGGTCTTTGAGACGAGCGCGAGTTATGTCATCATCCTGCCGGTGATGATCGCTAACATTACATCCTATCTCATCTCGCGCAGGCTGCACCCGGTTCCCTTTTTCAAGATGCTGGCGCAACTGGAAGGCGTAAACCTTCCTACGGCGGAAGAAAAACGCACGTTCCAGCCGCTGCGCGTTGAAGACGCGCTCGTAACAGCCGCGCCTCATGAAGATCTCCATAGCAGCGTTACTCTTTTTCCGGATGAGCCGCTCGATGCCGCGATGCGCTTGCTGGCTTTGCAGCCTGCGGTCCGGGTAGTGAGCCGTTTGCGGCCGGAGCAGATTCTGGGAGTGCTAACGCTGGAAGACGTGCATCGGGCTTACGGCCTCAGCATGGAAACCCACCGGGTGGCTGGGGACTAATCAGGACACCAATTCGACTTCCGCGAGCAGATCAGCAATCTTCACACGAAATTTATCGGTCGGTAACTCTTGCTTTACGGGCACGATTGCTGACCCGGCATGGTATTCAGAAAACGCCGGTTCGTCCGGATCAATCACCCAACAAAATTTTGTTCCCCAGGCGTGGCAGTCTTCACGCTTGTTAAAAAGCGTCGCAAGCCGCTGCACCTTTGAAACGATTTCGACGTATACATAGGCAGGCCCAATTAAGTGAAGGCGGCGACTTTACCATGGCTGCTTGCCTCTATAAATTCTATGGACGTCACGGTGGTAAGCAATAAGCAGCAATCAATTGGGGAGCGTCGGGAAAATCTTCTGACCTTTTTAGCTTTTTTGACAATTTATGTGGTCTGGGGATCGACGTTTATCGCCATCCGCATTGCTGTGGAGCATGTTCCACCGTTGTTCGCGGCCGGCGTGCGTTTCTTTGTGGCGGGCGCAATCCTCTACTCATATTTGCGTTTGCGCGGAGTGCCGTCGCCTGCACGGTCTCATTGGCGCAACCTTCTGCTATTGAGCATGCTGATGTTTGTTATCGACTACAGTGCTGTGTTCTGGGCCGAAAAGTATGTGCCTTCCGGCGTGACCTCCGTGCTGGTTGCCACGGTTCCGCTCACTACTATTGTTTTCGAGGTATTCGTATTTCGTCAGCAGCCGTTCCGGTGGCCGCTGGTCTTTGCCGTTCTCATCGGTTTCGGCGGTGTCGGTACTTTGATGTTGCCCAGCAGTCATCAACAGTTGCGCATTCTGCCGTGTCTTATCGTTCTCGCCGGAACAACGGCGTGGGCCATCGGTTCCGTGCTGACCCGTTCCTTGCGCCTGCCCGAATCCAAAATGCTGACGGCGGGAGCGGAAATGCTGATCGGGGGCTTGGTGCTTTTGGTCCTGTCGGCCTGCGCGGGAGAGATGCGTCCCTTGCCTAAAATTGCGCCGCCTGCTGTATTTGCGCTGCTGTATCTGATTACTTTCGGCTCCCTGCTCGGGTTTACCGCATATATGTGGCTGCTTGCCCGTATGCCCGCAACCCGAGTCTCCAGTCACGCTTATGTCAACCCGGTGATTGCCGTTGCTCTAGGTTATATGATTGCGAACGAAGTTGTTACTTGGAGAACTGCGCTCGGCACGGCTTTAGTGCTTGCCAGCGTTGGACTTACACTGCGCAAGAAGGCTCCTGCCCGCTCATGATTCTCTTTCATAAGAACATAGGAAGGAGTGGCGCTGTTATTAAATGCGAGCGGTCTGAAGAAAACCTTTGGAGCTGTACCGCTTTTCGAAAACGTTTCCCTGAACATTTCTGAAGGAGATCGCCTTGGATTGATCGGCCCGAACGGGTCGGGCAAGTCTACGCTTCTCCAGATTCTTGCTCGGCAGTTAGGACCCGACGAAGGCAACATTGCGCTGCGCAAGAACACGCGGCTTAGCTTTGTCGCGCAGCAATCGGAATTTGCCCCTGGCGAAACCGTGCGGGACGTCCTTTCCCGCGCATTAACGGACTCCTCGCTATTGCCGGACGAACGTACGCGCCGTATTGCGGAAACCCTGGGCCGTGTTGGTTTTGAAGACTTCCACGCCGAAGCCGCGCAGCTTTCCGGAGGTTGGCGCAAGCGGCTCGCCATTGCGGAAGCCCTGGTTTCCGATCCCGAACTGTTGCTTTTGGACGAACCTACTAACCACCTGGACCTGCCCGGCATCGAGTGGCTGGAGAAGCTGCTGCAAACCTCCTCGTTTGCTTCGGTGATTATCAGCCACGACCGCTACTTTCTCGAAAACGTCGCAACGAGTGTTGCCGAACTGAACCGCATCTACCCGGACGGCCTCTTTCGCGTTCGTGGTCGTTACAGCGAGTTTCTCGAAAAGAAAAATGA
Organism: uncultured Bryobacteraceae bacterium; assembly: GCA_964247955.1. Classification (GTDB taxonomy): domain Bacteria; phylum Acidobacteriota; class Terriglobia; order Bryobacterales; family Bryobacteraceae; genus Bog-105. The sequence goes on from CAXTWT010000009.1 coordinate 27,862, forward strand.
ATTTCTGCTTGCCCAAACCAAGCACCAGGAAGCACTTGCCAACCGTGTTCGCACGGAAATTGAATGGCTGCGGCGCGGCCCGAAAGCTCGCGCCACCAAGGCCAAAGCGCGCATCGATAAAGCTCATGAACTGATCCGCGAGCTTGGCGATCTGAACACGCGAACGCGCACGGCCAGCGCCGATATCGACTTCACCGCCACCGACCGCAAAACCAAGCGCCTAATCGAGCTGAAAAATGTCAGCTTCGGTATTGGCGGCAAGCAGCTACTAACTAGCGCAAATTTCACGATGACGGCGGGTACCCGCGTGGGGCTGGTCGGGCCGAACGGCAGCGGCAAAACCACCACCCTGCGCCTGCTTCGCGGCGAGTGGCAGCCGGATAGCGGAGAAGTGGTCCGCGCCGAGTCGCTGCGGGTAGTTTATTTTGACCAGAACCGGCCTCTCGATCCGAGCCTCACGTTGCGCCGCGCGTTGGCTCCCCACAGCGACTCCGTGGTCTATCAGGACCGCACGCTTCATGTTGCTTCCTGGGCAGCGCGTTTTCTGTTTACGAGCGAGCAATTGAACCAGCCCGTTGACCGGCTTTCCGGAGGCGAACGCGCTCGGGTCTTGATTGCAAAACTGATGCTCGAACCGGCTGATGTTCTGCTCCTGGATGAGCCGACAAACGACCTGGATATTCCGACTCTCGAAATTTTGGAAGAAAGCTTGCTTGAGTTTCGCGGAGCCTTAGTGCTGGTGACCCACGACCGCTACATGCTCGACCGCGTATCCACGGTGGTCTGGGGCCTTGATGGTGCAGGAGGCGCGCAAGTCTTTGCCGATTACAGCCAATGGGAAGCGTGGCAAACGGAACGAAAGGCAGGAAAGGAGAAGGCGCGTCCGGCATCGAGCGCCGTTGATAAGGCTGAGATTCGCTCCGCTGCGCCTAAGAAAAAGCTTTCTTATCTTGACAGCCGCGACTTCGAAACGATTGAAGACCGCATCACGCAGGCTGAAGACACCCTGGCGGCTAAACGCGCCCTCCTCGAAGACTTTCAAGTTGCGAGTGATCCCAAGCGTTTACAGGCAGCTCTCGCCGAAGCCGAAGAAGCGCAGGAAGCGGTCGACCAGCTGTACGCCCGCTGGGCGGAGTTAGAAGCTAAAATCAGTTGATACCGGAAAAGGAAAATGCGATGCAAAAGGTGTATCATTTCGACTCCCCGCGCGAGAAGTACCACTGCGATGCAGCAATTATCTGGTGCTTCGACAACCGGTTTGAGCTTGGGTTTCGCAAGTTTCTGAAGCGGCGCGGGATTGGCAGTTCGGACCCGATCAAAATCGCAGGGGGAGCAAAGTCCTTGGCATCGCCGGAGCACGAAAGGGATCGCGAGTTTTTGCTCGATCAAATCCGTAAGTCGATGCGGCTTCACGGAACAAAGCACGTTATCCTGATGCTGCATTCGGATTGCGGGGCTTACGGCGGATTAGCCGCTTTCGGGAACAATGCGCGAGTAGAAGCGGAACACCACGAACGGGAACTGAAGAAGGCGGCAGAAAACTTGCGGAACGCGATCCCGACCGTAGAGATCAGCGGCTACTTTGTGGATTTTGAAGGCATATACGAGTCCGACTTGACCGGCGTTTGACGAACGGAAACCCGTCGTAAGATGGATGCCGCGCTCAACCGAAAGGTTGATGACAAAGTGTAGTTTTTCACGTTAAGCTGCATTGGTTTGACACTTCATCTTTTATTAAAAGCTTCCTGGGTGTGGGTTGCCTTACTAGGAGCGAGCTTGATTTTGCAAGCACAAGACCCGACCGGAACATTGCAGGGACAAGTCATCGACCCTTCCGATGCACTTGTTCCTCACGCCCGCCTCACCGTGAAGAATGCGGCAACCGGCTTCACCATCCAGCAATTTTCGAGCAACGATGGAACCTTCCGGTTTTCCTCTCTGCCAGCCGGAGAGTATGATCTGAGCGCATCGATGCAGGGCTTTGCGACTACGAATACAAAACACATTCGCATCGACGTGGACCGCGTTGTGGAAATGCCTATCCAATTAGACTTCTCCTCCAAGGACTACATCGTTGAGGTGCAGACCGGGGTTGCGGGCGTTGACGCCAGCCCTACGCTCGGCAACGTGGTTACATCGCGAGAAGCCGCTGACCTACCACTGAATGGCCGCAACTTCACGCAGCTTGGCCTTCTGCAGCCCGGCGTTGCTCCCTTGACGTTCGGCGTTCAGCAAGCGGGAGGCATCAAGCGTCAAGGGCAAGCTTACGCCGTGAACGGCGAACCGCCCGAGGCGAACAGTTATTTTCTTGACGGCGTCACCAACGTGGACAATGTAAACGGCGGTTTTGCGCTGCGCACGCCCCCGGATGCGATTGCTGAGTTCCGCATCCTGACGTCTAATGCTTCCGCCGAGTACGGCTCCACCAGCGGCGCCACTACCGCAGTCGTTACCAAATCAGGAACAAATGAGTATCACGGCGCGTTGTACGACTTTCTTCGCAATGACGCGTTCGACGCCCGCAACTTTTTCGCGACCAGCACGGAACCGCTTCACCAGAACCAGTTTGGAGCAACTTTCGGCGCTCCGATCCGCCGGAACAAGGACTTCTTCTTTGGATTCTACGAGGGTCAACGCTCCCGCCAAGGCGAGACGCGTACGGCGATTGTACCGACGGCGGCGCAGCGCACGGGCGATTTTTCGGGTACCGGCTCTCCCTTGATTAATGAGTTCACCGGCGGGCGTTTTCGGGATCAAAACGGCAATCTCGACCGCATACCTTCCTTTCTGTTGAACCCGGTTGCCCTGAACGCGGAGAAGTTAATTCCGCTGGGCAACTTATCGCCTTCCTTGTTTTCTTCCACACAAATACTGACCAACAACTACGACCAGGGCGGCTTCCGCCTGGATCATTATTTCCGCGATGCCGATCAAGTCTTCTTACGCTATGCCGCTTCCTTCCAACATGTTTTAGATCCTCTGCCCATCAACGGTTCGAGCGTGCCCGGATTCCCCACGGCTGACGATATTCAGACCCATTCCGCGACGGTGTCATGGGTACATCTGTTTTCTTCGCAAACCGTGCAGACGGCGCGAATCGCGTTTTTTCGGAATGCCGCGCTGCTCGAAGCCGCGCAGAACCACACCCCCGCCGGCAGTCTCGGCTTCGCTTACCAGCCCACGCTTCCTTCGGTGACAGGCTCGCCGTATCTGATTATCAGCGGATATTCGAATGTCGGCAATCCTATCACGGGCCCGCAGGATACAACTCAAAACGATTACCAAGTTTATTACTCGCTTGCCGCCACGCGTGGGCGGCACAGCCTGAAGTTCGGGGCCGACCTCGACCGCCAACAGATTAACGCGCTCCTCGGCATTGCGACAAACGGCTTCTTTGTATTCGCTCCCTTTCCGGCCAGTGATACATTTGCGAGTTTCCTGCTAGGACAACCGGTGCTCTTTTACCAAGGCGGCGGAGATTTTAGCCGTGGTTTGCGCAAATGGGTGATTGCCGGATACGCGCAGGACGAATGGCGCGTAACGCCCCGGTTAACGCTAAGCTACGGGTTGCGTTATGAGGTGAACACTCCTTATACGGAAATACGGAACCGCGTGAATGCATGGGCTCCCGGACAACAGTCCACAATCCGCCCGGACGCGCCTGCCGGTCTCCTGTTCCCCGGCGATCCTGGAGTTCCTGATGGAATTGCACCGGTGAATTACCGCGAATGGATGCCGCGAGTCGGTTTTGCCTGGGACCCGACCGGGGAGGCGACCACGACGATTCGCGCCGGTTACGGAATCTTCTACGACGGATTTACCAACGGCGTCGGCGGTCCTTTGCAAGCCGCCGCCAGTGCGCTTCCGTGGACGCAAGCTTATCAGCTTCCCGGCCCCGGTCTCAACTTCGCCAATCCATACAACGGCAGCGCACCTCCGTTTTCGACTCAGAGTTTCGTGCGGCCCGCTACAGTTCTGACGACGGAGTCAGGCATGCTGCCGCCTTACTCGCAGCACTGGAATTTTTCGGTAGAGCACGCGTTTGCGCGCTCTTATCTGCTGGACGTTCGCTACGTCGGCAACAAAGGCACTCATCTGCCCAGGTTCATTGAAGCCAACCCGGCTGTTTACGGCCCCGGCGCCACCTCCGGCAATGCGGATCAGCGACGACCTTATGCGGGATGTTCCCCTTCGCTCGGCGCCTGCGCATTTGCGTCGGTCGGCCTGATCGCGGATAATAACAGCTCGACCTATCACGCGCTGCAAGCGGCCTTTTCGCGGCAGTTCACAAACAATCTTGGGTTTCTGGCTTCCTATTGGTGGTCCAAAAACCTCGATTATGTCTCGTCTCTGAACCTTTCCGGGTC
>CAXTWT010000009.1:32328-35427 GCA_964247955.1 uncultured Bryobacteraceae bacterium
CCCCGCTGCAAGGGCAGGCTCCCGAGATTACCGGCTTTTATTCCAGCCGTCCGAACGTCCTTTCCGACCCTAATGTTGGACCGCACACGCCGAACCAATGGGTCAGCGCAGCGGCTTTCCAGCCCCTTACGCAAGCTAATAATCCGGGCCAGTTTGGGAATGAGGGACGCAACTCACTGCGAGGTCCGGGCTTCGCCACCGTGGATCTGTCCGTGTTCAAAAACTTCGCCATAGGCGAATCAGCAAGGATGCAACTCCGGGCTGAATCCTTCAATCTACTAAACCATCCCAACTTTGCGCTGCCCGAAAATGATATCAATTCGCCGACTTTCGGCCAGATACTCCAGGTGGCGCCGCCCCGTCTTTTGCAGATTGCGTTGAAGTTCCTATTTTAAAAAGAGAGTAGATAACCATGCAACCCATGTTCCTGAAGGACGTCGAAGCTCATCAGGGTGACGACAATTATGCCAAAGCCATTGAAATGATGAAGCGTGCGGGTGCGGAATACCCGCAAATTCTGCATCTGTTTTCATTCAAGATCGCTGCTACTGTTCATCTGGAGCGTTTCACTCAGGAAATGCTGCGCGAGCCTGCGCCGCTCTCGCCCGGTATCCGCGAATTGATTGCCGCCTACACGTCCAGCTTGAATCAGTGCCCGTTTTGAACAAAGTCGCACGCTGCGGTCGCAGCGGAATTGTTGGCCAGCGAGGAGCTAGTGAAAGGCGTACTCCAGGACATCGAGACATCCCAGCTTTCCAAAGAAGAGAAAGCGCTGTTTCGCTTCGTCCGAAAGGTGAACGGCGACTCCGTTTCCATTGGGCCTTCGGATATCGCGGAACTGCACGCCTTCGGATATAGTGATGAAGCAATCTATTACGCTATTACGGTTTGTGCTTTGTTTAACTTTTTCAATCGATGGATTGACGCCAGCGGCGTACACGCGATGAGTGATGAAGCGCACCGCGCAGGAGCAAAGCGATCAGCAATTTATGGGTACTCCCGCAGTTCTCAACCAGCGCCTCAACCGCCGGGCAAGTAGATCCGCCCCAGCAAGCCGTTTTTCCATTCTGTTAACGGCTTGCTGCGGGGTGTTTGCCGGGTTTGGTTCTCTTTTCATTTATACGTTCGGTGTTTTTCTGAAGCCGCTCGCAGCCGCTTTCGGCTGGTCGCGCGCGGAGATCTCGATGGGATTCATGGCGGCGGTGCTGGCGGTTGCCGTCAGTTCTCCCTTGCTGGGCCGTTTGTTTGACCGGTATCCCGCGCGCCGCATTGTGCTTCCCTGCACGATTATTTACGCGCTGGGCTTTGCTTCGCTGGCCTTCCTAACGCCGCACCTGTGGCACTTCGTGACCGTGCTGACGCTCATGGGCGCGGTGGGAAACGGGACCACGCAGTTGGGCTACGCCAGGTTTGTCAGCGCGTGGTTTGATCAGTCCAGAGGACGCGCGCTCGCCGCCGTGATGGCCGGTTCGGGTTTGGGGTCCATTCTGTTTCCGCCACTGGCCCAGGGCTTGATTTCGGCTTACGGCTGGCGTTGGGCTTATGGGTCGCTCGGCGTCATGGTTTTGGCAGTAGGTCTGCCGCTGGCTTTCCGTTACCTGTACGAACCGACGAATTCCGAGCGTCTGCCCGCTGCCGAACGTAAAGCTGTTCCTGGAATCTTTCGCGATGTGCTGAGCTTTCGCTTTCTCGGCATTCTGTTTGCCTTGCTGCTTTTCTCCTTAGCTACGAACGGGCTGAATACGCATTGGGCGGCTTTGTTGACGGATCGCGGCTTCTCGCCCGCTACGGCAGCGGCAGTTCTGTCCGTGGCGGGATTCGCCACGCTAGGCAGCAAACTGGCTACCGGATATCTGCTTGACCGTTACTACGGAAACCGCATCAGTGCTGCTCTTTTTCTGGTGTCCGCCTTGGGCTTTGTCACGATCATTTACGCTCAACCGCAGTGGACGGCTTTTGCGGCTGCGGCGCTGGTGGGTATTGGCATGGGCGCAGAGTCGGATGTGGTGCCTTACCTGCTGACGCGCTACTTCGGCCTGCAACGATTCAGCGAACTGTACGGGTATACCTGGTCAGTTTACGCAGCCGCGGGAGCAACAGGGCCGCTCCTAGCAGGAGCCGTGTTCGACAACACTCACTCCTATCAGGCGGCTCTGCTGGTTTTTTGCGTCATGGTGGTCGCGGCTGCAGGACTGTTTGCGTCGTTGCCTAAGTACAAACGGACATGACAGCAGTTTCAATGGGAGTAACGCTTCGCTTGATGCTGCTGGTGGTAGCCGCGCTGGGTTTTGCCATTGGTGAAACCGAGTCGCTTCCCCACTACCGGCATCAGACCTGGCACACCGAAAACGGCCTTCCTCAGAACTCCGTGCATGCCATTCTGCAAACCCGCGACGGATACCTTTGGCTCGCGACTGAGGGCGGGCTGGCGCGGTTTGACGGATTAAAATTTGCCGTCTTCGATTCGCAAAACACGCCGAGCTTGCGAAATAACAATGTCCGTTCCTTGACCGAAGACAGCGAAGGATCTTTGTGGATCGGAACTGCCGATGGGCTGACTCGTTTGCAGGATTTCAAGTTCACCAGATTCACAACCGAGCAGGGCTTGCCGAGCAACAATGTTTTATCCAGTTTTCAGGACCACGCCGGCCATCTATGGATCATTACCACGGAAGGGGCGGCGCAATATGAAAAAGGGCGCTTCCTGAAAAGGGAATGCAAGGATGCGGACGAAAACGGAATGGCCCGTATCGTTCCATTTCAGGATCAACTGCCCAGAGGAAAAATTACCGCGCTCTACCGAGACCGCGCTGGCGCCGTTTGGGTGGGAACCGAAAATGGAGGAGCGCGGATTAAAAACGGCAAAGTGCAACGCTTTACCTTCCCGGAAGCGCTCGCCGATGGTTTGGTTCTGTCGTTCTTCGAGGATCGCGAAGGCAATCTTTGGATCGGTACGGATCGGGGAGGATTGACCGTACTCCGGGATAAAAAATTCCAAGTTCACGGAAGCAGCGAAGGAATTTCAGATGATCTGGTCCGCTGCGTTTTCCAGGATAGTCGGGGAACAGTTTGGGCGGGAACGAACGGCCACGGGTTGCG
>CAXTWT010000010.1:0-18765 GCA_964247955.1 uncultured Bryobacteraceae bacterium
TGTTCTCCCTGGATGCGGACTTTCTCGGGACGAACCACAATGTCCGGGGTTGAACCTTCAAACTGGCCGTGTTCCACCATGATGATGGTTCCTTCATGCCCGCGAATCAGACCGGGGATATGCTGCGAGTTCGCCATGGAGGAACTCAGCACGAGCGAGTGGCCTTCGGCATATTCGGCCACGAGATGATACGTGTCGGGCACTTCGCGGTCATTGGTAAAGACGTATTTCCCGCCGGACGCCATGACCTTTGTTGGATATTGCGGCTTATCCCAGCAGATATTTAAAGGCGCGACAACGTGGAAGAACAGATCGGTTGCGATGCCGCCGGAGTAGTCCCAATACTTGCGGAAACGGAAGAAGCGGTCCGCATCGTACGGGCGCGACGGAGCGGGGCCGAGCCACATCTTCCAATCAATGTAGTTATCGCCCTTGGCGTCCGGGCCGGCATCGGCATCAATGGGGTAATTCCATTCGCCTTCAATCGAATTGCGATGATATGAGCCTTGGCTCATAATCATCTTTCCGATCATGCCGTCGGCAATGGCCTTTTTCGCTTTCCACCATTGATCGGCTGAGGTGGTTTGCGAACCGACCTGGACAATGCGCTTGGACTCGCGAACCGTGTCAATCAATTGCTTGACTTCTTTGTTCGTGTGGCACATGGGCTTTTCCAGGTAGACATCTTTACCTGCATCCATGGCGTCTAAGGCAATGCGAGCGTGCCAGTGATCGGGCGTGGCAACAATCACCGCATCGACTTCCGGCATGGCCAGCAACTCGCGATAATCCAGAAAGCCTTTTGCGTTGTATTTTTCCGCCTGCGCCCGTTTACGCTTCTCGTAAACATCGCAGACGGCTACGATCTGGCAGGCATTGTTGTTGTCGTCCGCATACCTTTTAAAAGATGCGGCGTCTCCGCTGCCGCGACCTCCGCACCCGATCAGCCCGATATTGATGCGGTCGTTTGCACCCAACACGCGGGACGGGTTTATCTTGTTGTTAGCTTTGGAAAAAGCTTTGCTTGCGAGCGCTGCTCCGGCGCTCAAGCCGCCGCTTCGCTTTAGAAAATCACGGCGATCTAAGTGATCCGCAGACATTGTTTGTTCCTCCCAGCAGACAGGGTGTAAAGGTCCGTTACTATGCTATAGCAAGTTTACTCTAGAGAGTTAGGCATCGGAGGTCAGAGTGTCGTTTTAGCCCATACTTTCTTAGCGGCTGTTTTTCGTGGAGCGCTCGTCTTCTTCGCGGCTGTCTTGCGCGGAGTCGGCTTGCGCCGGGTTGTTCCTAAAGCCTTTTCCAGCAGATCCTGCAGGATTTTCTTTTCCGACGGCAGGATCACTTTTGTGAACTTATCAGGCCGCGCCGCCACGACTCGCTGTAATTTGCCGATCCATTGGAGGGATTCGGCGGCAGGATGATCTCCGATTTGATTAATCAGCTTCAGCGCCGCATCGAGGTCAGGAACCAGCCGGTAACACTGCAAGGCGTCTTTCAGGTTTCCCGCAAGCATGTGAGCTTCCGCAGCGTTGCGGAAGTCATTCATTCCTTCATAACAGGTTGCTTCGAGCTTGGGCTGGCGGTTTGGCAATGTGCGCAGCACAGCGAGAGCAGGCGCAAACTGCTTTTCCTTGAGAAGCAATTGAACAGATCGCTGCGCCAGGCGCTGCGTTCTCGCTTCGCGGTCCGGGATGTCCAGAACCTCATAAAAGGGCGGCAGCAACTTCAACAGAACCGATGCGTTGTGGCCGTTTAAGAGAGCCGCTTCCAATTCTTCGGTCCAAGTTTTGGCTTTGGAGGCGAAGTAGACTTGCAGCCAAGGCTCAATTTCTTTTTTGCTGTGCGGCAGGAGGTTCGCCAATTCCACTAAGGCGTTGAGATGCTCATCAAAACTGGTCCGGTGAATGCGCCCGATGGTATGAAGCAGATTGGACAAGCCGTAGCGGCGCGCGCTCGTGGCGGCACGGGACGCTTCCACGAACAGATCGGGACGGCCCAACTCAGCCGAAAGCCGCACATTGCGGTATCCAAGCGAAAAGCAGACCTCCGCTAAAGTCAGGTAGGCGGCATCCCGCGCCGATTCGTCCGTTACGGCCCCTACTGCGCCGGGACGACCTAACAGCGTGATGGCCTGTTGCGCGCGCGACAAGGCCATTTCCGGCTTTACTTCGAGAAACTGACGGGCGTCTTCCTGGCATCGCATGACACGCTCTTCTCCGTCGAGTTCCTCTTCTTCCAGCATTTTGAGAAGAGCGGCAGGCACGCAGGAAGCGACTGCGTTCTCAAGCTGGTTGCCGTTGAGAAAGGCCAGACTTTGCCGGACCGTGGCTTCGGTCGGGCTCACGTCCAGCCAGATCAAGCGTTCCGTGGGACGGCTTAAGGCCACGCGCAACTGGTCTATCGCCAGGCGCTTTCGCAAACCGTCGATCTCCGAATCAGCACGCATCCGTGATTCTTCACGAAGGACCCGTTCAACGAAACGCCCGGCATTCAGAACGCAAACCGAATGAAAATCAAGCCCCTTGGCCTCCGATGTGGTGAGCACCGCTTTTTGTGTTTCCGCTGGAATGTACTCCGGGACGCCCTCTTCGAGATTGATGAGAGCCAGCCCTTCGCGGGTTGCGAGCGACTGCAGCAGTTCGCTTAATTCAGGGCCGGGAACAGCACTGCAATACAGGATCTGGTCGGCTGCGTCTTCTTCAACTTCCGCATAGCCGGTTCCGCTGGGGCGCTCCTGCTTTTGGATGTGCGAGTACAGATCCCAGACGCGGTTGACCAGTTCCGCAATACGGCGCGGACTTCGCAAGTTGGCCGACAACTTAAACTCGGAAAGCGCGCCCAGCTGGCTATGCAGAAGATCACTCAGCCAAGCCCATTCAAAGTCGGTCGGACGCACGGTTTGCGCCTCGTCTCCGGCCAGGAGCAGCGGCACAGGGGAGCGGCGACCGCGATTATTGAGCGAAGCCAGTTGGATTATAGACAGCGACTCAATCGGCGTGAGATCCTGGCATTCGTCCAGCGCAAGGCAGTCAAAGTGGAGACCGTTCAGGTCCGCAGCGGCACGGCCTTCCATAGCGAGCCGCACTTGCTCCACCGCGCGCCAGGCAAGCGCCAGTTCCGGGCAATAGCGTTCGGCAAAGGAACTTCCCTCTTCCAGGCGTTCCAAGCGCGCTGCCGCTTCCAGGGCCGCAGTCACAGCCGCTTGGCCCAGGTGACGGATGCGTCGTTCTTTATAAACCGAATCGGGAACGCGCCCGTGCTTGCACCCTGTAAAGCGGCCTACGGTGACGGGAAGCGCATCCCCAATCAGATGGGCGTACAATTCATCGTACAAAGCAGATTGGTTGTTGGCCCAAGGTCCGAGGGTGCGCGCAAATGACGTTAGATCCCGCAGAAATCGCTGCCGATACTCGCTTTCAGAGGAAACGGGCAAGTCCGCTCCCAATACCTGGCGGATCAGATCAGGGAACGTGATGACCTGAAAATGCTTGTGCGAAGAGCAGAAGCGGTCAAAGTATTCCCGCGCCAGCGCGGCCAGGTCCCGCGAGTAGGTGACGTACAGCACTCGTTCAGCGCCGACAGAATCAGCGGCATGCCAGAGCGCGGTTGTTTTTCCGGAACCGGGGTGACCCTTGAGCAACCGCACGGGTTGCCGGGACGATGCAAATCGCATCTGCGGCGAAGTCCAAGGGAGAGGAGAGTACTCTTCCCGCCGGATGTCGCGAACGGTAACGGGCAGATAGCAGTTGGCGAAGGATTGCGGGGTCAAGGGCGAGTGGTCGTCATGATGACGAATATCGCGCAGGAAAATGGCACCGTCCGGCACATCGGAAAACTCGCCCGATTCCTTGAGCGGCAGCGCATTCTGAGGAGCCCACCAGGCGTAAAAGTGGCTGCCGCCGCCACCGCCCAGCCGGGAGCGACGCCAGCCTCGGTTCACGCCGGAAGTGGGTTTGTAATACAAACGCCGGGCGTCTACGGAAAGCCGCTGCAATAAAAAGGCGGTTCGCCTTCCAATCGGGTCTTTGGCGTGTTCGGCCAGTTTTTCAAGAAACTCCTGGTGACAGAACAAAGGAGTGGGCGGGCGTACGGTTTCGAATGTATCCACCATGCTCATTGGTGCTAAAGGCTATTAAAACAGACGCATGTGGGAGACTGAAAGCAGACGCGAATGAACGAAAAGTCATCCGAGTCGTCTTCCCGCGCTGCCTTCCGGTATCCCAATTTTCGCCGGTACATGATCGCAAGATTTCTGGTGACAGTGGCATCCGAAATGCAGTCTGTGGCTGTCGGCTGGCAAATCTATGAGATCACTCATCGGCCCTTGGATTTAGGGCTGGCCGGTTTGGCGCAGTTTTTGCCGAGCATCTGTTTGTTTCCGTTTACCGGCCATGCGGCAGACCGGTTTCCACGACAGCGCATCATCCAGGGTTGTTATGCGAGCTTTGCCCTTTGTTCCTGCCTTTTGTTGGCATTCAGCGTTAGCGGGCTAAGATCGGCGTATCCGCTGTATGCCATTCTGCTTTTGAACGGCACTGTACGCGCTTTCCAGGGACCGGCAGGCCAAGCGTTTATCCCCTTGCTGGTGCCGCCTGAGTACTTTCCCAACGCGGTGGCTTGGAGTTCGTCTTTCTTCCAGACGGCCACGATTGCCGGACCGATGATCGGAGGCGCGCTTTACGGCTTTGCGAACACTCCGCGATTTGTTTACGGCAGCGCAGCCATTTCTTATCTCACGTCGTTGGTTCTGCTGAGCCTTCTCCATCTGCCGCGCACGGAACGCACGCATCCGGCAGCGGATTCGAAACAGCTAGTGTTCGACGGTTTGCGCTACATCTGGCGCAACAAGCTGGTGCTCGGCGCAATGTCGCTTGATTTATTTGCAGTGCTGCTCGGCGGAGCAGTCGCGCTGCTGCCCGTGTATGCGCGTGAAATTTTAAAGGTGGGCGCCCTGGGGCTGGGCATTTTACGGAGCGCGCCGGGAGTCGGCGCCGTGATTACCAGCATCATTGTTGCGCATTGGCCGCTGCGCCGCCGCGCCGGAATCACTATGCTTTGGTGCGTTTTTGCGTTTGGCGTTTTTACCGTGGTGTTCGGGCTATCACACAACCTGCTTCTTTCGCTGTTGAGCTTGCTGTTGGCTGGAGCAGCCGATAGCGTCAGCGTCATTGTCCGCCACACGACTATTCAGCTTTCAACACCGGATACGATGCGCGGACGGGTCAGCGCGGTCAACATGGTATTTATCAGCACGTCAAACGAAGTCGGACAGTTCGAATCGGGTTTAACGGCGCAATGGTTTGGGACGGTTCCGGCTGTGGTTTTGGGCGGCTTGGGGACAATGCTGGTCGTGGGTCTCTGGGCATGGTGGTTTCCGCGCTTACGGCAGCTTGACAGGCTTGTGCCGGAAGCTGTGCCGAAAGTCGAGGCGGAAGCGCTGGAAGTGAAAGTATGACAGCTACCGAGAAGGCCCGAGCGTTCCTGAAGGACGCCCGAAGCGTTGCGGTGTTGACGGGTGCTGGCATCTCGGCGGAAAGCGGTATTCCGATATTTCGTGGAGCGTCCGGCTTGTGGAAGCAGTTTCGCCCGGAAGAGTTGGCGACTCCGGAAGCATTTGCGCGTGATCCGCAAACGGTTTGGGAGTGGTATCACTGGCGGCGCGGACTGATCGCTAAGGCACAACCGAATGCGGGGCACGTAGCGTTAACCCGGCTGGAGCAATCGACACCGAATTTCACTTTGGTGACGCAAAACGTAGATGGCTTACATCAGGCGGCAGGCAGCGCCGCAGTGCTGGAGTTGCACGGCAGCATTTGGAAGCTGCGATGCACCCGGTGCGGCAATGAGTGGATTGATCGGGAAGTTTCAGATAATAGGCAGCTCGTGTACTGCCGGTGCGGCGCGCTGGCCCGTCCGGGCGTGGTCTGGTTTGGGGAGGGCTTGCCGCCGGACGTTTGGACAAAGGCGGAACAGGCTGTTCGGGGTTGTGATGTGTTGCTGGTTGTCGGCACATCTGCCCTTGTTTATCCGGCGGCAGGTCTTGTGCCTTTGGCGCGACGGTCCGGCGTGAAGACCGTAGAAGTCAATATCGAAGCAAGCCCGATTTCCAGTTCGGTTGATGTGCAGCTTATTGGGCGAGCCGGAGAAATTCTGCCGGAACTGCTGAGGGAACAAGCCCTTGCTAACCTTTGATTGCATGGGAAACGGCAGAACATCGTGGCGTCAGCGTTTAATCCTGCCGCTTTTGCTATTTCCGGCGCTTGCCGTTTGCGGCTTCGCGGTTGATGTCAACAGCCTTCCGAAGCCGACCGTGTATGTAAGCGACCTCGCACATGTTGTCAACGATGCCGATAAGGACAAGCTGGAAGCTTATTGCGCGCAGGTAGAGCAACAGCTCGGAGTCCAGCTTGCTTTGGTCACGGTTGACACTCTCGGTGACCAGCCGATCCGGGATTTTGCCCTGGATTTGGGGCGCAAATGGGGGGTAGGCGACCGTAAAAGCAATCAAGGGGTTCTGCTGCTGCTGGCGGTTAAAGATCATAAAAGTGATATTGAGACAGGCCGGGGCATCGAGCCGTATCTGACGGACGGGTTCTCCGGCAGTACGCTGCGTGCGATGCAGCCGGAACTGCGGGCTGACGATTACGGAGCGGCATTGCAAACAGCCGCACGCGAAATGGCAAACCAGATTGCCCAGGGTAAAGGGATTGCCTTTTCGGACGATGGATTGCCGACGCGGAATGCGCAGCCGCGAAGAGTGCGGCAAGGTGGCGGAGTGCCCTTTCTTTTTATACTGGTCGGCATTTTTCTTCTGCTTTGGCTTTTCGGCAGAGGAGGACGCCGGGGCGGAGGCATGCGCGGCGGCGGAGGCGGAGCAGATTTCTTAACCGGCATGCTGATGGGCAATATAATGAGCAGCGGCGGACGCCGATCCGACAGTGATTGGGGAAGAGGTGGAGGATTCGGTGGTGATGGAGGAGGCGGCGGGTTTGGCGGTTTCGGCGGCGGTGATTTCGGCGGAGGCGGCGCGAGCAGTGATTGGTAGCTCTGCTATGGAAGGACAAGCCTAAGATGGAACAGAACCTTTCTGCGCTGGTCCAGCGTCTCCGGGATGCCTTGGGGGAAAGACTGCTTTCCGTTATCCTTTACGGCTCTGCGGCAACTGGAGACTGGCAGGAGGCCACCTCGGACCTTAACGTGCTTTGCGTACTGCAGCAGCTTTCCGCCGGGGAACTGGAAGTGTGCGAGCCCATTTTCCGACGCTGGCGCGAAGAAGGCCATCCGTCGCCTTTGCTGCTGACGGCGGAAGAAGTGCGAACCTCCACCGACTGCTTTCCGATGGAGTTTTATGACATGCGGGAGCATCGGACGGTGCTTTACGGCTCCGATGCCATTGCGGATTTGCAAATTGACCGGTCTTTTTACCGCGCGCAGGTGGAGCATGAGCTACGGGCCAAACATATTCGTTTGCGGCAAAAGGCGGCAAGTGTTTTGTCGGCCCCGGACAAGCTTTCACAATTGCTGGCTGACTCGTTGTCAACCTTTTGCGTTCTCGGGCGGCATGCCTCCATTCTGGGCGGAGGGAAGGCGCGCTTCAAGAAAGCCGAGGTTCTCCTGGAATTAGAGCGGCTTCTCGGCAGGCCGCTGGAAGCCAGTCATGAGATATTAGCGATTCGCTCAGGAGCAAAACAGTCTTCGGCAAATGCCCGAACCCTGTTTGACCGATACTTAGAAGAGATGGGATCGCTAGTGCGATTCGTAGATTCACTGGATAGATGACTAACATTTTGGGGAGAGACAAGCGGCAATGAAGGGCGGATTAATCATAGTAGGAATTTTGGTGATCGTAGGCGTGGCTTTCAGCGGGCAGCTGATGGGTTCCCGCAATCAGCTTGTCACCGAGAAGAACGACATTGACGCCAGATGGGCGCAGGTGGAAAATGACATGAAGCGGCGCGCTGATCTGATTCCCAACCTAGTGGCAACCGTGCAGGGATACGCCAAGCAGGAGCAAACGGTCATTGGCGAGGTGACGAGTGCGCGGGCGGCCCTGCTGGGAGCGGGGTCAAAGCAAGACGCCATCAACGCCAATAACCAACTTAGCGGCGCTCTCGGACGGCTGCTGGTGCTGACGGAGAATTACCCGCAACTGAAGTCGAACGAGAATTTTATGCGTTTGCAAGACGAACTGTCAGGCACCGAGAACCGGATTGCCGTGGACCGGCGCGATTACAACGAGGCGATCAAAAAGTACAACACGGACGTGGAACTATTTCCCCGTAATATCGCCGCTACCCTTTTCGGTTTTCACCAGGACAACGCTTATTTCAAGATCACGGCAGAAGACAGAAAGGTGCCGCAGGTCAAGTTCTAACCCTTATTCTTCCGCACCTTCGTCCACATCGACGATGTCCTGCTTATAGCGGCGCAGAACCGTGAGGGTATTATTGCTGCTGAATCCGGCTAGGCGCAGCCTGCGATAAACGCTGGCTAAGGTCTTTTCGTCCTGCAGCATGGCAGGCAGATCCCGGCCCCGGTATTTACGCTGAAGGTATTGCCCGATTAATTCCAATTCGTTGGTACCTTCAAAGGTTTTCGCAATGGCATCGCTGGCGACTTCCGGAGCTACACGCCTTGCCCGCAGGTCGCGAAGCACGCGAAAGCGGCCGTGCCCTTGATTTTGTAAGCGGGCGGAAGCAAACATTTCCGAAAACTTCCGATCATTCGTCAGACTGTACTCTCGGAGCTTTGCCAGCGTTTGCGTCAGACTGGCGGGTGAATCAGCCCGCCGTCCCAGCTTTGTTTTCAGCTCTGAAACAGAGTGAGGACGGCGGGCCAGAACACGCAGAGCGTAATCCCATAATCCATTCGCATCTAATTTTGCAGGCTCTTTGCGTTCAGCCATCTTACTGAAACGTTTGCTACTGTACCATGCTCTACAGGTTGTAGACTGCAAAATAAACGGCCTTTTCGGGTCTAACAGGTAAGGAGAGCAACATGGAGGAAAAAAGCGGCTTCGGGTATTTTTTACTGGGGCTTGGCATAGGCGTCGCAGCTGGTGTACTTTGGGCCCCGCGAACGGGCGAGGAAACGCGACAATTATTGGCCGACAAGGCAGGCGAGGGCGCGGATTATCTGAAAACCCGGGCGCAAGAAGGCGGCGAGTATGTACGGCAGCGGACGGATGACTTAAAGCAATCGGCTGCGGAGCTGTACGAAAAGGGACGCACAACTGTTGCCCAACAGAAGGATACTTTAAGTGCTGCGGTGGAAGCGGGTAAACAAGCGTATCGTGATGCTTTAGGTGATGCGCAAACACCGCCGCCGACCAGCAATGCACCTGCAGGGAATGCTTAAGCAGTTTTAAGTCGAATGTAGTTTATCCAAAATGGACCAGCAAACACTTCTTACGATCTTTGTGGGGTTAGCTGCGGTTGCGATGTTTATTCAGGCAGCCATGCTGATCGGAATGTTTTTAGTGGCGCGTAAGCTTCAACAGAAAATTACGCCGCTGCTCGCTCCGGCGCAGAACATCCTGGAATCTTCTAAGCGCATGGTGGAGAAAGTGGAAGGTCATGTGGACCGAATCGGCACTTCCGTTGAGGGCCATATTGATAAGATTGGAAACTCCAGCACGGCCATTTTGGATGTCACCAAACAGCAGCTCGCCAAAGTGGACGGGCTGCTGAATGATGCGACAGCGGCAACTAAGGAGCAGATCGCCAAAGTTGAAGGGCTGGTGACGGATGCAACGACGCGGGCGAAATCGCAGATGGATCGGGCCGAAATGGTTCTGGATGACACGATGACGCGTGTTCATCAAACCGTGAACACGGTGCAATCGGGAGTGATCCGTCCGGTTCGTGAAATTCAAGGAATTTTTGCGGGAGTGAAAGGCGCTTTGTCTTATCTCGGCAGAGCAGGCAGGCCGACAGTGGACCATGTCACTTCCGACGAGGAGATGTTCATTTAGGCTTTCAGGCGGTATTGGGACAGTTCCGGCAGAAGTTTGAAAGTCGTCTGCACGGAAGCAATTGTTTCACCGATTTGCTGCACAGGGGATTGACCAACCAAGCTCAGGTATTTAACTTTTGTTGGAGCAATCCCCATAACTCGGCAGCAAGTGGCGTCAACGCTAGGCGGATTTGTTCCTGCCACAATGACCCCGGATCGTTTGGCTGTACCGAGAATGGGTCCGTTCCCTTCCATCCCTTCAATTCCGTCTACAAGGCAGAACTGGCGCGGGAACAAGGAATGCAGATCTGCAATACATTCATTGATTCCGGCCCAGTGCAGTACGTTCTTCGGCCATCCGTATACTCCTCCCGGCACAACCCCGAACAGGTTTTTCATGGCCAGTGTTGCCCCGGCCCAATGATGGGTTTTCATTTTGGGAAGCGACACCAGGAGATCACAGCCGAGGACAGTATTAGGCAGATATAACTCTTTGAGCGATGAAAGTGGGTTTCGGAGCTTCACTTTCGTTACCTCGTCCAGATTTAAATCTGTAAAGCGATCTTCAAATTTCCGAACGCTTCCGAAGTAACCGGCAGCCTCAGCCATGTCGAGAGTCATACGGCGATGTCCCGGGCCTTCGGCTATCTGAACACTCCCGGCTCCTAAGGCTTCGAATGCACTGGCGACAGCAGCCACGAAATGGGGATTCGTGTTAATGGGGGTGCCGGGGCTAAACTCAACTAAATTTGGTTTCAGGACAACTCTTTTTCCTTTAATTGCTACTCTGTGTTCAATTAGAATGCGGCGGATGATCCCTTCCAGTTCAACAGAATAGGAAGACGCCCGCATAATCGACACGCGATGAGCCGGACGAAAGTTTCGGGCTTGCCGAGAACACCCTGTCGCGAAAGCGAAAATGCCGAAAAAGAAGTGTCGCCGAGTCATTACTGCCCTGGCAGTTAGTGGGGTATCAGGAATTTATTTCTTCGGTCGATTGCGGCCAAGGCCAGCAGACGAAGCGCGATGTCCCGTGGGGTGCGGCACGGCAGGTTTGTCGGCTGATAAGAAAGATCATATCCGTGAGCTGTTAAGCCCATTTGCAGCCAGGACAGCCCTTCAGCAGACTCCGGGGAAGATAAGAAACGATAGGCTCGTTTCAATGACGGTGCTAAGTCCTGCTTAGGGACGCCGGTCAGGGCCAGTAGAGCCAAGCCTGTCATTTCCGGGTAGGACTCAGCATTTTCGCTCAGGTAACACGAACCTCCGTGGTTCCAACCGCCATCCGGACAGCGCCTGGTCAGGATGTACTCCTTTCCTTTTTGCGCCAGATCGCGATAGGATTGGTGATCCGTAACAGCAGCGGCGTAGGAAAGAGCAAGAACGGCGGCAGCAGTCGGGTAGACCCAGGCTGCGGTGTGGGGGAACCAGGATTCACCAGCGCCTTTTTCGATATGAACCGGCAAGCCGCGCAAACGGGAAAAAAGTTGCTCCAGGGCGGAACTGGGCGGCTTTGCTTGTACCGTCAGCCAGTTCAGCGCAGCTTTGCAGGCAGTTTCCTGCAGTTCTATGGCGGGAAACGCCAGAACAGCTAAGCTGGTGACCCAGGTACTTTCCCGCACGGATAGCTGCGGAGGCCAACCGCCGTCAGTGTTTTGCGCTTTTCGGAGCCAGCCGGAGGCGCGGGCGCGAGCTTCCGAAGAGCTTGGCAGAGCTAAAAAAGCCAAGGCGGTTGGTTCAGTCCAAGAAGAAGCTTTCCCGTAGCCCCAACCGCCGTCAGCATTTTGAAACGCGATTAACTTCTGCTGAAGCAGGGTTTCTTCAGCTTGCATATTTAACGCTTTCTACGGCACCATCTTGCGGTTACGGCGACGCTTTAGGTACAGAACCAGAACGGCTCCTGATGCAATCCAGAGGGCTCCTTGAACCATCATGTTATCCATATTTGTTTGTTAGTCTCCTTTCGACTTCTGCTTATGAGTGGGACAAGGGGAAGAATAATCGCGCTCAATTAATGACCGAGCTGCCCGAGATTGTGGAAGAGCTGTAAAAAGCCCGGCCCGGCGGTAACAACTAATAGGGAAGGAAGGCAAAAAAAGAAAATAGGAAACACAAGCTTTACGCCCACCTTGCCGGCACGCTCCTCCGCTTCCTGACGACGACGCATGCGCAGGAACTGAGACTGTGTGCGCAGCGCTTCCGCGACGCTGGTGCCGAATCGATCCGTTTGAATGAGGATAGCAACCAATTTTTTTGCTTCTTCTTCCCCGATCCGTTTCGCAAAGTTGCGCAAGGCATCGGCCCGGTTTTTGCCCGCCATGATTTCCATGTTGACGAAAGTTAGTTCTTCACTGACGGCAGGATGAACACCCTTGAGTTCCCGGCTAACATTCACAATGGCCTGATCGAGACCGCATCCGGCTTCGGTACAGATCACGAGCAGGTCGAGCACGTCGGGCAGCGAGAGGCGGATCTGTTCCTGACGGCGGTTCACCAAGCGACTGAGGACAAAGGCGGGCAAAGAGTAGCCGCCTGCTCCGGCGATGACGGGCGCGAAAACTCGGAGCAGCGGATTATCAAAGCGATTTCGAATCACCAGCGCCACCAGAATCAACCCTGCCGCCAGCATGATTTTACAGCCGTAGTAGACGGCGACTGCCGAGGCCGAGCGGAAACCGGCGGCAATCAAGTCGGCTTTGGTAATAGCGGAGTCCTGCGGAGAGATGGGCAGCAGATTGCCGATGGGTGCAAGCAGTTGAGATAACGAAATGTCGTCCTGACTCTGGCGTTCCGACGCTAAACCGGGAATGGCGTCGGATGTTGTGCTCGCCAATTGATCGAGCATGCGAGTCGGCTTTACGTAATGAAGATAGCCGAACGTAGTGATAGCGGCAGTAATCGTTACGAACAGCAGAAAAGTCAGCAGCAGCATAAGGGGGCCTCAAACCTTGATATTGACGATCTTTTTGATTACGAAGTAGCCTACGATTTGGCCGATGATCGCGCCATACACCATCAGCTTTCCCACAGGGTCGGCGAACATATCGAACAGATACTTGGGATTGCCCAGCATTAGGAAAAACACAACGCCGACGGGCATCAAGACCAGCGCCAAGCCCGTGATGCGGCCATGCGCGCTGACGGCTTTGATTTTGCCCCGGATGCCGAACCGTTCCCGGATGATTTGCGCCAAGTTGGTGAGAATCTCGCCCAGGTTGCCGCCGGTTTCCTGTTGCAGCATAACGGATGAAACAAAAAAGCGCACATCCACCGTGGGGAACAAAGCGGTGAGCTTGCCTAAAGCGCTTTCCATAGAAGACCCGAGCTGCAGGTCGTTCGAGACACGGCGGAAGGCGGAGCCGAGAGGATCGGGAGCATCAGCGGCCAGCATGTCGATGGCGATAGAGAAACCGTGGCCCGCCCGCATGGACCGCGACAGAAAGTCAAGAGCATCCGGGAGTTGTTTTTCAAATTCCGAGATGAGCTTGGCGCGCTTGCGCAGGACTAAGAACAAAGGTGATAAAGCAGCGAGAAACGCCAATCCGAAAGCGCTCCAGCCGGTCCCGAACAGCCGCAACTTGAAGCCAAGCAGCAGGCCGCCCATACCGATGCAACATGACATCAGAACAAATTTGAGGGCGGTCCAGTTTTTGCCCGCTTGCTCCAGGATGAGTTCGAGGCGATTCGTAATCTCCAAACGGTTCAGCAGCTTTGCCAAAAAGCTTTCGTCCTCGTCCGGCTTTAAGAACTGCGTGCTGCGCATTTCCGCCGGGGTCGCCTGCGCATGGCGCAGCATAGTGCGGATTTGCTGTTTTTGTTTGGATCGAAAGTAGGACAGCCCGAACCCGACACAGCCCAAAGTGGCCGTGAAGATGAGAACAAAAAGAACCAGAAACAGCGCCATGGCAGTTTAACGAACCTCGACGACGTTCTGGAAGATGTGAGGCGAAAGCTCGATACCGGCTGCTTTCAAACGTTCACTGAATTTCGGGCGAACTCCGGTGGGGCGAAATTTGCCCAGCACGCGGCCATCAGGCGATAGGCCGGTTCGCTCGAAAACGAAGATGTCCTGGGTGGTTACGAGATCGCCTTCCATGCCCACGCACTCCGTGATGTACGTGACTTTGCGGCTGCCGTCGGGGAGACGCGAGTTCTGGATGAACAAGTCAACTGCCGAGGCAACCTGCTGCCGGATGGAACGCACGCTCAGGTTGGAACTGGCCATTCCGATCATCACTTCGAGACGGCTGATAGCGTCACGCGGAGTGTTGGCGTGAATGGTAGTCAGCGAGCCGTCGTGACCGGTGTTCATGGCTTGCAGCATGTCCAGCGCTTCTTCGCCGCGAACCTCGCCGACCACGATGCGGTCAGGCCGCATACGCAGCGAGTTAATTAAAAGGTGACGTTGCACGACTGCGCCTTTGCCTTCAATATTGGCGGGACGGGTTTCGAGTCTGGCCACATGCGGCTGGCGCAGTTGCAGTTCGGCGGCGTCTTCAATCGTGACAATGCGTTCATGGGAGGGAATGAACCCCGAAAGCATGTTCAGGAACGTGGTTTTACCGGCGCCCGTGCCGCCCGAGATGATGATGTTCAGGCGAGCTTTCACGCACGACTTTACCAGTTCCAGCATGCCCTCAGTGAGAGACATTTTGCGCAGCAGGTCGGCGGGCTGCAGCGGAGCGCCGCCGAAACGACGGATGGAGAGCAGCGGACCGTCTACCGCCAGCGGCGGAATGACAGCGTTCACGCGCGATCCGTCAGGCAGGCGGGCGTCGACCATAGGCGATGATTCATCAATGCGGCGTCCCACGCGGGAAACGATGCGTTCGATAATGCGCATCAAATGAGCATCGTCTTTAAATTCGATGTCGGTGCGTTCGAGCTTGCCTCCGCGCTCAATATAGATCAAGCGCGGAGTGGTCACTAGAATATCGGAGACGGTTTTGTCGCGCAGCAAAGGTTCGAGCGGCCCCAGGCCGAAAACCTCATCCAAGACTTCATCAATGAGACGATCTTTTTCAGTCAGGCTGAGCGGGGTTTTTTCCTCGTTGACTAGTTTTGAGACCGAGGGGCGCATTTCCTGCCGCACTTTTTCGCCAGGCATGGCATAAACCGCTTCCAGGTTGACACGGTCCAGCAATTTGCGGTGCAAAAGGAACTTCAGTTCCTGGTATTGGGACGACCCCGCTGCTTCGCGCGGCGCTCCGTTGGGGCGCGATGGTTCAATCTTCGGCGCTTCGCTCTTGGGAAGTGTTTCAATAGCGGCCATGGTGTTCTATCCAAAGAGTGCGAATTTCTTCTTAGATTTCACGGGTTGAATGCCGGAAATTCTAGAGGCGAGCTGGTTTAGCTGCTGCGACAGACGATTGTTCGCATTCAGCAGATTTCCGCTTGAGTACGACTGATACAGGCTCATATAGTCGTTCGGCAAAGATGCGTAGAGCGAGCGGCCTATGATCTTTTCCAGTTCCTGCACAGTAACGTCCATGGTTTTGGGCGTGCGGTTCAAAACCAGTTGCAGCTTTTCGCCCTGCTGAAAGAGGCCATGCACAATAGACTTCAGGCCGTGAAGAGCGACCACTTCGAGGGTCGAGATCAGGAAAAGCTGATCGAGTTCGTCCAGCACGGCAGTCGCAATGGAATTGAGGCTGCGTCCCAGATCGAGAATGATCCAGTCGTGCTGCGTTCGCATAAACTTCAAAAGCTGGCGAAGATGATCTTCATCCGGGTGATCCCAACGGGAATAAACAGCTGGAGCGGGAATGACGGAGACGCCGGACTTGTGCTCCACAAGCAGCGCTTTCCATAAGCTCTCGTCCAGCCTTGAGATATTTTTAAGCGCGTCAAGGACCGAGTAGGAGCTGGGCGTTTTCATCAGGAAACTGACCAGCCCGGAAGTCAGATCAAGGTCCACCAGCAGAACGCTCTTCTTGGTGAGGGCTTGCAGTTCCGCCGCTACATGGCAGGCCACGGTGGTGGCTCCGCAACCGCCTTTTGACGACAAGAAGCCGATCACTTTTCCCCGGTCCGTCGGTATGGCGTCGGAGTCGGAAGAGTTCAGGATGCGGTCAACGGCTGATTCCAGGCAGTCTTCCAGGGGCGAGTGGAGAAACTCGTTGACCCCGGCCCGCATGGCGGAAAGAATGATGTGCGGATCGGCACTGGTGTGAAGGGCAATCACCTTCAGGCGGGCCGCATAGTATTTCAGTTGCTTGATTGCCTTAGCAAGATCGGAAGGGACAGCCGAAAGATCGAGCAAAATGGCTTCCGGCTTGGTAGCCATGAGGCGCTCCAGCAGGCTTTCCCAATCACCCTCGTGGTGATCAAAGGGAACTTTGTAGGAGATCGGCGTCAGGACGTCCAACGCTTCACGGCACAGCGACGGGTCCTGGATATAAACAGATAGTTTGACGGAGTTCATGGTATGCCGTTCTTAATGGTTTAAATTACCTGGGAGAGCGCTGCCCGGCGGCAACGGCGCAATAGCGGGCGGCGCGGCATTGTTGGTAGTGCCGGATTGCTGCCCCGCACTTTTGATCAATTCAATGGGCAGAGAGTCTACTTTGATCAATGGCGACGGCTGGCCGGTGACGGCAGCGCCGGGAGTACGCGGCGCGGAAGGGGCACTGTCCTTCAGGTAAGGCAGAGGCATCTTTATGTCAGGAGCCGGAGTTCCCGCCGGTATCGGTTTCACCAGTTCCGGCGTGACAATTACTAGTAGTTCAGTGTTACTTTTGGTGATCGAACGCGATTGAAAAAGTTTTCCTAGAACAGGAATACTGGCAAGTCCTGGAATTCTGTTTAGCTGTTCCTGTGTTTGATTATTCAGCAAGCCAGCAATGACAAAGCTCTGTTTGTCTTCTAACTCGATTTCAGTTTGCACCCGCCGGGTCGCCAAACCAGGAACGCTGAATCCGTTCACTATTAAACCGTTGGTGTAATCTAAAGAACTGACTTCGGGAGTGATGGCCATGTGGATTGTTCCGTGAGGAGTAATTGTAGGAACGAAGCCGAGACGAACACCGAACTCCTTGAACTGCACGGTGATTTGACCAACACCAGCGGCTCCGCCCTGAATGGTCGGGAAAGGAAACTCACCACCCGCCAAGAAGCTGGCAGGGCGTCCGCTTACGGTCAGCAGATTGGGTTCGGCTAATATTTCTAAAAGATTTTTTGATTCCAGCGCTTCTAAAGCTCCGCCAATATTAAAATTCGGATAGAAGTAGAAGACATTCAACAGGTTACTGAGACTAAGCGGCGAGTTTGCGGACGAACTACCCGTACTTAGCGGAATAAGGGGGCTACTCGGTTGGCCCGTTGAGACACTGCCGGTACCGCCACCATATGGAAGAGTTGCAAAAAGATTAACGCCCAATTGCTGCGTGGCGCTGCGGCTGATATTGGCGAAACGGACTTTGAGGAGAATTTGCGGATCGCTGGGACCGAGGGAAACACGCAACAGGTTTACTACTTTTCCAAGAGTTGAAGCGATACTGAAGGCGCGGTCGGCTGTGACTTCGTCGTTAACGGTGCCGCGCAGAAAGACGTTTTTGCCTTCCACAGTCAGCGATGCGGCAGGGCCAACTTCTTTCAATAGTTCGGCTTTCACTGCCTCAATTTGCGCTGAGTTCGGAAGAACGTGGATTTCGTACTCGGAACGGGAGCCTGCGGCGTCCCAGAGCATCAGCGTGGTATCGCCTTGCGCTTTTCCGTTCAATAAAACTTCTTTCGAGGAAACAGCAACCGCTTCCGCGATATCACCGTTCGAGATGGAGACTCTTTTGATTTGCGTGTTGTGGTCGAGCACAATCGACTTGCTTACCGTCACGATCAGATCGGAGGAAGCGTTGGCGTCCGAGGCGAACACAGTCCGGCAAACGGCCGCAGCCAGCAAAAGCGGGAGTAAAGTTTTTATCATTTGTCTGACCCTGAATCAATTCTTTGTTCGCTTCGTTTCACGCCGCTGAAGACTTCTACCGTTGCCGCTTCAGGCTCCTTGCGAACCGGCACGCTCATCTTTGGCGTTGGAGGCGGCAGGGTGAATCTCACGGGAGCGGCAGCGGCAACAATCATAGGTCTTTCGGATTGTCCCATCAGCTTGGCCAGGGAAGCGCCCTGTGTTACTTGTTCCTTGGTGTCCAGAGGATTGCGCAACACCAGTTGGATCTTCGTGTCGCCGCTGGCAACATCCAGCACTTCCGCCTGCGCAGGAGTTACCAGCAAATTGACAACTTGAGCCGACTCCGGCTTACCTTCGACGTTTCTTTCAATTTTTTGCCCGGCGGAAAGGACTTCAATATTTTGCAAAATGGTGCGGCACAGAGTTCCGCTCCGGCTGCCGTCTGCTGACGATACGCTGCCCGCAGCCAACACGTCTACGCGCATGCCGGGAACAACAAATCCGGCCAAGCCGACCACCTCGTTAACGGATAAAGCCACGGCCCGCTTGCCGACCGGGATAGTTGCCGCGAGTCCCGCGCCCGCTCCTTTCGCCGCCAGCCGATGCTCCAGAATCGGCTCATTGGCGTAAACTGTTGCAATCACCCCACGTCCCATAGCGTCTCGGCGGGTTTTGATTGCCTGGTCCGAAACCGGTCCGCTGATGCTGACTTCTGCAAGATCAGCGTCGCGGATCAAAGTGCCGACTTGCAGATCATGGGAAGCGACCACGAGCTTTGTCATGCTCACCGGGCGGGAAGGACCCGTCACATGCGTGAGCAGCAGCCGATAGATGGCAAAGCTGGCAATGCCTGCTACGGCAAGCGCAAACGCAAAGACAGCCAGTAAACGTTTATTCATTGGGGGGCA
>CAXTWT010000010.1:18865-31854 GCA_964247955.1 uncultured Bryobacteraceae bacterium
TCCTGACCGTCCTCTTCCTGCCAAAACGTTTTTAAAGCTGATGTCATCATGCGTTTTTCCTTTCTTGAAATTGAGTGTTTAAATTAAGTAAATTGCCTGGAGTTAAAAATCCAAGCTGTTTTCACCCGCTGCATCCAGCGGGTGAAACTTCTATAAGTTCGACGGCGTTATCCTTTCGTGATTGCGCCGTTGAACCTGCCTGAAAAATTTCTACAAGTCCGTTATCGAGCAGCCACTTCCGATTTTCGAGCTCTTTTAGCGCGGCAACAAAAGCAAAGCGCGTCATGGCTGCTTCCACATTCCGCGTTTAAGTAGTGGAACATGGGCGGGGAATGTATCGGAGATTGATGGACTTCGTTATCGGAAGGGTAGTAGGAATAATCCTGTGATGGGTGTTAAGCAGGGTGCTGCACAAGCCGCTCTGATCCGCCCCGCACAGCTTGCCAAGCGAGTGAACGGTCAAAACTCACCAAGGTTCCTTTGTGTCTTGCCGCTAAACCGAGCAGATATATATCCGTTATCTGACGTGGACCAGCAATTAAGGCATTATCAAAGACGGAGTCATCCGCTATCGAGATATCATCTAACCAAAACTGATGAAATTCTCCAAATGCCCCTTTCAGCGCCTTTAGGATCTGAACCACTTCCGTTGGGGTACGCTTGCCGCCCAAGTAAGCTGCTTGCGAGAGTATCCGCACCATTCCGTTTTCTGTGAGCGGGCAAGTAGCCCAGCCGGAGCGGTAGTGCTGCATGAACCATTTCCGGATAGCTCCGTGTCCAACGTGGTTGGAATCCACTAAGCCGATTAAAGTGCTGACGTCCAGTAATGAAGCCATACTACTAAATTTCGGCTTCTAACAAATCTTTTATCATTTGATCAGTTACAGGCTGGGCGCCAGGTATTGGTGGAAGAGTAGGAATTACTCCATGTTCTACAACTACTGGTTGAGCAGGTTGAAGCCCCTGGCGGACCAGATCGGATAACACACGGCCTAGATTTTGTTTCCGTTCCTGAGCCAAATGCTTGACGACTCTCAGAACATCTTCGTCTAAATTGACCGTTGTTCGCATACGTTTAGAATTTAGCAATTTGATGATGTGATGTCAAGATGCTGAAACATCAGCTAACAAGCAAGGTCCGATCTAATTGTTTAAATACAGAAACGCCAGGCAACCGGCAGCAATGCTGATCGCGTGCGGCATGAGGCTTTTTACATTTTTGGTGCAGAAAGAATATAGGATTAATCCTGTAGGACACGGGCGGAAGATTAGGACCTACAGATAAACAAATATATATGCGAGAACACCGGGCACTAATGAACTGATATTTGAAAGAGTTCAAAATTTACTCCATGGCGGAAACACTCGTTCAAAGTTCCATTCAAGATCAGATACTTGCTCTGGCGGCAAAAGATCCAGAACAATTTCAGAACATGTTTCGTATCCATCGGGGCACTTATCCGGAAAAAATCACACGAGCTTGCCTGTTGCACCTTGCCGAGCACGGACTAGATCAGGCCGGCAAGCAAATGATTGGGTGGCTGTGCTCATCAGCGGATTATTTTCCGGCGCTGCTGGACCGCCAAATCTTCCCGCAGGAAGCGGCAAAACGCGTTTTAGCTATTCTGTCTCAGGCGGACCAGCAGTGTGTTCCCAAGCTGGTTAATCTTGCTGATCAATCCGATAAGCTGCCTGTTCGCCGGCTGATCAGCCGCGCACTTGAACTGGTTGACGTATTTACGAATAAAGATACGTTAATTCCCTGGCTTCGCAAGCTCACGAACAGCCCGGATGCCCGCATTCAATCCAAAGCAATCAAAATGCTTTGCGAGTTGCGTCCCAACCGGCAACTGATTGAGCGCCAGCTCAATTCGAGTGATGAGCGTGTTCGCGCCAGCGTGATCGAAGCAAGCTGGCATCAACGGGGTCTGGAAGCGGAGGTACGTTTTCGCCGGGCTCTCGAAGATAGCAATCACCGGGTTGTTGCAAACGCGCTGGTTGGGCTGTATCTGATGGGAGACGCCACGGCTTTCGATCATATGGCCAAGCTGACAGAAGATCCCTCACCGATGGTCCGGCGGTCTATAATCTGGGCTCTTGGCTACATTGGAGACCGGCGCGGCGTTGCACTTCTAGAAAAGCTGAGTAGCACAGATGAATCCCCTGCCGTACGCAACAAGGCTGCCCAAGCGCTTGCTTCGTTTCCGCCCGAAGGTTCAGAGTTTGCGGGCAAGCCAGGTGCAGAAATGAGCGACGCAACGGAAAGAGCCGCGCTGCCTGGCTAGGCCCAGCAGCATATATCAAATCTCAATTTCCGTAGTTCCTTACAGTTTGGGTATCCAGGCTGGGTACCCGCTTCCGGGAGCGTGGGAAATCGTTTTACCGGCTCAGGTACAGAAACACCAAGCAGCCGGCAGCGATGCTCAAGGCGTGAGGCATGCGCAGGGCGTGAGGATTTCTTACATCGAGGCGCGCGTCGGCTTTGGCAGGACGACGGAATTGCGACAACTCGGAAACGATGGTGATCAGGTTTAAGAGCGTCTGGTGAGTGCGCTTCTTCACGGCAATGGCGGCTAACGAGATGATCCCTCCCGCTAACGCCGTGGTGAGAAAGATGCCGAGCCAATCGTGAGGTCCGACGATAGCGCCGATGGCGGCCATCAGTTTGACATCGCCCGCGCCCATGCCGCGTATCAGATAAAGCGGCAGATAGATCAGCAGAGCGAGGCCCAACCCCAGGGCGGCGGCTTCCAAACCTTTCCAGCCTCCCAGCAGGATGTTGAGACCCAAACCCAGAATCAATCCGCTCAGGCTCAGCCAGTTGGGAATTTTCCGGTAGCGCGCGTCGTAAACGGCTGCTGCCAGGACAACGCAGAGGAGAACGGCTTTTAACAGGATGGGCATGGGATTACTTATGTGTGGGGTGGAACTGGAGAGTGTCTCCCACTTGGGTTTGGGAAGTTACTACCGCTCCGCTCCGCAATTCCAGCACGGAGGCGGCTTTCAGACAAATGGCGATGCGATGTGGAGACAGGTCGCTTACCAGCTTGCTGACCCGATGATGACGGTCTAAGAAGATCACGTCAATCGTTGTCTTCATGCCGAAGGTATGGACGGCTTCGCAGGGAGCAATCCAGAGTCCGGTTTGCGGTTCTATTGATCTTTTGCCGAGAAGCCCCTGACGGCGGGTCCGGCTGGTACCGGCGACGGATATTCGTTCAGCAATGTTCCGGCTGCGGGTGTGATTAAACACCGCATAGGTAGTCTGCGGTGCCTCGCTTTGTTTTGCCATGAGAACGGCTCGAAAAGTTCGAGAGCTTTCAGAAAGTGGTGAATTAGCAAAGGACAAAATCTCAAGCTTCGCGGATTGCACTAAGCCGGGCGGGTCATTTCTTCGGGCTTGACGTGCTTGTCGAAGTCTTCTCCGGTCAGAAAGCCTAGCTTGACGGCGGCTTCGCGCAGGCTGGAGCCGTCCACGTGGGCAGTGTGGGCGATCTTGGCGGATTTGTCGTAGCCGACGACGGGGCTGAGCGCGGTGACCAGCATGAGCGAGTTGGCGACATCGTGTTCTACTTGCTTTCGGTTTACTTCGATGCCGAGGGCGCAGTGTTCCGTAAAGCTGCGGCAAGCGTCGGAAAGCAGGCGGACGGAGTGCAAAAAGTTGTAAATAATGACAGGCTTGAAGACGTTCAACTCAAAGTTGCCTTGTGATCCGGCAAAGCCGATGGCGGCGTCGCTGCCGAAAACCTGGGCGGCCACCATGGTCATGGCCTCGCACTGGGTTGGGTTTACCTTGCCGGGCATGATGGAGGAGCCGGGTTCGTTTTCCGGGATGGTCAGCTCACCCAGTCCGCAGCGCGGCCCGGAGGCGAGCCAGCGGATATCGTTGGCGATTTTCATGAGGGAGGCGGCTAGGGTCTTTAACGAACCGCTGGCGGCTACCAGTTCATCGTGGGCGGACAGGGCGGCGAATTTGTTCGGGTGAGAGCGGAAGGGCAGGCCGGTCCCCTCCGCGATTTTAGCGGCGGCGCGTTCGGCAAATTCCGGGTGGGCATTCAACCCGGTTCCGACAGCGGTTCCTCCGATGGCGAGGTCGTAGAGTCCGTTAAGGGTTTCGCGCAGGCGCTTGAGGTCACGATCTAACAGGGAAACCCAGCCGGAAAACTCCTGGCCGACGGTGATGGGAGTGGCATCCTGCAGGTGGGTGCGTCCAATTTTGACGATATCGGCGAACTCCTGCGCTTTCTCGTGGAGGGCGTCCCGCAATTCTTCCACTGCCGGAATCAGTTTCTGCTGCACCTGTTCGGCGGCGGCTATGTGCATGGCCGTCGGGAAAGTATCGTTAGAAGACTGCGACATGTTGACGTGGTCATTGGGATGAATGGGTTTCTTGCTTCCCATTACGCCGCCCGCGAGTTCAATCGCGCGGTTGGAGATGACCTCATTGGCGTTCATGTTGGTCTGGGTTCCGCTGCCGGTTTGCCAGATGCGCAGGGGGAACTCAGCATTCAGTTTGCCGGAAATCACTTCATCGGCGGCTTGCGTAATGAGGCGCGTCTTTTCGTCGTCGAGCTTTCCCAAGTCATGATTGACCAAGGCGGCAGCTTTCTTTAACGTTCCAAAAGCCCGGATGAGGGCGGGCGGCATTTTGTCATCGCCGATATCGAAGTGAATCAGAGAGCGTTGGGTTTGCGCTCCCCAGTATTGATTGGCGGGCACCTCGATAGCGCCCATGCTGTCAGATTCCCGTCGTGTCTGAATATCCATTAATTGTATTGTGTAACTTCGCCCAGGCAATATGCGCCCAGGAGACAATAAGCTTTCACTCCCATGCGCAAAACAGCTTTCGTTTTCTTCAGTGCGTTTGCCTTCGCAGCCGTTGGGTTCTCCGATGAGGCATACCGCCAGCCGCCGCCCGATGTTCTTCGCGTGTTGAATGCGCCGTTAACGCCCGAGCCGGTGGTTAGTCCTACCGGGACGGAGATGCTGCTGATGGAGCGGATTCTTTATCCGCCGGTGACGGAACTGGCGCGCCCGATGCTGCGGATTGCCGGTTTACGGATTGACCCGGAAAACAACGGCCCGCATAGTGCGGTTCTTTACCGGTCGATTGCATTGCAGCACCTTGGAGGAAGCGCCGGGGCGGTACAGGTAGCTTTACCTCCTGATGCGGAAGCCATGCTGCCGGTGTGGAGTCCGGACGGGAAGCGGTTTGCGTTTGCCAGGGTCACGCATAACGCGGTTGAGTTATGGATCGGCGACGGCGGGACGGGGCAGGTCCACCAGGTTTCCGGTGTTCGCGTCAATGCGGCGCTCAGTTCGCCCATGACTATCTACAGTCCGGGCCGGGCGGCTTTGCAATGGATGCCGGATAGCCGCCATCTGCTGGTGGAAAGCGTGCCGGAAGGGCGCGGCGCTCCGCCGCAGGAAACGGCTGTTCCGCCGGGTCCGCATACGCAAGAAAGCTTCGGCAAGGCCGGTCCTGCTCCGACGTATGAGGACCTGTTGAAGAACGCGCATGATGAGGATTTGTTTGACTACTATGCGACTTCGCAGTTGGTGCTGGTTGATAGCGCGAATGATGCCGTCAAACCGTACGGCAAGGCGGCTATTTTCGCAAGCGTAGAACCTTCGCCGAACGGCGGGGATGTGCTGGTAGCGCAAGTGCATAAACCGTATTCGTACTTTCATCCATTCGAATCGTTTCCCAAGGAAGTGGAGGTTTGGGACCGGTCGGCAAAGGTGGCCTATAAAGTGGCTTCCCTGCCCCTGGCGGATCGGGTTCCGATTGAGGGAGTGCCGACGGGTCCGCGCAACTATCACTGGATTCCCACGGAGCCTGCTTCGGTGTATTGGGTGGAAGCAATGGACGGCGGAAACCCGAAGGAAAAGGTTCCGCATCGGGACCGGATCTTAGTTGCTTCACTGGCGACCGGAGCGGGAGCGGAGCCGCGTGAGTTGATGAAGGTGGAGCAGCGGTTTCAGCGCATCGAGTTCGGCGAATCAGGAACGTTCGCGCTGGTGAACGATTACGAGCGGAATAAACGATGGGTTCGGACGTTTTCTGTTAATCCCCAAAGCCCAGGAGCGGAGCCGAAACTGGTCTGGGAACGCAACCAACAGGACCGGTATAAAGATCCGGGTACGCCGGAGATGCGGACGCTTCCGAATGGAATGCGAGTCATGCGGCAGAACGGGAGCACAATTTTCCTGGAGGGTTTAGGAGCTTCGCCGCAAGGGGACCGCCCGTTTCTCCGCCGCTTCGACCTTCAAGCGAAAACGACGGAAGAATTGTTCCGGTGCGACACGGAGCATTATGAAACGGTTGTGACTACCCTGGACGAAGCGGGAAACCGGCTTTTGACGCGGCGCGAATCGCCCACGGAGCCGCCGAACTATTATCTGCGCAGCGCCGGGAAGACGGATATGCAGGCAGTCACGCACTTCGCCGATCCGACTCCCGAATTACGTAAGATCAGCAAACAGCTTGTCACGTATAAGCGGTCGGATGGGGTTCCGCTTTCGTTTACGTTGTATCTGCCGCCTGATTATAAACAGGGCACACGGCTGCCGACAGTGGTTTGGGCTTATCCGTATGAGTACAACGATGCCGACACCGCCGGGCAGATCTCCGGGTCCACCAAACGATTCACGATTGCCACGGGAGTATCCCAAATCTTTTTTGCTTTGCGGGGGTATGCGGTTTTAGCGAACGCGGCAATGCCTGTGATTGGCGATCCTACCACGGTCAACAACACGTACCTGGAGCAGATTGTGATGGACGCAAAGGCGGCTATCGATAAAGCAGCGGAGATGGGCGTTACCGATCCGGCGCGCGTGGGCGTGGGCGGTCATAGCTATGGGGCTTTCATGACGGCGAATCTGCTGGCGCATTGCACTCTGTTTAAGGCGGGGATTGCCGAGAGCGGGGCTTATAACCGCACGCTGACTCCTTTCGGGTTTCAAACAGAACGGCGCACAATTTGGGAAGCTCCCGATGTTTACTTGAAGATGTCGCCATTTCTGTCAGCCGACAAGATCAAGAGCGCCTTGCTGCTGATTCACGGCGAGGCGGACGATAATACGGGAACATTCCCGATTCAGTCGGAGCGGATGTATGCGGCAGTGCGCGGCAACGGCGGGGTAGTTCGCTTGGTGACGCTGCCCTATGAGGCGCACGGATACCGGGGACTCGAAACGATTGAACACGTGCTGGCGGAAGAGATTGCGTGGTTTGACAAATATGTGAAGGACGCGAACGCGAACGGGGCGCTGAACGCGACCTTACAGTAATCAGCCAAGAATACTTGAGATTGCGTCAGAGTGGCCTGTCGATTTGAGAGTGCAAGTACAAGCCCTGATCGCCACATGAGATTCTAGAGCTATGGCCCCTGTCGCCAGTCAATTAACCGTCGAAGAATATGATCACCTGTACGGCCATGAAGCAGGCTGGGAATTTCGTTCCGGTAGTGCCTACCGCAAACCTGTGCCTACTTTCCTTCACGGCATCTTAGCCGCTCTTCTCAGTGATCTCCTCCGGCTGGCAGGCTACATTGCATCGGTGGAAGTCGATGTTCGTTTGACGGATGACTGGACTCCTCGGCCCGATGTGTGTGGTGTTCTCGAAAGCATTCAGGGCAAGTATCCGAAATCAGTTGATGTAGTCTGCGAAGTGTTATCCGAGAACGAAGACATTTTGACCAAGTGTCGGGAGTACGGCGCTACTGGTGCAGTCGATCAGATCTTTGTTTTTGAGATCGAGACTAGGACAATTCGAACCTGGAATGGAACGAACCTCGTTCCTACCGTAGATCTCTGCTTAGGTAATAGGGTCACGATTGCAGGCCGCAGGATCTGGCGCGAGTTCGAGGAGAGGGGAAAGTCTACTCCTCCTCGTTCAATGATTCTTGATTAGCATTTGTCAGGAGGACAATGCGAGCCAGTTTAAAAGACTTAATAATCTCCTGACGTAAAGACCAAAAACGTATGAGTTCAGAAGTCGTACTAACAAGACTAAAAGGAGATTGCTTCCCCCTACTTGCTTCTTTAGAGCAACAAAAACTTTCTCAAAACGTTAAACTCGCATTGGCTTCATGAGAATTCTTCTTTTCAGCGGCAAGGGCGGCGTCGGCAAAACGAGCGTGGCGGCGGCTACGGGCGTTCAACTGGCCGCGATGGGAAAGCGTACGCTGGTCATCAGCGTTGATCCGGCGCATAGCCTGGGAGACTCGTTTGATCTGGGCGGGTCTTTATTTCACGCCAACACTTCGGGGCCGCTTTCGGTAGCCGAGCGTTTGTTTATTCAGGAAGTCAATATCAATCATGAGATTAAGCATTATTGGAACGACATTTCGTCTTACCTGACGGCGGTGCTGCGCACAACCGGGCTGAAGGGCGTGCAGGCGGAAGAAATGGCGATCTTTCCGGGCATGGAAGAGTTAAGCGCCATGATGTACGTCAATCAGTACCGTAAGGGAACTGATTTTGATGTCATCGTTCTCGATTGCGCTCCCACGGCGGAATCGCTGCGGTTTGTGAGCATGCCTACCACCCTCGATTGGTATATGAAGCACATCTTCAGTTTTCAGCGCAATGTTTTGAAAGCAATGCGGCCTATTGCAAAGCATCTTACACCGGTCGAGCTTCCTCCCGATAGTTACTTTGGGAACATTCAAAGTTTATTTCAAAAGATTGAGGGCATTGATACGGTGCTGCAAGATGCCAACATCACGAGCGTACGCCTGGTAACAAACGCGGAGAAAATGGTGCTGCGCGAAACGCAACGGGCGTTCGTCTATTTTTCGCTGAACGGGCTGGTGGTGGACCAAATCATTGTGAACCGCCTGCTGCCGGAAGAAGTGCAGGATTCGTTTTTTGACGGGTGGCGGCAGTCTCAAAAAGAAACTGTGGCCGAAATTGAGCAGTACTTCCTTCCGGTGCCGGTACGGAAAGTGCCGATGTTCCGCGATCAAGTGCTGGGTTATGAGCGGCTTCGCCGGTTGGCTTCGGCTTTGTACGGTCCCGAAGAAGACCCGGCAGCGGTGAGCCGGGGCGAGGCCCCGTTTTCGTTTGTGCGCACGGAAAATGGTTATCAGGTGGAACTGGACCTTCCTTTTGCGGAAAAGGGCGAGATCGGCTTGTTCAAGAAAAATGATGATTTGGTCGTTCAGGTAGGTACAATTCGGCGCCACGTGGGACTTCCGACAATTATGGCGGAACTTCAGCCGCAAAAAGCTCGTCTTTCTGGGCGTAAGCTAGTGGTAGAACTAGGAGAGAAACAATGAGCAATGGTGAGCAGACAACCGGTCAGGGTACGCGAGCGTACCCGAATGTAGATGCGTTTTGCGATGCGCTGCGCGACGGATTGCGCCAAGCAGCGGACGCCGTGACGCCGCCTCCAAAAGCGATGGCGCACTTCCGCCAGTCCCGGATTGAGTTTCTTTTGGGCATTCGCGAACTGATTGATTCCCGGATTGGCAGCATGTCGCGCGATAAAACGGCAGGCGCAAGCATTACTGTTGAATAAACAGTTCTTGGCGGCGTGAGGGCGACACGGCTATCATAGCTTCGTGGTGTTCTCGTTCATTGCCTATCAGAAATACTTCACGGGTGCTTCCGCATGAGCGCGCCGGTGAAGGAGTTTAAGCCATTCGTTCCCGAGCATGTGCAAATGCGCGAGTTGACGGTTCGCGCCATGATGCTCGGTCTTACCATGACCGTGGTGCTGGGGGCCGCCAACGCGTATCTCGGGCTGAAGGCAGGCATTACGGTCGCAGCTACTTACCCGGCAGCGGTAATCAGCATGGCCGCCATGCGGGCTTGGAAAGGCTCGCTGCTCGAAGAGAATATTGCGCGCACCAGCGGGTCTATTGGTGAAGGGGTCGCTTCCGGAGCGATTTTCACCATTCCCGCTTTTTTGCTTTCCGGTGCTTGGCGTTCGTTCGGTTTTGGTGACGCTTACTGGAAATCCACGGCGCTGATTTTAGTCGGCAGCGTGCTGGGAGTCCTGTTTATCTCGCTGGTGCGCCGGATCATGGTGGACGATCCGGAGCTTCCTTTCCCCGAATCCATTGCGGCTTCTGAAATCCACAAAGCGGGACAGCGCGGTGCGCAAGCGGCAAAGTATCTGTTCTGGAACATCGGCCTGGGCGGGATTGTGTTTTTGCTGGGACGCTTTGGGTTGTTTGCTTCCGACAGGGAGTTTGCAGTTCCGATTGGGCAGTTAGGATCGAGCCGGGTGCGTTTAGGCGGCGCCGGCTCTAACAATTTTCTCGGTACAGGCGGGGTTTCCACATTTGCGGCTCCGAGCATCAGTCCCGCGTATCTGGGCGTGGGATATGTGATTGGAGCGCGGCTGGCGGCGCTGCAATTTTCGGGCGGCGTGCTGGCCTGGGGCTTGATGGTTCCGCTGCTGATCTATTTTCTTGGGCCGCAGTTGACGAACTTTCTGCCTCCGGGCGCGCCTGCGAATTCCTGGCCTGCCATGGCAGGGAGCGTATGGCGGTACATTGTGCGTCCGATTGCCGTGGGCGGGATGCTGGTGGGAGCGGCTTACACGCTGTTTCGCATGCGCAACAGCCTGGCTTCCGGCTTAACGCGGGTGGTGGGAGATATGCGGCAAACGGCGGAGCAGACAGCGACGCTGGGGCGCACGGAACGGTACATGAGTTCCAAGGTGGTGTTTGCGCTGATCGGGGTTGTGTTCGTCGTCATGCTTGCGCTTTACATCTACTTTGCGCAGTCAGTAACGGCGGGGGTGGTGGCCGCAGTAGTCATGCTGATTCTCGGCTTCTTCTTTGCTACGGTTTCCGGCAGTCTTTGCGGGATGATCGGGTCGTCCAATAACCCGGTTTCAGGATTAACGCTTTCGACGCTGATTATTGCGGCATTGCTGATGGTGTCGCTGGGTGTTTCGGGTCCGGGCGGCGTGGCGGCGGTGGTGGGCGTGGCGGCGGTTGTTTGAGTTTCGTCGGCGGTGGCAGGTGAGTTATTGCAGGACTTCAAAGTCGGATTTATTTTGGGCGGCACGCCGCGAAATATTCAGATTGCGGAGTTAATGGCGGTGCTGGTGGCGAGCTTCATTATGTACTTTCCGCTGGTGCTTCTACACGAAGGCAACATCAAGGCGGGCGGCACAGGATTTGGAGACCGGCAGTTACCGGCTCCGCAGGCGGGTTTGATGGCGCTGCTCGCGCAAGGGATTGTGGGCGGGGATATGCCTTGGCCGCTGGTTTTGGTCGGCATCTTTATGGGACTTGCTTTGATTGCAATGCAGGTGCGCAGCCCGATGTTGGTATCGGTTGGAATGTATCTGCCGTTTGAGACGACATTTGCCATTTTCGTGGGCGGGGTGATTCGAGGAATTGCCGACTGGGCGGCGCGGCGACGCGGATATAACGAAGCGCAAAAAGCGCGGGTGGAGAATGCGGGAGTTTTAACAGCTTCCGGCTTGATTGCCGGGGAAGCAGTGTTGGGCTTGGTGTGGGCGGGTTTGCAGTTTGCGCCTGCTTCCGTGCGGGAGCATTTGCAACTGCTGAACCATCCGTCTTATCTGGTTGGATTGGTAGTGCTCCTTGGGTTGGCTTGGGTAATGATTCGGTTTCCTTTGTCGAGCGCCGGAAGCCCGGATGAGCCTGCTCCGCCTGTCGCCATGATGTAATCCTGCGCCAATCAGGTAAAAAATACCTAGTCACAAGATCAGAAGAAAAGTCGGAAATTATTTTTAGCTTCACTAAACAACTGAGATCAGGTAAGTTGTGCAACAAGCGAGAACCTCTGCCGGTTTTATTGCTGCCGCTTTGGACTTCTCTTGTGTTCCTGTATCTTTTACATTCAGGGGCAAGAGACTCCGGGGAAAACAGATGCGATCTCAAACTACAACGGCGCGCGTGAAGCGTTCAACACTATCGGAAGATTCCAACGGATTGGCAGCCAAGCTTAACCGTTTGCTGATTGGGCAGTCGGAAGCGATTGACGCCATCGTTCCTTTTGTGCAGATGCACCAGGCAGGGCTTTCGCCGGAGGGTCGCCCTATCGGTGTTGTTCTTTTGTTGGGGCCGACCGGCACGGGAAAGACTCGTACAGTAGAGGCTTTGGCGGAAGTTTTGCATGGGAGCAGCAAGAATCTGCTGAAGGTAGACTGCGGCGAGTTTCAGATGGAGCATGAAGTGGCGAAGCTGATCGGCGCGCCTCCGGGTTATCTAGGCCATCGCGAGACGCAGCCCATGCTGACGCAAGCGAAACTGGCGGGTGTCACCTCCGACGGAAGCGATATTTCCTTGGTGCTGTTTGACGAAATCGAAAAAGCGGCTGCCTCCATGACACGCTTATTACTTGGGATTTTAGATAAGGCAACGCTGCGGCTTGGTGATAACAGCACGGTTAATTTCGAGCGCAGCCTGATTTTTTTAACCAGCAACCTGGGCGCAAAGTCGATTGGGAAGATTAATCGTCCGGACTTTGGCTTTGAGGCCATGCTGCCGGCGAAAGCCGTGGACGAGAAGCGAAT
Source organism: uncultured Bryobacteraceae bacterium (assembly GCA_964247955.1). Classification (GTDB taxonomy): domain Bacteria; phylum Acidobacteriota; class Terriglobia; order Bryobacterales; family Bryobacteraceae; genus Bog-105. The sequence goes on from CAXTWT010000010.1 coordinate 31,374, forward strand.
TCAAAGCGCCGGGCTGAGCGCGGTACGGCAGAAGTTTTCACCGGAATTTGTGAATCGGATTGATTCGGTGGTGACTTATAAGCCGTTGGAGCGCACAGCTTGCGAGACAATTCTTGAACAGATTTTCACAGACTTTGGGCGTTTAGTGCAGAGCCGTCTGGGGCTGCGAGCCTTTAAGTTGAACTGCACGGCGGCAGGCCGGAATCTGCTGCTGGATACCGGCGTGAGTTGTGAATTCGGCGCGCGGGAACTGAAGCGTACCGTGCAGAGGAACTTCATTCAGCCAGTGGCGGCGCTGGTGTCGCAAGGACAGATTCCGCCGGGAGCCACCGTGATTCTGGATGCCAAAGGCGGAGAATTTACAATTTTCCTGCGGCAGTAGCATCTCTTATCCCACGTAGTTAACAAGCGTTCCGATGCCGGTGATGGTGATACGAATCTCATCACCGGTTTCCAGCGTAAAGGAATCGGGCGGCACGAT
>CAXTWT010000010.1:31954-34616 GCA_964247955.1 uncultured Bryobacteraceae bacterium
TACAAGGGATTTTCGCCTTCGATGTCGCGGGAACTCATGTCATTGCCGACAGTGTAGCCGGTAATTTTGCCGTTTGGAGTAACCAGCAGCGTCAGTTCAGGTTCAGGCACGGTCCAGGAGGCGTCATCCCGTAGCTTTACCTTTCCTCCAGGGCCGACCACGCGATGGGGAGTTGCCTTAAAAAACAGCTCCGGGCGTTCAGCTTCGTACACGCGATGGTAAAAGTCACCGCCGCCGGAGGATTTCGACTCTTCTTTACGGGCTTCGCGGCTGCGGTAGTAAGTCACTCCCGCAGCCCAAACTTCCTGCGATTGAATAGGAGCCGTCGCGCTGTTTTCATCAAAGTTTTCGTCGGAAGGCAGCGAACCCATTACGCCTTTAAGGTGTTGGTAGAGATCGTCGCGTGTCACCAGATCATCCCAGGACTCGGTGTTCTCCAGGCGGTAAAACTGCCCTTCCTCTTCTATAACAGCGCCTGCCTGTGTGCGGTAAAGCTTCATCGTTTTTCGTAGTTCCAGCTATTCATTGATAGTACTTCCTGCGGAAGAGAGTTAAAATCTGGATTCGATTCGATAAAACTCGTGAACACCACAATCTCCCTTTCCTCCATCCTTGAAACGAGTGATCCCGCTCTTTTTAACGTTCCAACCCGCGCGCCGGGACCGCAAGGCAAGCTGTATTTAACTCCCGAACAGTTGTTGGCTTCTCCGTCAGGAGATTTATTCGGCTTAACCCAGGATGTCGGGATGGGCTGGAGACCGGACAAACTGGGCGGGCCTGAGGTGTTAATTCTCAGCACGCATGGAGGGCTTAGAGCGGATGACGGCACCCCGATTGCGCTCGGATACCACACCGGCCATTGGGAAGTCGGATTGCTGGTCAAAGAGGCGGCGTTAGAGCTGAAGTCTCTTCACGCGCTCCCGTTTGCCGCTACCTGCACGGACCCCTGTGACGGCAGAACACAAGGCACGGCAGGAATGCTCGATTCACTTCCGTATCGCAATGATGCGGCGCTGGTGTTTCGGCGTCTGATCCGGTCGCTTCCGAACCGGAAAGGGGTAATCGGCGTTGCCACCTGCGACAAAGGTTTACCCGCTATGACCATGGCCCTGGCATCGTGCCATCACCTGGCGACGGTTATTGTTCCGGGCGGCGTCACGCTGCTTCCAGAACAGGGGGAAGACGCCGGAAAGGTGCAAACCATCGGCGCTCGTTTTGCGCATGGAGAGATCACGCTGGAGCAAGCGGAAGAAGCCGGTTGCCGGGCTTGCGCCTCGCCGGGAGGCGGATGCCAGTTTTTAGGAACCGCCGCTACTTCGCAAGTCGTCTGTGAGGCTCTCGGGATGGCGTTGCCTCATACAGCGCTCGCGCCGTCGGGCCATCCGATTTGGCTGGATGCCGCGAAACGATCTGCGGGAGCTGTGCTGAGGCTGATGACACAAGGACTGACCACGCGCGACATTCTGACGCAAGCAGCTTTAACGAACGCGATGGTGCTGCACGCGGCTTTTGGAGGGTCCACGAATTTGCTGCTGCATGTCCCGGCCATCGCCCATGCAGGGGGATTGAAGCGGCCTTCCGCGAATGACTGGTCGAACCTAAACCGGCAAATCCCCCGATTGGTTGATTGTCTGCCGAATGGTCCTAAAAATTATGCAACGGTACACGTGTTTCTGGCAGGAGGAGTGCCGGAGGTCATGCTGCATTTACGACGCATGGGATTGCTCGATACGGGCGTTCGCACGGTTACGGGAGAAACATTGGGAACCTGTCTCGACTGGTGGGCCGACAGCGAGCGCCGTCTCCGGCTCCGGCAGGAGCTTCTGCAACGGGACGGCATTGATCCCGACAATGTGATTATGTCGGCTGATCAGGCGCGAAGCAAAGGCTTGTCGCCCACAGTCAGCTTTCCTTTCGGCAATGTAGCTCCTGAAGGGTCCGTTGTGAAAAGCACTTCCATCGATTCTTCGGTCGTGGATGAGGACAATGTGTACCGCAAACGCGGACCCGCTCGGGTTTTTGTAACGGAAAAGGCGGCGATCCGCGCCATCAAGGAAGGTGAGGTGCAGATCGGCGACGTCATGGTTCTGATCTGCGGCGGGCCGCTCGGCTCTGGAATGCAGGAGATTTATCAGATCACGTCCGCGCTCAAACATCTGCATTTCGGCAAGCACGTTGCCGTTATCACTGATGCTCGGTTCAGCGGTGTTTCCACAGGCGCTTGCGTGGGGCATGTTTCACCGGAAGCCTTGGCCGGAGGACCGGTAGGCAAGGTCCGCGACGGCGACCTGATGGAGATTATTGTTGACCGCAACAGTTTGCAGGCTTCCGTAAATTTTGTAGGCGAAAACGGCGAAACATTTGATGCTGCCGAAGGCGCACGGCGGCTGGCGCTGCGAAAACCACGCACCGATTTAGCGCCGGACCCCGCCCTGCCGGACGACACGCGCATGTGGGCGGCGCTCGTGCAAGCAAGCGGCGGAGTCTGGGCCGGTTGCGTTTATGACGTTAACTCGATTGTTGCCGGTTTGGGAAACAAGGAAGCACACATAGTATCAGCCAATGAAGCTCAGGATGTAATCTCGACTTGAAACTTTCTTCCCGCCCTGAACGGTTCTATGTTGTTAAGGAAGCGTTCGGGTGGATTTAAACTCCAGAGTCC
>CAXTWT010000011.1:0-18785 GCA_964247955.1 uncultured Bryobacteraceae bacterium
ACGATTCCAGATCCTGGGCCGGATGAGATTCTTGGTCCGGGACACGACTACACCACGGTCACAGATCGCATCGCCGGGGTTGTGTACCTGCCCTTGAAAAGGTCTCCCAAGAAGTGGCTGGTGGGAGCCTTCATCTCCTTCATTTTCGTGAACGTGCTGGCAGTGGCCGTTTGTTACCTGTTTTTGAAGGGAGTCGGCATCTGGGGCATCAACATTCCGGTTGCCTGGGGCTTTGCGATTATCAATTTCGTTTGGTGGATCGGTATCGGCCATGCCGGAACGCTGATTTCTGCCGTTTTATTTCTTCTTAAGCAGGATTGGCGCACCTCGATTAACCGGTTCTCCGAAGCCATGACGCTGTTCGCAGTGGCTTGCGCGGGTATGTTCCCCATCCTCCACTTGGGCCGCCCGTGGTTGGCGTACTGGCTGATTCCCTACCCGAATTCCATGTGGATCTGGCCGCAGCCGCGCAGCCCGCTCGAATGGGACGTGTTCGCTGTTTCCACATATGGTTTGACTTCGCTGATTTTCTGGTACATCGGCTTGATCCCGGATCTGGCTTCGATGCGCGACACTGCTCCAAAGGTCTGGATGCAGCGGGCTTACGGCATTTTATCGCTCGGCTGGCGCGGCTCGGCGATCCACTGGCATCGCTACCAGAAGGCATATCTTCTGCTGGCAGGCTTGGCGACGCCGCTGGTTCTTTCCGTTCACACTATCGTTTCCTTTGACTTCGCCGTCAGCCAACTACCGGGCTGGCACACCACAATCTTTCCGCCATATTTCGTGGCGGGCGCGGTTTACTCCGGTTTCGCCATGGTGTTAACGCTGATGATTCCGCTGCGCTCCTGGTATAACCTGCGGGACTTAGTTACGATGCGGCACATCGAATCCGCTTCCAAGCTGATGCTCGGCGTCGGCCTGATTGTTGCCTACGGCTATGGAATGGAGGCGTTTTATGCCTGGTATAGCGGTGACAAGTATGAAAGCTTCATGTATTGGAACCGCGTCACGGGTCCTTACGCATGGAGTTATGCGCTGCTGATTATCTGCAACATTTTGATCCCGCAAGCGCTCTGGAGCCGCCGGGTGCGGATGAACCTCGCTTTGGTCTGGATCATATCGATTATCATCAACATCGGCATGTGGCTGGAGCGGTTTGAGATCGTAGTGACCAGCTTGCATCGGGACTTCCTGCCTTCTTCTTGGGGTACTTATGTTGCAACAAAGTGGGATTGGGCCACCTACGCCGGAACCATTGGATTCTTTATGCTCCTGATCTTCCTGTTCGTGCGCGCGCTGCCGTCCATTTCGATTTTCGAAGTACGCGAAGCAGTCCACCACGGCAAGGAACACAGCACAGCGGCGTTGGAGGGAGCGGAGGCCCAAACACAAGCATGAGCGGACACGCACAACTTCATGAACTACCGGCCATTCATGGCGCAATGGCGGAATTCCTTTCGCCGGAAGCTTTAATGCGGGCGGCGCAACGGGCTTATGCTAACGGATATCGCCGCATGGATGCTTATACCCCAATGCCGATAGAAGGATTAGCTGAGGCTATCGGTTATAAAAAGAATTATGTTGCCCTAGCGGTTCTTTGCGGCGGTGTGACGGGTGCTATCGGCGGCTTCACGCTGCTCGAATGGATTTCCGGCGTGGCCTACGCGCACAACGTAGGCGGAAGACCGCTGAATAGCTGGCCTTCTTTTATCCCGATTACGTTTGAGTGCATGATTCTGCTTTCGGCCATCACATCCTTGATCTGCGTATTAGCGATGAATGGGTTGCCGAGGCCGTATCATCCGGTCTTTAATGTGCCGGAGTTCGCTAGGGCTTCGGTGGATCGGTTCTTTTTGTGCATTGAATCATCCGATCCGAAGTTCCGCACGGAAGAAACCGTGCAGTTCCTGCGCGACCTTGGAGGAAATGAGGTGTCGGTTGTTCCGGCGTAAAACAATTTGGGCGGCGCTCCTGTTCGGGACGCTCAGTTTAACCGCGTGCCGTCAGGACATGCACAATCAGCCGCGCTATAAGCCGCTGGCGGGTACAGACTTTTTCGGTGATCGTCGTTCTGCTCGTTTCACCATTGACGACACGGTAGCGCGCGGACAGCTTCGCCTGAACGAAGCGCGCTATACCGGCAAGCAGAATGGCCAGGATATTACCGCTATTCCGATTCAAATCAGCCACGAGGATGTGGTCCGGGGAAAGGACCGATATGAAATTTACTGTTCTCCATGCCATGGCCGTGTCGGAGATGGGCGCGGCATGATTGTGCTGCGCGGATTGCGGCAGCCGCCGAATTTTCATGACCCCAGATTGGTCAATGCGCCGATCGGGCATTTCTTTGACGTGATTACCAATGGATACGGCGCGATGTTTCCCTATGCGTCGCGCGTTGCTAGTGACGACCGCTGGAGGATCGCAGCTTATATCCGGGCGCTGCAATTAAGCCAGAACGCGCCGCCCGAGTTGCAGCAGGCGGCCAACACAACCGGTGGTAGAAGCAGCGGAGGAGGCCAGCAATGAGCAGCAATCATGGCAGCTCAACGGAAGTTCCAGTAGTGCGATTAGGCCCGAGGGCTGCGAGCGTCGAACGCATTTCCGGCGTCGTAGGAGGCTTGGGCCTGATACTTTGCGTAGCCGGGTTCTTTGCGAGTCGGGCTCAATTTTTTCAGTCATATCTGTTCGCGTTTTTGTATTGGGCAGGTTTTGCTCTGGGCGGTTTAGGCGTGCTGCTGCTGAATAACGTAGTAGGGGGCAAGTGGGGCGTCACGATTCGCCGACTGCTCGAAGCCAAGATGCGCACGTTGCCGGTCGTATTCTTACTGTTTTTGCCTCTCCTGATCGGGATGGGTTATCTCTATCCTTGGGTCGGCAACGCGGTGCATTTTCCCGCCGAGGTGTCGGAAGAAGCGCACAGGATTCTGCAACATAAGTCTCCTTATCTGAATGTGCCTTTCTTTATTGTTCGCGTCCTCATCTACTTTGCCATTTGGCTTTTCTGGGGCTTCCGCGTGCAGAGAATGACCGATCAGCAGGACCAAACGGGCGACCCGACCATCCCTGTACGCTTACGGCAGTTCAGTGCTCCCGGTTTGTTGATCTTTGTGCTGACAGGCACGTTTGCCTACGTTGACTGGCTGCTGTCCACCGATGCCGAGTTTTATTCGACGGTATATGGTGCCCTACTTTTGATCGGCGACGTTCTGCAAACTTTTGCGTTGTCCATTGTTGTGCTGATTCTGACATCGCGCGGGGATCGGTTCGGCGGGCGGATCAATTCCAAACTGCTGCATGATCTCGGCAATTTGATGTTTGCTTTTACGATCTTTTGGACCTATCTTTCCGCATCGCAATTGATTATCATATGGCCCGCTGACTTGCCGCAGGAAATCGGCTGGTATCTTCTGCGCACGCGCGGCTTTTGGAAGGTGATTACCTGGGCTTTAGGTTTCACGATGTTCGCGATTCCTTTTCTGGCGCTGCTGTCACAAGCGCGAAAGCAGAACCCGAAGCGGTTGATTCGCGTTGCGATATGGCTGCTGTGCGCCCGGGTGATTGATCTTTTCTGGATCGTGGAGCCAACCTTCCGAAACAAAGGATTTGCTTTGTACTGGACCGATTTTGCAGCGTTTATCGGTGTGGGAGGCATTTGGCTGTACGCTTACCTGGGACAACTCAGGCGACGCCCCTTACTGCCCTTACACGACCCGCGCATTGCAGAACCATTACCGGAGTTAGCAGCATGAGTAAAAATCGTACGGAAAAGCCCAGCGGCGTGCTGGACCCTACCCAAAATGAAATGGTCAGCAATCGCGGGCCAGTTGTCAGCGAGCCGCACGAAGGGCATGGCGGCACGCGTTTTGAAGGCACCGATGCAAAAGTGGGGACGATTGTCTCTTCTCTAGCGGTTATTGGCGGCACGCTGATTGTGGTCTTTATTATGACGATAGGAATTCAACGGCTGTTGGAGAAAGCGAATCCGCCGGGTGTGTTGCCGAGCGCTGTCGCACCTGCGCGTGTCCTGCCCCCTTCTCCTCAATTAGAGGTACATCCGTGGGACATTCTGCCGGACCTGCGGGCGCGTGAAGACCAAATTTTGAACAACTACGGCAAGGACGCGAATGGGCATATTCACATTCCGATTGATAAAGCCATTGACGCGGTAACTGCTCGATTGAATGTTGCGCCTGGAGCGCCGCAGGGTATTCAAACGCCCGGAGGCGAGGGCCGAGACTTTGCGGGAAGCATAAACAATATGCCATACGGGAAGCCGCAAGCACAGACACAGATTCAGGGAGAAATTCGTAAGAATGCGCAGTAAAATCCTGGCGAGTTTGGGAACGCTTCTGCTCGCCGGCAGTTTGCTTCAGGCTCAATATGCCCGCCCGCAGATGACGCGCGGCGTCACTATTGAGCAAAACATTAACTCGCCAGTGCCGTTGGATCTGCTTTTTCACGATGAAACGGGGCAAACGGTTCCGCTTCGGACCTATTTCGGCGAGAAGCCGGTGATCTTTTCGCTCGTGTATTTCAAATGTCCTTCCTTGTGTCCGATGAGCCTGCGGGAAACCGTAACAAGCCTGCGTCGCATGCCGCTGCAGGTGGGCCTGGATTACAACGTGGTGGTTGTCAGCTTTGATCCGGCTGACACACCCGCTGCTGCTGCCCAAAAAAAGGCTGAGTACGCAAAGCTGTTCGGCCGCGCCGGGTTCAACTCGGGCTGGCATTTTCTTACCGGGTCGCAGGATTCCATTTCACGTCTCGCTTCGGCGATTGGTTTTGGGTATCACTGGGATGTACCGACAAAGCAATACATTCATGCGAGCGGAATTATGGTGGCGACCCCCGACGGCAGAATGAGCCGGTACTTTTTCGGCACCGACTACGCGCCTGCCGATCTCCGGTTAGCGTTGGCGAATGCGGCGCAACATAAAATCAGCCGCCCGGTCGATTTCATCCTGCAGTTTTGTTTTCATTACGACCCAAGCCAGGGCAAATACACCTTGGCGATTATCAACATCTTGAAAGCGGCGGGCCTTTTCACGGTCTTGGGAATTATGGCGCTTGTTTATTACCTTATGCGAAACGACAAAAAACAAAGCACGGGCTTGCCATGGAAAGCGGTGAAGCATGTGGGCTAGTTTCTTTCCTCTTGCCGATTTGCAGCTATTTCCCGTAGCCGCTTCGGCCCAGGCCAGTCAGATTGATGCGCTGTGGTGGTATATCAACATCGTTGCCATTGTGCTGACGGTTCTGATTTTTGCCTTAATCGCCGTGTTTGCCTGGAAATACCGCAGGCGGGAGAATATAGAGCCGACGCAGATTGAAGGGTCAACAAGGCTGGAACTGGCGTGGTCGATTACGCCCTTTCTGATCATGCTGGTCATGTTTGCCTGGGGAGCGCAGCTATTCTTTGCGGCGCAAAACCCGCCCAAAGACGCGATGGAAGTTTTTGTTACCGGCAAGCAGTGGATGTGGAAGGTGCAGTACCCGAATGGCGGCAGCGAGATCAATGCGCTGCATGTGCCTATCAACCAGCCGGTAAAGCTCACGATGGCGTCCGAGGATGTCATCCATAGTTTTTCGATTCCGGCGTTCCGAGTGCGCCACGATGTGATGCCCGGCCATTACAACAGTTTGTGGTTTACAGCAACCAAACCAGGCCGTTACCACTTGTTCTGTACTGAATACTGCGGCATGGAACACTCCGGCATGGTCGGATGGGTGGACGTATTGAACGACCGCGATTATGCCAATTGGCTGGCAGGCGGCGGTACAGGTTCTGCGGGATCGCTGGTGGAGCAGGGCCGCTCTATATTTATGCAGAACGGCTGTTCCAACTGCCACGTGCAGAATCAGCAGGGCCGCTGCCCGGTGTTGGTGGGGCTTTATAATAAGCCGGTCCAACTGGCGGATGGACGAACCGTTGTGGCGGATGACGCTTATCTTCGTGAGTCTATTCTGGAACCAAACGCCAAGATTGCCGCAGGCTTTCAGCCCAATATCATGCCCGTTTATAAAGGGCAGTTGACCGAGGCCAATGTGATTCAGTTAATCGCTTATATCAGGTCCTTATCGCCGCCGGAACCGGCATCTCAGTTGGGAGACCAACAAAGACCGATTGTTATCGCGCCCACAGATGCGAACACCGGCAGCTTAGGCTCTTCCCGCTAGCGTAGAAATTAGTATCTAAGAAAGAATTTAGTTCATGGCAACAATCGCACACGAAATACCGCAGGTAGCGCCGGAAGAGGTGAACTACCTTAATGTCGAGTTCGGCTGGAAAAGCTGGCTGTTTACGACGGACCATAAACGCATCGCGATGTTGTATTTGTTCTCCATCACGGCAATGTTTTTTGTCGGCGGCGCGATGGCGGTGCTGTTCCGTATCAATCTGCTGCAGCCGGAGGGCATCTTCTCGCCGGAAACCTATAATCGGCTGTTCTCGCTACACGGCATTGTGATGGTGTTCCTGTTTCTGGTTCCATCGATTCCCGCTACGCTTGCTAACTTTTTAATCCCGATCATGATCGGAGCGAAAGATTTGGCGTTCCCGCGCGTGAATCTCCTAAGTTGGTACCTTTACATCGCCGGCGCCGCGTTTACGTTGTACGCGATCTTTCGCGGCGGCGTGGATACGGGCTGGACCTTTTATGCGCCTTACAGCAGCACCTACTCCAACTCGTATGTGCTGGCGGCGGCGATGGGCATCTTTATTGCCGGATTTTCCTCGATCTTAACCGGCCTTAATTTCATCGTCACCGTACATAAAATGCGCGCTCCGGGAATGACCTGGAGCCGACTGCCGCTGTTTGTGTGGTCCAATTACGCGACGGGACTGATCCAGGTGCTGGGAACTCCCGTGCTCGCCATCACAATCCTGCTGCTGGGCTTTGAGCGCATCGCGCATGTCGGCATTTTTGATCCGAACATCGGCGGCGACCCGATTCTGTTCCAGCACCTGTTCTGGTTCTATTCCCATCCCGCTGTCTACATCATGATTCTTCCCGGCATGGGCGTGATCAGTGAGATTGTTACCTGCTTTTCGAAAAAGAGAATTTTCGGATACAACTTTGTCGCCTTCTCCAGCATGGCTATTGCAGTCCTGAGCTTTGTGGTTTGGGGCCATCACATGTTTGTCACCGGCGAGAGCGTATATACGGGCGTTGCCTTCTCGTTTCTGAGCTTCATGGTGGCGGTTCCTTCCGCGATCAAAGTCTTTAACTGGACCGCAACGATGTATAAAGGCTCCATCTCTTTCGATACTCCGATGCTGTATGTATTCGGGTTTATCGGGCTGTTTACCATCGGCGGCATGACTGGACTGCATCTTGCCACTTTGGGTACGGACGTGGCGGCGCACGGAACCTACTTCGTGGTGGCGCACTTCCATTACGTCATGGTGGGCGGAATGGTAATGGCGTTCCTGGGCGGTTTGCATTTCTGGTGGCCGAAAATAACGGGCCGCATGTATCCGGAAGGATGGTCGAAATTTGCCGTGCTGATCATCTTTATCGGTTTCAACCTGACGTTTTTCCCGCAGTTTATTCTGGGCTACCTGGGCATGCCGCGACGCTATCAATCCTATCCGCCGGAATGGCAGGCGCTCAATGTTCTGTCAACTGCCGGAGCATCGATTCTCGGCATCGGCTATCTGATCCCGATGGTTTACTTTGTTTGGTCCTGGCGATACGGGCCGAAGGCGGGAAAGAATCCGTGGGGCGCGGCGGGACTGGAATGGCAGATTCAGTCGCCTCCCACCACGTTTAATTTTGACGAAACGCCGACCGTAACGGAAGAAGCGTATAATTACGGCAAGTTGGAGGAAATCGGTGGCTGACGCAGTAATGCCGGTAGCTCATGAGGCTATCTCCCCTGAAGAAGAAGTTTATTTAAAGCATCACTTTGCTACTCCCGGCCAGCAGATGGATGCTGACACGCTGGGCATGTGGACCTTCCTGATTACGGAAGTTCTGTTCTTTGGCGGCATGTTCGCCAGCTACGCCGTATACCGCAACCTGTATTACGGCGCTTTCGCCAGTACCAGCAAGTACATGGACGTCACCCTGGGCGCCACCAATACTGCCGTGCTGATTTGCAGCAGCTTAACAATGGCGATGGCTGTCCGTTCTGCGCAGTTAAGCAAGCGCGCCGAACTGATCCGGTATTTGATTCTGACCATGATCTTTGGCGCCATATTCCTGGGAGTAAAGGCGTTTGAGTATCACAACAAATACGTAGAGAATTTAATTCCAGGTTTGGGATTTCAATACCACGAATTCCCTCAGTTTGAACACAATGCGCAGATATTGTTCTTTTTGTACTTCGCCATGACAGGCATGCACGCGGTTCACATGATCGTCGGCCTTGGACTCCTGACTTGGCTGGCGGTGGAAGCGTACCGGAGAAAGTACAGCGAGAATTACTTTACGCCCGTCGAGATGGTCGGTCTGTATTGGCACTTTGTCGATATTGTCTGGATTTTCCTTTTCCCGCTCCTTTACCTGATTGGAGACAGATAAACATGAGTTCGCACCATGTACCCATTCCGAAAGTAAACGCCTTGGTTGGCGTTTTTGCCGCATTAATTGCTTTAACAGTGCTTACTACAGTGGTTTCGCATATCAATTTAGGCGCATTCAATATCGTTGCCGCTTTGTCTATTGCGCTGGTAAAGGCGTCATTGGTTGTCTGGATCTTTATGGGCGTGCGTTTCACCACAACTTTGACCAAGCTGTTTGTGGTGGCCGGTCTGGTCTGGTTGTCCATCCTGATTCTGCTCACGTTCAGCGACTACACCAGCCGTAATTGGACGTATCAGCCGAAGCCGTGGAATCACACGAAGACTTCCATGTTTGAAAAATAATGTTTGCTCGTGTTTTTACCGGCCCGAACGCAAAATTTGAAACATGCATTCGGGCCTTTTTATTAAGGAAACAGAGCCGTTTCTGCTTTGTCTCACATATGTAGGAGTAGGTTTATGGCAGAAACAAGCGCAGATGTTATTAAAAGGTATTTGGTAGACGCGATTGCTGCGGAGAAGAGTTTTGAAACGCAACTCGACGGGTTTTCGCAGGAAGGCGACGATGAGGCTGCAAAGTTAGCGTTTCGCCAGCACGCATTGGAAACAAAGCGGCAGTATGAGAAATTGACAGCCCGTTTGGAAGCTCTCGGCGGCAGCCCGTCTACAGCCAAAAGCTTTTTGGCTCACATGTTTGGGTTAGCTCCCAAAGCCGCGTCGATCGGCCATGAAAAGGAAGAACGCACCACTCAGAACTTGATGATGGCGTTCGCCGTTGAGAACAGTGAGATGGCCATGTATGAGGCTTTGGCAACCTCGGCGGAAGCCGCAGGCGACAGCCAGACAGCCAGTTTGGCGCGTGAAATCCAAGCAGAAGAAAAAGTCACGGCAGAGAAGGTTTGGAAGCTCATTCCGAACGCATCCCGTCAAGCTTACGCAAGGCTTGTACAAGGCTCAAGCACAGCAACGGCCTAACAAAACCGTTTTCAAGTAAAACACCTTAAGGGCTTCATCGCTTTTGAGGTGTTTTTTGTTTTGCCAAGCTGTAGCGTACAATGGCTTCGTTCTATTCCAACCTAAAACGGAGCCGCAACGTGAACTGTTCAACAGCAGCAAGAATCCTTTTTTCCCTCGGATGCGCAGGCATTATTCATGCGCAATCCACCCCAAGCATCAGCGCCGAAGTGAAGCGCGCTTATACAAACGTAAAAAACAACATTCTCAACATGGCGGAGAAAATGCCTGAAGAGAATTACAGCTTCAAGCCGACCCCGGAAATTCGCAGCTTTGGAGAAGTAGTGGCTCATGTGGCGACGGCGCAAAGCCATACTTGTCCAGCCGTAACGGGCGGTGAGGGAGGGTCATCGAGTACGGCAGCGAAGACGACAAAGGCAGATATTGTTTCTGCGCTTCATGATGCATTCGCCGCTTGTGACAAAGCTTATGACTCCTTAACGGATGCAAACGCTTCGGAGGCCATCAAAACACCACGTGGGCAAAGCACACGTTTGGGAGCGCTGATTGGCAACACCACTCACGATACCGAGCAGTTCGGCATCTTGACGGTTTATATGCGGCTCAAAGGCATTGCTCCGTTGTCGAAGTAAACAGACCTTAATGAGCCGCTACGGCTCCAGGTTTGGCCTTTACTCGCTTGAGCATCCAAACAACAGGAACGCACAGAAAACAAGCAAGCGCCATATAGCGGAGGTCATCCACATAAGACCAAAGCAGGGCTTGCGTCGTCAAATTGCCTTCTATCATTTTGTAAGCACGTATTAGCGAATTGGCCGGCCCATAAGTGCCGGCTAAAAATTGGCTTTGTTGAGCAACAGAGTGTTGAAACGTGGGATTAGTGGGAGACAAGTTATGCAGCATCTCCGTGCGATGAAGCTGTTCATGGCGGGCGAGAATGGTATTCACAACCGAAATTCCGACGCTACCTCCCACATTGCGCATCAAGTTGAATAAGCCGCTGGCATTGCCCACTTTGTTCGACGGCAGGTCGCCCAGCGAGGCGGTACTCAGAGGCACGAAAACAAACCCTAATGAAAAGCCGCTGATAATGATCGATATTGTTAGCGACCAAGGAGAGATATCCGTAGTCAGATTTCCCCAGAGTAGGCTACAGGCGCCAAAGACTAGGAAGCCCGCTGACACTAATATGCGCGTATCCATTTTCGCCACCAACAATCCGACAATCGGCATGGCCAGAATAGCGCCGACGCCGCGCGGCGACACAGCCAAGCCGGCGCTGAAGGCATCGTAAGACAGCATATTCTGGTAAAACAAGGGCAGAAGAGAAACCGAAGCGTAAATAGCGCCGCCGAACATAAAAATCAAGATCGCGCCTATCGTGAAATTGCGGTTTTTGAATATCGTTAAATCCGTCAGCGGCTTGGCTGCCTTGAGCTGGCTGATAATAAACCAGATAAACGTGACAACCATGATGGCAAAGGCGTAGCGAATCCATGTCGCTCCAAACCAATCGTCTTCCTGGCCGCGATCCAGAATGATTTGCATGCAGCCCAGCCAAATGGCCAACAAACCGAATCCGATCTTATCTAGGCCGCCCGGTTTCGCGTTCTTGATGTAGGGCGGATCTTCCACAAAACGCGAAATCATAAACACGGCCAGAATTCCTACCGGAATATTAATGTAAAACGCCCAACGCCAGGAGTAGGTAACCGTCAGCCAGCCACCCAAGGTCGGCCCCAGCACGGGAGCCACGACCACGCCTAAGCCAAATAACCCCATTGCCATGCCGCGCTTTTCGGGCGGAAAACTTTCCGTCAAAATCGCTTGCGATAAAGGTTGCAAAGCGCCGCCGCCTGCGCCCTGTACCAGCCGCGCTAACAGAATCATGATTAAGCTGGTGGAAGCGCCGCAGAAAAACGAGGAGATCGTGAAAATGACCATGGACGCAATCAGAAATCGTTTTCTGCCGAAACGCAGAGAAAACCAAGCACTGGCAGGAAGAACGACCGCATTTGAGAGCAAATAAAAGGTGAGAACCCAGCTTGCCTCATCATTGGAAGCGGAAAGACTGCCGGCAATATAAGGAATGCAGACGGAAGCGATAGAAGTGTCGATTACTTCCATGAAGGCTGGGAGAATTACAGCGGCGGCAATGATCCACGGATTCACGCTTGATTTCCACTGGTGCGTCTGCTGATTGCTGTTTTCCGGCATGGGATGTTTGTCAGTCAGTAGATGATTTGAACACGCCTTTGTGCTTCAAAATTAAGATTTTGCGGTGGATGGCAAAATCATTGATTCTGCGCTCAACGGACTTGGTGCTGGCGAACAAGAAGTTATATTTCTAGCACAAGGGCGAACTTCGAAAGTATTGCTGTTGATTGATGAGAGCCGTGGTCGAGCGGAGGCTAAACGCAGGGGAATTAGATTGACTTGAACACTGGGAATTTTAGGCGTAGGAGCTGAAGCGGGCCTGTTGAATCTTCGAGACCCAATTACCCGTCTTCAGGCGACGAGTTTCTACGTCGCTCCTATTCTGCTCAAGAAACTTCTTAAAAAAGATACAGCACGAAAGAACATTTAAATTTGTGGTACGCCCGAGAGGATTCGAACCTCTGACCTTTTGCTCCGGAGGCAAACGCTCTATCCAGCTGAGCTACGGGCGCGTGGGGAAAATTCAGGAAGGCTTTTTTGCAAGTGCAATGCGGCTGTTCCCGGAAGGAGAGGTACGTTTGGCAGAATTAGCCGCTCCCAGCAACTCTTCGATATGCTGCTTAAGCGCATCCTCTTTCATCAACTTGTCCCAATCTTCGCTTTCGGTTGGAGGAGTTTGGTAGCGAATATAGCCCTTGCGGTCAATCAAAACCATTTGCGGAACAACGAACCGGGCATCCGGTTTAAAGCCCATAAAAGACATCATCTGTTCCTTGGACATCCAGCCGACTGGGAAGGCGACCTGAAAATCTTTTACAAAGTTCTCCACCAGCAAGTCGGCGTTGTCGTTAATGGCTACGTCAATGGCCTGGAAACCTTGCGGGCCGAACTCCTGCTGAAACCGGCTCATCACATGCGAAGCAGCCTGGCAGTGCGGGCAAGTGGTAAAGATGAATTCCAAGGCAACCACTTTACCCCGGTACTGGCTCAAAAGCTTCTGGCCGTTTCCAGAAACGTTAAACGCCAACTCCGGGGCTTTTCGGCCGGAAGTTGCATCCGCAGCAATCAGCGACACAGTCGCAAGCAGCAAACTCGCAAGTGAGGCAACGGCTATCTTCACGCTAATAAATCTCCGTCTTTTAGTGTAGCCTAAAAGCGCCCCGGCTGTCCGGCAGCAATGCCCGTCGGCGTTGGGTTGCGGCGAACTATTTCTTCTGTTGGGACGGCTTTTAATCGTTGCCAGTCTTCAGGGTCGCTTAAGCCCTCTAGACTCCAAACCAGCTTTCCCGATAACCGGACTACAAACATCCCGCTGTCGCCGGTACCGGCCAGCACCGAATCCTTTGCCAAGGAAATGTCGCAATGCTTCCATTTGCCGGCCAGTATCTTCGGATACAGCGCAAAGAAGGCGGCAGCGTTTTCCGGCGTGTCCCATTCGGAAGAGTACTGTAGAACCGGCTTCCGTTCTTTTCCGGCTGCCGCAATGCGAAACTGCCCGCCACGGATGTGGGGAGAAAGAGCGCCGGCCTCCCCTTCTCCCGCGAATTGACGTAACAGCATCGTATGGTCGAACTCACCCACGGACCCTTCGGTAATCTCTTCGGCCTCTTTCAAGGAAGCCGCTTGCGGCAAGGGAGGATGCGCGGGCTGCTCGTGCGCAAAGTAGCGGTCGGGATGCATGATCTGGGCGGAGTCCCTGGGCGCATCGGTAAACACGGCCATGAACGCCTGCCGTCCTAGCTTCTTATAAACAGCGTCGAAAAACTTGGTTCCTTCGGTGTAAGGAAACAACAAGGATTGTCGGATATACAGCGGAGACTCCTTCAGAACCGGAAACTCCGCAAAGGAAGCGGGACTGGAATCAACAATTGCCTTGAGCGCGTCAGCCGTAGGCACCGGGTCCTGGCCGGCTTGTTTCAGCGTGTAAGCCATCATCAGCCACGACGCTTCTCCCTCCACCACGGCGGAATGCGCCAAATTTTCATCGTCATTCGACGGCGTATCATTCATGAAGTTTGCCAAATGAAAGTGCTGGTCTGCCAGGGCGTGCGCCAGTTCGTGAGCCAGCGTAACGGTTTCAGCAGCGGACGACGATTCATCCATCAGAAAAAGCTTTTTTTCGTCGTAATCGTAGAAAGCGGCGGCTTGTTCGGTGAGCAGATCAATTGTTGATTTACGGAGATCGAAGTCCTGCGGCACAAAGCCGAACATCTTCAGCGCCAGTTCATCTGCATAGATTTCCTCGGGCTTCAAGGTTTTTTTGACTCGCTTATTCAAAAACTGCCGAAGCTGCCGCTTGTTCATGCGCCCATACGGCACGGGGTGCTTTTCCGAAAGGCCGGTAATGTCTGACAGCGATTGGACAATGGAATCGATCTGACCGAAAACAGGGTCAGTTGCGGCGCCTGATCGCACAGACACCAGAAGCAGCGACACGCTTCCCGCGATAAAGACCAGTAAAACGCGTCGAATCATGTAGGGGAACTTACTTCTAGACTACTAAGACGTGAGCGACTGAACACTATTATTTCAATGAATGGAGCCTAATAAAGCCCGAAGACCGCCCCAAACAATCTGGACGCCGATGCAAAGGAGAATAAAAGCAGTGAGCCGAACTATCACGTTCATGGCGGTTTCTCCCAGTAGTTTCCCGACGCGTTCCGCAAAACGATAGCTCAGATAAATAGTAAGCGCCACCAGCGCAGGCCCAACAATGGCGGCGATCAGCCGGACTAAGTTGCTGCGCTGCGGAGCCTCATTCACGCCCAAAGTCAGAGCCACGGAAATCGAACCGGGGCCGACGGTTAAGGGCAGGGTTAGAGGATAAAAGGCCCGGTTCGCGATGTCCTGACTGGTAATCTTTTTTTCGTCGGAAGTGCGCGGTTTTTCGGCTTCTCGCTGCTGCAGCAGGGTCCAGCCCGCAGACATGACCACAAGTCCGCCACCCACTTGCACGACGGGAATAGAAATTCCAAAGAAAGCGAGAATGTGGCTGCCGATCAGCATGGAGCCGGTTAGCAGCCAAAAACTATTCAGCGCGATTTTGCGAGACAGGGCCGTTCGCGCATCGCTGGAATAACCGGGCGTGAGACTGAGGAAAATAGGAGCGCTGCCGAGCGGATTCACAATAGGAAAGAGAGCCGTTAGAACGACGAGACAGCTCTTCAGGATATGCGTGGCAGCCGCAACGGACATACAAATTCAGCATAAATCGAATGCCGATCAGCTTCGCTTTGGAATGCTATTCTGAAAACGCTCCCCCGCCCCGATCATGGATTTCCTTGCAGGTTTAAATCCGCAACAACGTGAAGCTGTTATCCACACTGAAGGCCCGTTATTGCTGCTCGCCGGCGCCGGCAGCGGCAAAACGCGCGTGATCACACAGCGGATCGCTCATTTGATTCAAGGACACGGCGTGCCGGGCCCATCCGTTCTGGCTGTTACGTTCACTAATAAAGCAGCGGAAGAGATGCGGCTGCGCGTGCAAGGCTTGCTGGGCGATCCCCCCGCTTCACAGACACCGCTGCTTTCCACGTTTCACTCCTTCTGCGTCCGGATGCTCCGGCGTGATGGTGAAAGCCTTGCCGATATTCGGCCGGGGTTCACGCGGCAGTTCACCATCTATGACGATGATGATCAGGTGGCGCTGATCCGGTCCATTTATAAACAGATTGGCTTGGATGAAAAGTTCCTGCAATATCGCGCCATGTTGTCGCAAATCAGCCGAGGCAAAAGCCACAACGAAACAGCTGTTGATTGGCTGAAGACAGCGACCGACCCCAAGATGACCCGCATGGCTAAAGTGTACGAGTTGTACGAGGAGCGTCTGCGCCAGGCGAATGCTTTGGACTTTGACGATCTTCTGCTCGAATCGGTCCGCTTGTTGAAGCACGACAACCGTTTGCGCGAGCTTTACAACCTGCGTTACCAGTTCGTCATGATCGACGAATATCAGGACACGAACCGCAGCCAGTATGAGCTGATGCGCCTGCTGACCGAAACGCGCCGCAATGTTTGCGTGGTGGGCGATGAGGACCAATCCATTTACGGTTGGCGCGGCGCGGACATCCGCAATATCCTTGATTTCGAGCGGGACTACCCCAATGCGGTCGTGATCCGGCTGGAACAGAATTATCGTTCCACAAAGAACATTCTGGAAGCTGCCGGAGCCGTGGTCGCCAACAACAAAGAGCGGAAGGGCAAGTGGCTTTGGACCAGCGCGGGTTCGGGTGCAAAGATTGGTTATTACGAAGCGCCGGATGGGGAAAACGAAGCCTTATTTATCGCCGACACCATTGAAAAGCTACTGGCAAAAAACCCGAAAGACCGCGTGGCGGTTCTGTACCGGACCAATTTTCAGTCGCGGCAGATCGAAGAAGCGCTGCGCCGCTATGGACGCCAATATTTGGTAGTGGGCGGATTCAGCTTTTATCAGCGGGCGGAAGTCAAAGACCTGCTCTCTTATTTGAAAGTGCTGATCAGCCCGCAGGATTCCGTTAGTTTGTTGCGAATCATCAACAGTCCGGCGCGGGGCATCGGCAAAAGCACGATTGAGCAGATTGAACAGTACGCGCTGGAAGGCGGCATGACCTTGTGGAACGCTCTGCCCAAAATGCTCGAAGAGAAAGCGTTTCCGACGCGCGCGGAGTCGGCGGTGCGGTCGTTTGTCACTTTGATGGGAGACTTGTCGGAGTCGGCGCGCACGAAGCCGGTGCATGCAGTGTTGCGTGAAATCCTCGATAAGACCGGCTATGAGGCGATGCTGAAAAACGATGTGTCGCCGGAAGCGGAGTCGCGGCTGGGAAACTTGGAAGAATTGGTGAACGCAGCGGCAGAAGCGGCAGAGCGCGGGGAAACAGCGGCGGAGTTTTTGGACCATGCGGCATTGGTGGCGGATGCGGATTCCGTGGACCAGGAAGCGGCGGTCTCTTTACTGACCATCCACAACGCCAAGGGCTTGGAGTTTCCGAATGTTTTTCTGGCCGGGTTGGAGGAAGGAATTTTTCCGCACAGCCGGTCGCTGACTTCGGAAGGGGCGATGGAAGAAGAGCGGCGACTCTGCTATGTCGTAATGACGCGGGCGGAAAAGCGGCTATATCTGACGTATGCGCGTTACCGGCGGAGGTTTGGCGGAGCGCAACCGGAAGTTTGCCTGCCGTCCCGGTTTCTCAACGAAGTGCCGGCCGGTTTGCGGGAAAGATTGTCGGTTCACAAGCAGCCGTTTATGGAGGAGGTGGATCTGTTTTCGGAGCAGCATGATGTTCGGGAGTCGGTGAAACGCAATCTTTACACCGGGAAAACGTATAATTCGGTCGAAAACATCACACAATTCTTTTCGGAGCGAGGCATGGCTGCTCCGTCCGGTTTCACCAGGCGTCCGGAACCGCCATCCCCGCCAAAACCGGCGAAGGCAGAAGCGCTCCCTTCGCTTCCTTCGAAAGATGCAGGCAAGCTTCCGACCCCGCCGGTCAGCAGCCCTTCCAAGGTCGCCCGGCCTGGAGGAACGAAAGGTCAGACTGGCGCTAAGAGCGGAATGACGATTCAGCATCCGAAATATGGGCGCGGGACGGTATTGCGGCGCGAAGGCGACGGCGAGGATGCGAAACTAACTATTAGTTTCCCCGGATACGGGTTGAAAAAGATTGTCGAAAAATACGCAGGTATCAAAATTCAAGAATGAACACGAAGCACGTCGAAGATAAAGAAGAACGCAAGAAGCTGAAGCGCGCAGCGCGCAAGAAAGCAGCGCCGAAGGCAAAACGCGCTGCCGGTGTAGCGCGCGGCTCGAACAAGAAAAAGGTGAAGAAACTCGTTAAGGGACAGCGTAAGCGGTAATTCTGTAAGCGCAATCTGCAACCGTGGCGGAACACATTGGTTCTGCCACGGCTTTCAAGTAGATTCCGGCAGAGGTGATTGTGTAAGGTTTAGTATGTTGCTGACCAACAGTTTCACAGCAAAAGTTTGCGCAGTAGCTCCACATCCGTCATAACCTGAATGCCGTGTTCGCGGCAGAAAGCTTCTGCATCAGGCATACGGAAGTGCTTTAGATTTGCTGTACAGAGTACCTCGGCTTGACCTCTCATCGCTGTAAACAAGATAGGATCGTCTTTCGGATCGCTTCGAACAATAGGGTACTCGACCCCCGGTTTCACTAAAACTGCATTATTGGCTAGGGCCTGTGTATACCGATAAATGTCTTCCCCACTTTGTGGGGAGAAACGCTGAATATGTGGACGTGCAAGCACGTCGCGCACTTCGTCAAGTATGTAATCAGAAAGCACAAGCGTGTGATCGTGCTGGGTAATGATCAGGTCAAGCAGCCGTCTGGCAGGACCTCCCTTACTAAGGGAGGCACGCACCAGAACATTTGTGTCAAGGCACTGCCTCACGGACGCATTTGGCGAACTTCGGCCAGAGCCGCATCAATGGCATCGTTAAGTTCCTCTTCAGACACATCCTGTGTACGGGCTCTCATCCGCTCCATATGCTCTTTTAATTGGCTGGCTGCTTCCTCCTTCGCCGCGCCCCTGGGCGCTTCTTTAATAACAGCACCGACGGGAGCACTCAAGCGGAAAGCCTCGTTTTCGCCCAAGGCACGACCCAATAATCGCTCCACGACTTGGCGTTCATCTGCCGAGAGTTCACTTGCCTTATGAACAGTTTGCATAGGTTCCGTTATCAGGATATCTCCCTGATTGGACCCAGAGAAATTTCATCAGTGAACAGTGCTCTTCTCCGAAGAACGCTCCTGCAGTGCAGTTTGCGCAGGAGGAGACAAGCGCAAAGTTTCCCGGGAGAGTTCCGTAGAAGAGAGAGCCTGCTTTGTGACGCCTTCCCGCGTGTGCGCGGCTGACTTCGCCAGCATATGGTAAATTTCGTGCGCCATGACGCGGGCTAGAGCTACGCCGTACTCGACCTGATGAGCTTCCGGGTTGCTTCTGCCGACCGTGCGCTGGAGCGCAGTCCGAACGCGGTCGCATTCCACTTCGCCAAAAGGCAGGAGTTCGCCGTCTACTGAATGGGTCATCGCCAGCGGGCCGCGCTCGTCGGAAAGGGCTCCAATGGGCAGAGCGTTCATGGTGCAGTAGCCTTTCATTTTGAAAAGCACCAGATCACCGGATAC
>CAXTWT010000011.1:18885-22275 GCA_964247955.1 uncultured Bryobacteraceae bacterium
CTTTCTCGACAGGGAGTTCCCCGTCGGTTCAGGGACGGGTCGATTGCAGTATAGCGCTTCTCGCCGGGAACTGTCCCACCCAAAGTGGTGTCTGTTCCCAATAGGATGTTTCAGCAAACTTTTGTTTCCACGGCGCACACCGGAGAGAAGCCCGCTGCGATGGGCATTTCACTGCTGTTGCAACTCTCGGTCTTATCTCTTTTGGCGCTTGCGCCGCTTGTATATACCGAAAGCTTGCCCAGGGTGGATTTGAAAAGACTGCTGCTTGCTCCTTCGCCTCCGAGCGCGCCGCCGCCTTTTATCAGGGAGTCTGAACCGGTGAACCTTCATGCTTCGCCGCGCCGGTTTGTATTTCCGTCCTCGCTGACAGCTATCGTTCCCAGGCGTGCGGACACAGGCAACGCGGCTAGTACGCCGCCGCCGGAAATTGGCGTAGTCGGCAGTGTGGGCGATGCAGCAAATATCGGCGTACTGGGAGCCATCGGCTCCACACCGGGGCCGCTGCCGCCACCGCCTGCCCCGCGGGAGCCGACAGCACCCAAACGAGTACGGGTCAGCAGCATCTTAGTGGAATCGAACTTAGTCTACCGAGTTCAGCCCGTATACCCGGCGTTGGCAAAAACCACCCGAGTGCAGGGCGTCGTTGAATTCACAGCAATCATCAGCAAGGAAGGAAAGATTGAAAATCTACAGCTCGTTCGCGGTCATCCGCTGCTGGTGAAAGCAGCCAAAGATGCAGTGCTGCAATGGAGGTATAAGCCCACGCTTCTGAATGGGCAACCCGTTGAAGTGGTTACCAGCATTCTTGTCAACTTCACTTTGAATCAATGAACGCTTGATAAAGTGACTCTTAGCAGGAGAGTCTTTTTATGCGCTTAAAATTAGTGGTAAGTTGCGCGCTTCTTACCTTCTCGGTGGCTCCGGTGTTTACGGCGTCAGTTACACAATACAATAATCTGGTTGTTTTTGGTGACAGCTTATCGGACACCGGCAACGTCAGCATCGCTACGCTCGGTCAGTTTCCAGGGCCGAACTATGCTCCGGGACGCTTTACCAACGGGCCGAACACGACACCGGCGACCAGCGGTCCTTTTGGTTTGTGGGTGGACCAGTTAGCGACCAAGTTGAACGTTGCCGACCCGCAGCCTTTTCTGGCAGGCATGGGCGGAACCGATTACGCCTTCGCTTCGGCCATGACCGGATCGAACGGCCTGTATAACATTTCAGATCAGGTCGGCTACTTCATTGGGCAACATGCCACGGGCGCTTCGCCGACAGCGCTTTACGCCATCTGGGGCGGAGCAAACGACCTCTTTTTCGGCAACAATACGCCCGCAACCGCACCGTCAATTGCGGATAGTTTAGCGGCCAACATTAAGACCCTGGCTGCAGCAGGAGCCAAAAACTTTCTTTGGGTCGATTTGCCGCCTCTCGGCCTGACCCCGCGCGGCGGATCAAGCAGCACGCTGATACAAGAGTCCCTGGCGTTTAATCAAGAATGGACTGTTGACATTGCCCAGTTGCAAGGCCAAGGAATTAATGTGGTCGGCGTGGATGTGTTTAATTTGTTTCTGCAAATTGCACAAAATCCGGGCGCGTATGGATTTACCAACATTATAGATCCCGCCCAGGGATTGAGCGGCGTCAACCCGGATCAGTACCTCTTCTGGGATACTGAACATCCGACAACGGCCGGCCATGCACTGGTGGCGGATCTGGCTTACAACGATCTGACGGCATCTCCGGTTCCGGAACCGCTGAGCATAGCGGTTACCATGTTGGGCTTTGGCGTGCTTCTAGCGTGGGCGCGCATTCGAAGATCTCAACGAAGCGTTGGTCTTCATTCCCGCTCCTCATCTTAATTTCAACGCGGCAGGGCGGCAAAACTTCGGGGAACTTGTCGCCCCACTCGATCAAAACAAGAGCAGGCTTTTCGAATATCTCGTCCAGGCCGAGTCGTCTTGCTTCTTCAACGGTGTCGAGCCGATATAGGTCGATGTGGTAGACGCTGACAGGATCTCCATACTCGTGAATCAAAGAGAAAGTAGGACTGCCGACGTCCTCGGCATCCGCAGCGCCGCGTCCTTCCACGATGCCCTTCGTGAGCGTAGTTTTTCCTGCGCCGAGATCGCCGGTGAGCACCACTACCGCAACTTGGGGAAGGAGCGTGGCGAGATGATGACCCAGGGCTCGGGTTTCTTCCTCTGAGTTGGTTTCGAAGCGGGCGCGATGCCGTTGTTTTATTTCCAAATTGCTACTCGAAACGCCCTTCAAGCCATGCTTCCATGTGTATCCCCACCCTCTAGCGTGCCGGACTTCCGCAGTTGATTCATGGCTTCCGGCAGGCTGTCGAGAAGATCGAGCGCCAGGGTTGACTCTTCTCCCAAGCGCTGCGCTGCGAGTTCACCGCAACGCCCATGCAGCCAGACTGCGGCGATGACGGCTCGCTTCCATCCGTTCGGATCTTTCTCCGTGGGCGGATGCTGCGCGACAAGACCGGCAATCATTCCGGTTAAAATGTCGCCGGTACCTCCGGTCGCCATCGCAGGTGAGCCGGTTGGGTTAATGAATGTTGTGCCGTCGGGAAAAGCGATCACGGTGCGGTCGCCTTTCAGAACCACCGTCGCTTCTGACTCCTTGGCGAACGCTTCAGCAATGGCGAGCCGGTCGGCCTGCACTTCTTTGACAGACTTGCCGGTGAGGCGGCTCATTTCGCCGGGATGAGGAGTCAGGATACGAATCTTACCATCTGCAATTTTCGGCAGCTTGCCGGCAAGCGCATTCAAGGTATCGGCATCGCAGACAGCAGGAGTTTTGGATTCGGCGTAAAGGCGCTGCACCAGTTCCACAGTTTCATCTTCCGTACCGAGGCCGGGGCCGATAGCGAGAACCGTCATCTTTTCCAGAAGCTTAAGCAGGTGATCTGCTTCGGAGAAACGGAGACGCCCGGACGGTGTTTCTTCCAGAGGCTCGGTCATGAGCTCAGGGCGCACGGCGGCTACTGTCGTCAACGCGCTTTTCGGAATCGCTACCGTCACCAAACCGGCGCCGCTTCGATAAGCACCTAGTCCGGTCATGGCGGGAGCACCGCTCTTGCCGAAGGACCCACCAACAACGAGCACATGGCCGTACATGCCTTTATTGGAATCGGACGGGCGTTTTTTGAACAGGTCGCGGATGTCAGATTCCGTTGTCAAGTTCAGCTTGAGATGAGGATTAGTTTCGCAAAATTCGGCGGGAGTGCCGATGGGGTAAACGGCGAGCTTGCCGACGTGTTCGTAGATCGGGGAAAGCACCTGGCTTCGTTTGGGAGCGGTGAAAGTAACCGTATAGTCAGCGTGAACGAATTCACCGGTTGGTTGTGCTTCATCGGAGGGCAGACCGGAAGGG
>CAXTWT010000011.1:22375-34575 GCA_964247955.1 uncultured Bryobacteraceae bacterium
ACAAAGCCGTCACCCGCATTATTGCCCTTGCCGCAAACAACCGCTATGCGGTGCTGCCCAAGGGGAGAAAACGTTTCGCAAAGAAAATCAACGACGCGGCTGCCGGCATTCTCCATGAGGATCAGGCTGGGGATGCCGCGCTCCATTGTGAGGCGGTCCACTTCGCGCATTTGGGCGGCAGTCAGGATTTTCATGCGGTTTGCACTTGGCGGGCAAGCAGGAGTGTCATGTCATCGTGCAGTTCGGGCGAACCGGTCCAACTGCGGACGGAGTCCAGCACAATTCTGACAATCTCGTGATCGTCCTCCGCCGCGTGTTTCTTGATTAAGTCGATCATACGCTCTTCGCCGAACATTTCACCGTAAGCGTTTTCCGGTTCCGTGATGCCGTCCGTATAACATACCAGGAGGTCGCCGGGATTGAGGATCATGCAGCTTTCATCGTACTGGGCAAATGGGAATGCGCCGACAACCGTGCCGTTGGAGTCGAGCGGAATGACTTCATCTTTTCGGAAAAGTAAAGGCGAAAGGTGACCGGCGTTGGTGTAGGTCAGCGTGCGCGTGTCTTCGTCAAAGGTAGCAAAAAAGAAGGTGGCGTACTTTTCGGGCGCGGTGTGAGCATAAATTTGCTTGTTCAGCTTCGTCACGAGGCGTGCGGCATCCACTTCAGGCACATCCGCGCACTCGTTCGCGCGCAGGGGCGTATAGGTGCTGATTTGGGCGCGCAGAGCGGCTTGCAGTGTCGCCATCAGCAGCGCGGCGGAGATGCCCTTTCCGGCGACGTCTCCGATAGCGAAAGCGAGCTTGCCTCGGGCGATTTGGGCATAGTCGTAATAATCACCGGAGACCATGCGGGCGGGATCGCAGCGAACGGTCAGTTTCAGTCCACAGGTGGGCGGCGCTTCCTTGGGATAAAGCTGGCTCTGCACTTCGCGGGCAATCTCCAGCTCGGTTTGCAGGCGCTCCTTTTCTTTTTCGATAACCAGCAAACGCTCCAGATTGCCGGTCATCTGATTGAACGATTGCGCCAGTTCGCCCAACTGATCGGGAGCGCGGACCGGGATGCGATGGCGGAAGTCGCCATGAATGACACGGCGAGTTCCCTCGTAAAGCTGGTTAACGGCAGCAGTAATTTGCCGGGACAGCCTCGCGCCAATCCAGACAGCAACCAGTTCCACCAAAAAGAAGAGAACGGCGATACCAATCAGGGCGTCCGTGAGAAAGTCGCGGAACAAGTCAGAATCCGAAAAAAATCCTCGCAGGACGGCGGAAGGGCGGGAGTGGACCCATAGAACTCCTGAAAAAGTTTTACCCGGCGCGTCGAGATGGTAGTGCTGCTGCGTAGCGGCAATAAAGACAGGAACGTCCAATCGGCTCACGGGAGGAGGAATACGACTGGTATGCTGCTTGCCTGATTTATCGATATCCTCATTCAAGGTAAAGTCAAAATCCCGGCCGTTCGAAGAACGACGGGAACGAACCACTTCCACGGAACCGGCGGCAGCAGGCGTATGATGGGCGGAACTTTCCCTCGGGTCTTCTACTAACGCAATGTCGCCCAGGTGCGGAACCAGGTTCTGAACAAGCTTATTAGTAAGCGGGGCAATGACAGTAATTTCGCTGGACGAGGCAATCGCGTGCGACCAGCCGTAAAAGTGTTCGTTCAGGACCAATACTCCTTTCACCGATTTCCAGCCGGGAGGAATCTTCAGAGCAAGCGATTCTGAGGGAAAACAATGCTCGCCGGTCCTGTCCCTTACCAAAAACATGATGCCGGGCATGGTTCTCGCAAAAGCTTTCTGAATTTCCGGCGCGGCGGAAAGGCGCTTTTCCTGAGGAACATCTTGCAGAACTTCGACTGCCGCGTTGACCGCCTCCAGATGCCGTTGTAAGGCGGAGCTGGCAAGATAAATCGCAAGCTCATTCACCAATGCCCAGGAGCCGAGGCCGACCAGCAGCAGGAGCAAGGCCAGCGGCAAAGCGCCGAAGAGGCCGTAAACCAAAAGCAGGCGATTACGCACACTCCATAAAGAGCGCCGCTTCACTATCCGGAACAGGCGGAAGCAGAACCAGAAAGCGAAGGGTACGAGAACAAACAAGTCCAGAAATGTCAGCAGCGCATGGCCGGTAAAGTAAAAAGCTAAGGCCACCAGGAGGTCAAGAACACAAACCGTTCCTGATACGCCAAGACGCTGATAGATTTGACGGACTCGTGGCATCCTCTGCGATTATCGCGTAGAGTCGTTCTTAATTAGTAACAATAAAAGAGACTATGGAAGTAAAAAGGAATGAGGCCGAACGGCGGTTTGAAACGGAAATGGACGGTCAGGTAGGAGTTTTAGAGTATCAGATGTACGGCAACACCATTGTATTCACCCATGCCGGAGTGCCGCCGGAAATTGAAGGACGCGGAGTTGCGGGTATTCTGACAAAAGCAGGATTAGAGTATGCACGGGCGCAGCAACTGAGAGTGGTGCCGCAATGCCCCTTTGTCCAAAGTTATCTAGCGAGGCACTCCGAATACAAAGATTTGATTGATTAAGCGAGCGGCGCTTTGACAACTTTGCCGTTGCGAATGCAGGAGGTGCAAACCCGGAGGCGCTTGCCTGCGCCTTTCACCACGGCATGAACCGTTTGCAGATTCAAATCCCAACGACGCTTTGTCACATTATGGGCATGGCTGATCCGATGCCCGAATTGCGGCCCACGACCACAAATTTCACAAACTTTTGCCATAAAAACACACTTCCGCCTAGCTCGTCGTGAGCAGGGGTAAGTTTCACTTTAGCATAAGGCACTGCTATTTTGACAGGTACTGCAACGCGCCTTCGAGAACCTCATCCCGGCCCGCGCGAATGCCTCTCACAGTTGGAGTAATCGTGACTGTCGGCTGGAGACCGAGCCGCTGGAGCGGACCGGCGTTCACATGACGGATATCATGGCCGGAGAAGCTAATCAGAATGCCGCCCGGTAGCGCAAAGTTGGAAAGATCGCTGTCAGCGCCAGCCGAGGGAGTGCCGATGAACTCGGTTCTGTTGGCTGTTTCAAAGAACAGGCCGGCGTGTTCGGCTTCTCCGACTGTGCGCTCATCGATCAGGGCAACCGTTTTGCCTTTGTACTTCCATTTGTCAGAGTTTGGAATTGTCTGGATTTCGAAATAACTGGCAGTGGAGGTTTCCATTCCGGGTTTCGGAAGATCGGGATGCAGCACCAGCGGTCCAGTTATGATCGCAGCTTGCACATCGGGCTTCTCCGTCAAGCGACTGGCGATAGCTCCGGCGATTTGGGGTCCACTAGCGCGCATGTCGAAGATGATCGCTTGCGTGTCGCGGAGCTTTTCGAACATGGCATCGACATCAGCAGGCGGCAAGCGCTGGAGGTCGGCGTACCCAACGTTTCCGTTTAAAATCCTCACTGCGTCACCCGTGCGCTGCTTAGCGAGCGCGTCCCTATAGCGGACGGAACGCACAAGTTTCACTTCCCTCGGCTGCTCGTCGGCTCCCGCCAGGGTAAGAACGGCAACGGAGGATTCCGGGCCGTTCAGGATGCGCTCCATGACCAAATAACCCAGATGCGGAGCCGTTGAAGCAGAAAGGTAGTTCGCTTCGCGCTTGATGCGTTCGCCCATCGACTCGCCGTCTACTTTCAGCACGATGTCGCCGACCTTTACACCGGCTTTCTTTGCTTCTTCATCCAGCACTTCGGTGATAACAGGCTTCTTCTGAACCAGGCGCAAACGCAAGCTGACGGGAGCCTCGCCGAAGTATTGGGTCAGTTCGGGGCTTTGCACGGCGGCCTGGGAGTCGGACAGGTAAGAAATCATCTCAGCAACTGCGAGATGGTATTCGCGGGCATCTTTGGCGATGATAAACTTCGGCAGGTAGTCGGCAAACGTTTTATCCCAGTCTTGGTCCAGCAGATCCTTATAAGCGTAGAAGTAGCGAATGACGCCCCAAAGCTTGTAAGCAGCAAGAATTCGATACTCAACCGAAGGATAGGCAGGTGTCGCGTACGGACGATCCTCTTGCAAGAGCGGGGCTGAGGGAGCGGTTTCCGGTACGGGTTCGGAAAGGCGGACGCGTGCAAACATACTTGCGCCCAGAGGCGCCGCAGTCGTCTCAACAAGACCAGGTTTCACCATCAAGGCAGAATAATAAAAACGTGAACTGCCTTCAGATGGCGGCAGGCCATGGTACATGCGTGATCTCTCCATTCCGGCCTTTCTCTCGGCACCCTTACCTTTTTCATCCGGCGCTGATACGGCGGCGCTCGTTAACGGATCATGAAGAGTTTCGAGCATCGCGTTCACAGCATCGAGATACTCTTCCGGAGCGGCAGCGGCGAGAACTTTAGGCAGCGCGTCAACGAGCGCTTTGTCCCAATCTATGTTGCTGCGGTAGGCAAGGTAAGGATGAAAGTATTTGACCGTAATCCAGAGCCTGCCGACAGCCAGGAGACGCTCAGTTTCCGGCGGCAACGGTTGTCCCTGCGCGAAACCGGCAATAGCAGAAATGAAAAGAAGTAGTACGGAAAAGAAAAGTCGAAGCAAAGTTTATCCTGGCGGTCCGACCGTGAGTTCGTTATCGACTTCCTTGACGCCTTTGACCTTTTTGGCAAGCTTCGTCGCTTTCGATTTGCCCTTGTCCGTATCAACACGGCCTTTAATCGTTACAACGCCGTCTTTCACGGTAACATCGAGCGCGCCGCCCTTCACATCCGCATCGGTGGCCAAGCGCATACGGACCTGATCAAAGATGCGGTCGTCACTTCCGGGCTTCTGACCAGCGCCGAAAACGGAAAAGGCAAGAGTGCTTCCTAATACCACCAGAGCGGATAAGCGTTTCATTCTTCTGTTTCTGAGCCTATCATTGCGCGCCAGTCGATCATATTCAAAAAGGACGGATCTTCACGCCAGTTCGGTTTCACCTTGACGAAAAGCGACAAGAAAACGTTGCGTTCCAGCAGGCGCTCCAGCCTGTGCCGAGCTCCGGTGCCAATCTGTTTCAAGGTTTGCCCGCCTTTGCCGATGATAATGACTTTCTGGCCATGACGCTCCACATGGATCGTTGCTGTAATTCGGGTCAGATCTTTCATCTCTTCCCACTTATCAACGAGAATGGCGGTCGAATGCGGCACTTCTTCACGGGTAACTCGCAGAATCTGCTCGCGAATAATTTCAGCAGCCATGAAGCGGAGAGGCTGATCAGTCAGGTAATCCGGGGGAAAGAGCGGATCGCCTTCCGGGAGAACTTCTACAATCAGATCCTTCAAACGGTGGAGCCCCTCGCCCGTGCGCGCGGAAACCGGAAGGGTATGGAGAAAGGGAAACCGGGCGGCGTAGTATTCCATGATGGGCAGCAAGGAAGGCTTTTCTTCCACACGGTCCACTTTGTTCAAAAGAAGGAAAGCTTTGGATGACTTGCTTACCGCGCTCAGGGCCTGCTCATCTTCTTCCGTGGGAGTGTGGGTAGCATCCACGACAAACAGAATCAGATCACGATCCTGCAAGGCGCCGCGCACGGTTTCCATCATGCGGCGGTTGAAAAGCGTGTCGGATTTGTGGATGCCCGGCATGTCGATGAAGATAATCTGCGCGTCGGGAGTGTTGAGGACTCCTTGCATGGCGGTGCGGGTCGTTTGCGCCTGGCGCGCGGTGATGGCAATTGGCTCGCCCACCAGGGCGTTGAGCAGTGTGGATTTACCGGCGCTGGGGCGACCGGCAATGGATACGAATCCGACGCGGTGAGCCATACTAAGCCCCCGCGCCTACAGGAGTCCGCGCGGGAGAGATGCGAACCTCCTCCACCCGGCGCTCATTAGCCGCCAGAACTTCAATGCGGATGCCGCCGCGCTCCACTGCTTCGCCTGCCTGCGGAACGTGGCCGAGCCATTCCGTCACGAGGCCGCCAATGGTCGTCGATTCGGTGTCGTCTTCAGGCCGAAAGTTGAGAAGATCGTGCAAACGGTCCAGATCCAGGCTGCCGGCGGCGACATACACGTGATCGGATTCCTGGCGGACATCGTGATCCGGTTCGTGTTCGTCGCGGATCTCGCCGAGAATCTCTTCCAGAAGGTCTTCCATCGTGGCCAGGCCCGCCGTGTTGCCGTACTCATCGACCACGATCACCAGGTGAGAGCCTTCATGCTGCATCTCGCGCAGCAGGGTGCTGACCGGCTTGGTTTCGGGCACAAGCGGTACAGGGCGAATTAAGTCCTTCAGCGGCTTGGTCTGACGGTCTTCTTCATCCAGCTCGAACATGTCGCGAACATGCACAAATCCGATCATATTGTCGATATTGTCCTGGTAAACGGGAATGCGCGAGAACTGCTCATGAATCACAAGCTGGCGCAAATCTTCCAGCGATTTATCGACCGAGATCGCCACGATATTCGGGCGCGGCGTCATGACTTCGCGAACGCTCTTGTCGCCGAACGCAACCACCGATTGAATCAGCTTGCGGTCCTGCTCTTCGAGTATGCCTTCTTCCGCCCCTGCCGTAATGAAGGCTTCCACATTTTCCACCGAGTCCGCCGGAGTGTTTTCATGACGCGAACCGTTGTTCAAATCAAGAAGCGACTGGAATCCACGCACCAGAGCCGCCAAAGGCCAACCAAGCTTGCCGAGAATTTTAACAATCGGAACCAGTTTCAGCAGCCATGTGCCCTCTGTGCGCCGATACAGAAAACTGGGAATGAAGTACGTGGAACTCAGCATGGCCACGAAGGAAGCGAGAACCGTTTCGAGCAGGCTTTGCCAATACGGAACATCCCGGCGAACCAGGGCGCAGAAATAGAAAATTCCAATGAGAAACAGCAGCGTATGCTTGATGAGCGAAAAGGCGAGCGAGCCGAGTTCCGGCTCCAGGTTGATTTTGGATGCCAGAGTTTCGCGGAAGTGGACAAGCGCCGGAACTTCACGGCGAATCAGACGCAGCGACTCCAGGTAAAGCAGTTGGACGTAAGAAACAAACACCAACAGAACGGTGAACGTGAGCGCGACGCTAAGGCAAAGAGGTCCCATTACGCAGACCTTCCTTGCCTGCTCCGCGAGATCAGGGAAGCGGGCAAACGCAACTGATCGCGCCACTTTCGTTCCGCACGCGCCATCTCTCCCTTGTCCCTTTCGTGATCCATTCCCAGGAGATGCAGAACGCCATGCAGCATCAAAATGCGGATTTCATCGATGCGGTTGTGGCCGAATTCCCTTCCCTGCGCTTCGGCGCGCTCCAGGGAGATTGCCAGATCTCCCAACTCGCCGACGCTTGCGCCCGAGGGGAAAGAAAGGACATCAGTTGCGTAATCGTGCCGCAAAAACTGAGCGTTTAACTCACGCAGTTCCTTATCTGTCGTGACAAGACAGGCAAAAGCGCGGCCTCCGGCCACTTCCTGCGACAAGACTCGCACAAAAGTCTTGAGTTGACGCTTTTCCGAGAGGGAAAGTTTTGATTTGTCCAGGAGCGCTCGGAAGAGCACGGTACTGCCATCAGATGACATAGGTTCAATACTTAAGCAACAGATGGATACGCAGGTATTTCCACTCTTGTATCCGCCGGGGGGTCCGCCGACAGCGGAGTTTGCCCAGAGCTTTCATGGCCCAGCTTTAAAGCAAGTTGACGGTTAACGCCAATCAGTTCGTTGTAGCGGTCGTAGGCTCTCACAATCCGCTGCACCAGCACATGGCGAACAACATCCTTCTCTTCAAAATTAACAAATGCAATTCCCTCAACGCCTTTCAGGACTTCAACGGCGTTGAACAAGCCGCTCTTTCTGCCGTTCGGAAGATCCACTTGCGTCGGGTCGCCGGTAACAACCATTTTGGAATTAAAGCCTTGGCGAGTCAGAATCATTTTCATCTGCTCCACCGTAGTATTTTGCGCTTCGTCCAGAATAATAAAACAGTCGTTCAGAGTTCGTCCGCGCATAAACGCGAGCGGCGCAATTTCGATCACATTGCGCTCCACGAGCTTTTCTACCTTCTCGGGGTCAATCATATCGAACATGGCATCATAAAGGGGCCGGAGATAGGGATCGATCTTTTCCTGCAACGTGCCGGGCAGAAAGCCGAGGTGCTCGCCCGCTTCCACAGCGGGCCTGGTCAGAATAATGCGGCTGATCTGCTTATTCAGCAGCGCGGCAATCGCCATCGCTACCGCCAGATACGTTTTGCCGGTTCCGGCCGGCCCTACGCCGAACGTCAGGTCATGATGTTCAATGGCGTCCACGTAACGGCGCTGATTGACCGTTTTGGGCGCAAGAACTTTCTTGCCGAAAGCGCGCGACTTGCCGCTTTCCACTAAACGGCGCAGAGAAACGTTCGGGTCAACGGTAACAATTCGCAAATAATTGTTTAACTCGCCGCTGGTAAAGGTGTTGCCTTCCTTCAGCAAGTTGACATAGTCTTCGAGAATGCGTTCCGCCCGCCGCACTTGCTGCTCATCGCCGTCCAGTTCGAGAGAATCACCGTCCAAAAGCCGGGTGCGGATGTTCAACTCGGATTCAAGGAGACGAATGTTTTCATCACGAGTACCGAAAAGGCACTCAATTCCACGTGAGATCTGAACAAAGGACTTCATTAAGAAGAAATTGTAAGAGAACTGATTAAGTGAAAAGAAAAAACAGGAGAATTGATACACCGCGTGGAAAGGAATCGGCGCGGGGGAGTCGAGAGTTTCAAACGCAATTGGTAATCTAGCTGTTCCAGTGCTCCAGAAGTCTCTAAAAACAGTATAGCACTATTTATAGAACTTCTATCGAGTCGTTCTTCTCAAGGAATTTAGTCTTTTCGGAGGTAAGGGAGATGTCGGTCACAAACACGGTAAAATTTTCTCAGAAAATTTTACCGCTTT
Source organism: uncultured Bryobacteraceae bacterium (assembly GCA_964247955.1). Classification (GTDB taxonomy): domain Bacteria; phylum Acidobacteriota; class Terriglobia; order Bryobacterales; family Bryobacteraceae; genus Bog-105. The sequence goes on from CAXTWT010000011.1 coordinate 31,221, forward strand.
ACTACGAATAATTTACCAGCTTTCCGGCAGCAGCCCGGTAACTTCTACCACCCTTTTTAACGAAGGTCTATGCTACTTTCAAGTCGCTCAGGAAAACAACTTACAAATCAGGGAGCAAGGGAAAACAAAATGGGCGTGTTAATCGAAATGCCGGTTCGCAATCAAGTAGCGGAAGAAACTAGGGCGGGCCATGGTGAAGCGCGGGTGAGCGTTGAAACATCCTCAACTGACTTTTCGGTCTGGAAGAATGCACCGAAAGAGCGTACCACCGCTTACTTCCCGACTTACTCGGCTGTTTCCAAGGCCATGCAGAGCGCGATGCGCAACTGGGTGCGCGAATGGTTCTTCGCGAATCCTGAAGTCCTGCAACGGCCCCATGCGGCTTATCCGATTCTCGTCTTCCAATGCACCCATCCTTTTTCCGGCAAACCAACGAATGTTTTCACCTACGATATTCAACAAACAGAGGTGTTGGACAGGGCCTTTGCCTCAGCGGCGAGCAAACTCGGACGGGAGCTGAAGACGCTTGACACAAAAGGCTACTCGTGGCTGACCCGCGAACATTACTTTGCATACCGCAGCAAAGAAGTAGTGAAGTACGTTATAAAAAATCGCAGGGCCATTTACAAAATGTTGAATGTGGAAACGATGTTGATGGACAGCATCCTGAAGTTTGCGGTCCTTGACATTCCCAAGCTGGGGTTGGAAGAAGCGCTGGTCCTGCTGCGGCGGGCTTTCAACACGCAATTGCGTCGCTTCTCGGAGCAAGTGGACCTCAGCGCCCGCGCGGAAGAACTGTTGCAAATTGCAACCGATGCTTTGAAGGCGAAGATGTCCGAAGAAAAGGTTGTCGAGATGCCGCAGCGCCAGGCGAACGTCGTGCAAATGGTGCGCCGGAACGACAATGTGGCCGAGATGCCTCTGGCAGCATAGTTTTCACTACCATTCAAAACGAAACGGGGAGCGGACCGAACCAGTCTGCTCCCTCGTTTTTCTTTTTTGGTAAACCATTTTAGAAATTTCCGCCGAATCCCCTTGAAATTGAAACCCTGTGTTTGTTTTTACTGGTCTGGCCGTGGCGGGCGACCCAGTGGCTGCCCCGGTCCTCCCCGCCGTTGTGCCGCTTTGGGAGTTGTGCTGGGGTCTACGGCGGTAATCAACTCGGCATGAAGCCCAGCGGCAAAATCCCTTTGGTTCCGAAAAGTGATACGGGCTACGGAAGTCTCACCCTGCTGGTCCTGATATACCGCATCCTCAGCTTGGGTCGTGCGATGTATGTTGTGCTGGAGATACGGTTCCTGCTTCATCAGCTGCGTAGCTAAATTTTCTGGAAAGAAAACCTGCCCCGTATGGGAGGCATATCCCACGCCATAGGACTTACCTGTTATTTGCCCGCCCACCCGGACTTTAAAATGGATGTGATTGGTACGGCCCATATAAACCCCAGGAAAGATGGTCTGGAAATTGGCAGTACCGTTGCTGTCCGTCATCTGAATACCGCGCAGAAATGTGAGATGATCCGTGGGATGGTTTTCCGGCGGAGGACCCATTCCCTCCGGTGGTCCGGGTCGATTTCCCGGATGCTGCGGATCGAAGCCGGGAGGCGGACCGCCAGGACCCATCGGATTTTGTTTGGTGAATCCAGCGTAAAGGCCCAGCGCGTCACAATGCCATAAGTCGATGGCCGCGTTCGGAAGCGGTTGGCAGGTGCGCGCATCGAGCACCAGGAGACGAAGCGAGAGCGGCACGCCGGGCTTGCCCTCCACGATATTCGAGCGAAGCAACTCGTCGGCAACGTAGTACGGTCCCACTTCTTGTTCCGCAGCCAACCGGCAAACCGGCGTCTCGGGAGCAAAGCCGAGTGCCGATGCCGCGCGTTGCAGCGGGAAAGCGGCAGTTAGGGCGAAGCCCGTAGTCACCAAACGACGTCGGGTAAATTCTAAACTGTTGGACATAATAAGCGGAGTGCAATCACTGTCGCACGGTAAGACGAAATTTAATGAGGAGGGGTTTACACCGGGGCTGCTGCTAGAACATCCCGCAGCGGGGAAATCTGAAAACTTGTGCAAAGTTGGATTTCTCTATCTTTTGAAAACTTTCCGTTTGATCCCCTTCAGAATGCGCTCGCCAAGGGTTCCGAAAGGCTGGTCTGTGGTCAGGTAGGTCCAGGTTGCTCCACGCTCAAACCTGCTGTCATCCCCGAAGCAGATCTCGCCATCGCGGATTTCCGCGCTTGCAAGAGCATTTGTGATTTCCTCTCTCAAGCACTGTTGCCAATCCGCATAAATCTGCCGCACGCCCGTGAGAAACTCATATAACGGATCGCGACCTCCCCAAGCCACCCAGTGAATGCCGCCCCGTAACTCCGCCACATTCGCCAGATAGTCAGCCCAAAGGTCGTCAATAACTGCCAACGCCAAGCGACGACCCGCCCTTTCGAGCGCATCTTTGCCCGCAGCTTCCAAAAGTTCGCGATACAACTCTTCCGGCGCTAGGGAAGCGATACTCCATTCCGGCGACAACAAAACTTCGCGGCGCAAATCCTGTACTTCGCGGCGGTGGTTCTCCACTACGGAGTCATACTTCCATAGGAGTTGCCGGATCTCAAGATTTTGGCTTTCCGCCGTGCGCTGCACGCTGTCGATATCTAAATTTCCGTCAATACCGAAGCGCACGAGCAGATCGTCCTGCAGGCTGAGAAAGAAGCGCGATGTTCCCGGATCGCCCTGACGGCCCGCGCGGCCGCGAAGCTGGTAATCAATCCGCCTTGCCTCATGACGTGTTGCGCCAATGACATATAAACCGCCAAGTTCTATCACTTCTTGGCGATCTTTCGGCGGATTGCCTCCCAGCAAAATGTCAGTTCCCCGCCCCGCCATATTCGTCGAGATCGTTACCGCTCCGAGCGCGCCTGCCTGGGCAATGATCTCTGCTTCCGCCTCATCGTTACGGGCGTTTAGGACGGAATGCCCAATCCCGACAGTTTCCAAGCTGCGGCTTAACAGTTCCGAATCCTCTACGCTGGCTGTTCCTACCAGAATGGGACAACCTGTAGCGTGAACCTTTCGGATCTCTTCGACCAGCGCCCGATTTCGTACGTTCTTGTCCGGATACAAGACATCCGGAAGATCCTGGCGAATGCGGGGGCGATGGGTCGGGATTACGGTTACAGGGAGCTTATATACCTTCCAAAACTCCTCGGCTCCCGTGGCGGCGGTACCTGTCATGCCGCAGATCCGCTCATACAAACCGGCTAGGCTTTGCACAGTAATCGACCCGAGAATGCGCCCTTGCGTCTTTAGGGGAACGCGTTCCTTGGCTTCGATAGCGGATTGCAGCCCCGCAGGCCAGCGCC
>CAXTWT010000012.1:0-8106 GCA_964247955.1 uncultured Bryobacteraceae bacterium
AACGCCGGAGTGTTCTGCATAAAGGCATTAAACCGGGCGTGTTCCTCGTAGCGGGCAGACACGTCGCGCATAAAACAGTAATGGCCCCGGAAGCGCCCCCCCTCATCACGATTTGCCAGCAGGACTACGGATTTATAAAAAATGGTTCCGTCCGGGCGAACGCCTCGGGCTTCGGCGGCAACGCGTCCCAACTCGGGCAAGCGAGCGCATTCCTTTGCCAAGCGGTCCACATCTTCAGGATGAACCGTAACACGCCAATCAAGGCCGATCATCTCTTCCGGTTTACGGTCGCAAATGGCGGCGTAGGCGCGGTTGGCATGGAGGTAACGGCCACTTTCATCAATGATCGAGATGCCATCCAAAGCGTTTTCGAGCATCAAAGTCTTTTCTTGGACCAAACGGGCAGTGTAAAGCAGGGTGCGCGCCAAATCGCCAATCTCATCATTTCCCAGACGGACCTGCACCTCGGCGACAGTCTCGCCGGCGGCAAGCGAGGAAAACACATGAGTTAGTTCATTGATGCGCCGGGTGATGCTTGAAGCGATACGCGTCGATATACAACCGGCAATGAGCAGAGCAAGGAGAATACCAAGGCAGTTCAGGGCCGAGATAATCAACATATCCCGTTGTTTAGCGCGCTTGCGCTGCAGGATCAAATCGGCAGGAGGCCGCATCTTGTCCAGCTTAAATTTGATAGCGGACAAGGTGGACCTGCCCTCAAGGAAAAGGGTTCTCCGGACGGCTTCTTTCTCCGCATGAGAGCGTACCGCAAGGCTGGCGGAGCGAACATGCTCCAAAAAGTCGATACGCCGCTTGACCTGTTGCGCCACGACCTCAGCTTCCGAGTGAAGAGGAGAGCCTTCGGACATGCCGACAAGATGCGAAGCTTCCTTTCGAGCTTTCTCCAAGGAGGGGAAGTAGTAGTTTAAGAACTGCGGATCACCAGTCAGCAGCCATCCGCGCAAGTCGTTTTCCGGTGCCGCCGAAGTTTGCCGGACCAAGTCCAGCTCACGCTCTACTTCCAAAGCTTGCCAGACTTTACGATCATCCTGTAAAGAGTTTGCAGAAATTAGCATTCCGGCGATACCGAAGATGCAAAGGCCCAAAAGACCCGGACTACCGGTCAATAAAATTTTGTAACGCAGAGGCGCAGAGTCCCAGAGCTGTCCTAACGCGTGAACAGCTCGCCAAAGAGGATTTTTCCGGGCGCGCATGGGTGAAAGAGAGCAAAACTCGTCGGATGGTTGAAGCATCTGCTACAGAAAAATCCCAACAAAGAATGTGACTACTAGAACCATGTCGCTACAGATGGGAAAAAATTGAGCCAATTTTCCCAAGGACAGATTCTGTGAAGCTTGTTTTTCTGCGTGTGGTCTAAAGACTAAATACAATAAGGGGCGAAACGCTTGCATCAGCGTACATTTGTCACGATTGTGTTCTGCGCGGTGTTGTCCGGCGCGGCACAGGGCCAGGGAACTGGATACTGGCACACCTCAGGCAATCAGATTTTGGACGTGAGCAATCAAGCCGTCCGGATTGCCGGAGTGAATTGGTACGGATTTGAAACCGGGGATGAAGTAGTCCATGGATTGTGGGCCCAAGACTATCGGAGTATTCTGAACGCTATCAAAACGAACGGCTACAACACCGTGCGCCTGCCGTTTTCCAACCAGATGGCGGAGTCGAACCCGGTACCCTCGAACATCAGCTACAACAACAGCAGCGGCGCGATCAACACCGATCTGAAAGGCTTGAGCGCGTTGCAGATTATGGACAAAATCATTGCCTATGCAGGGCAGATCGGCTTGCGGGTAATTCTTGACAACCATCGCTCCGAGGCGGGCAACAGCGCGGAAGGAAACGGGCTTTGGTATACAAGCTCGTACGGGGAAAGCGCCTGGATCAATGATTGGACGACACTGGCGGCTCGCTATCAGGGCAACACGACGGTAGTGGGAGCGGACTTGCGGAATGAGCCGCACAATGCCGCGAGCGGCGGCTCGTGCTGGGGCTGCGGATCGCAAACCAATGACTGGCGGCTGGCGGCGCAACGGGCCGGGAATGCAGTACTGACGGTCAATCCGAACTGGCTGATCTTTGTGGAAGGCACGGATTGTTTTAACGGAGACTGCGATTGGTGGGGCGGAAACCTCGAAGGAGCGCAGCAGTATCCGGTAACGCTCAACATTGCGAACCGGCTGGTTTATTCGGCGCACGATTACGGCCCGCATGAATACGGGCAGAGCTGGTTCAACAGCAACACCACGCCCGCGAGCTTACAAGCTGTTTGGACGAAGTATTGGGCCTACCTGAGCCGGAATGGGACAGCGCCGGTGTGGCTGGGTGAGTTTGGAACCACAAACAACAGCAGCGACATTCAGAGTACGGTCGCCGGGTCACAAGGCCAGTGGTTTCAAACGCTGGTGAGTTTTCTGCAAAGCAACCCGGCCATCGGCTGGACGTATTGGGCGCTCAATAGTGAGGATACTTATGGGCTGCTCGACAACAACTATGACAGTATGCCGGCGAGCAGTCAGAAGCAGCAATTATTGGCGTCCATTCAATTGCCTCTCGGCGGTGGAGCGCCTTCCTGCCAATCAGCCCCGACAATTCCAGGAGGAGTAACAGCGCAGGCCGCTTCATCGAGCCAAATCAATGTAAGCTGGGGAGCCGCTGCTGCGCCGTCGGGATGCAGCGTGGCTTACAACGTTTACGAGAGCGAGACAGCCGGTTTCACGCCGTCAAGTTCCAATCAGGTCGCAAACGGAATTACCTCCCCTTCGTACTCGGCTATTGGATTAGCGGCAGGCACAACCTATTATTTTGTCGTTTCAGCAGTTGATGCCGCAGGACAGTCAGGGTATTCGGGCGCGGGCTACGCGACAACCCAAGCCAATACGGGCGGAAGTATTGCGCCGCCCAGCAACTTGAGCGCGGTGGCAGTGTCATCCAGTCAGATCAATCTCACCTGGACAGCAAGCCTAACAAGCGGCATGACTTATAACGTGTACCGGAGCCAGACTTCCTCCTTCGCTCCGTCAGTGAGTACAAAAATAGCGACGGGAGTGACCGGCACGAGTTATCAGAACAGCGGCCTCCCCGCTTCCACAACTTACTACTTCCTGGTAACTGCCGCTAACGCCAATGGCGAGTCAGGCGCCTCTAACCAGGCTGCCGGAACAACCCAAAGTATTGCGACCGGTTCGGCCTGCCATGTGGCTTACATGGTCAATACCCAATGGAACAACGGTTTTAACACGAGCATTACGATTCAAAATACCGGCACCACCCCGATCAACAACTGGACGCTGACCTGGAGTTGGACGGGCAGTCAATTCATCACGCAAGCCTGGAACTCCGATTTACAGTCAGGTGGACCGCAGGCGGTGTTGACGAATGCAAGCTGGAACGGCAGTATCGCGCCGGGCGGATCGGTTAACGGCATTGGCTTCAACGCCAGCTACAGCGGAAGTAATCCCGCTCCGGCGAGTTTTTACCTGAACGGAAAACTGTGCCAGTAGGCTAACAGTACGCGATTGGAGATAATAGGGTGTACTGCCCGGTTTTCACCCAAACAAGCCCCTATGCCGAACACGATCTTGGCTGCTTTATCCAGCGAAGAGATTTTGCAGTCAAGTTTATCGGCCGTAGTCACGGCGGATTACGTGATTGTCACCAGCCCGGTCGGACAATCTCATACCGTCATTTCCTTGGAGCGTTTGTCTGAAATCAGGACAATTAAGACTACCTATCCGGGACTGCTCGTCATTGCCAGCGGGGCGCTGCTGGTGGCCGCCGCTGCTTATTGCTCAAAGGAGGGTGACGGCGCGGCGATACCGGCAGCTCTCATCGGACTGGCTTTCGTTGTTGGATATTTCGTATCGCAGAGAGCGTCCATTGCCTTCGTAGTTGACTCTGAATCGACAGAAACGGTCAGCGGCAGCTTGCGGGACGCAGGAAAGCTGGTGCGGGCTGTGGAAACCGCGCGCGCCAGACGAGGATATGCGGTGGCGAGAAGATCGAGGGAAGGTGAATCGTTGCGGCAGTGGGTTCAGCGCGTCCTCGGTCTTTCCCGCTTCGGACGCGCTTAGCGCAAATCAAACAGGTTCAGTTCAGAACAGGTAGGCTACCGCTAAATCAATATGATCTCCGCGTTCGTTGGCGAATAGCTGGTTACGGTAATCGGAAAGCAGGCGACGATACTCTAGCGCCAGATTCACATGGAGGTTCAGTTTATAGATCAGATTGCCCGTGTAGGTTTGATTGCGTGAACGATTACCTACCGGAAGCTGCGACGCGTTCGGCGCATCAATGCCGTAGCTGAGATTAAGCTGCCATTGTTTAGCGAAACTCCATTGCGCCTGCGACCATCCTCCACGGCTTTCCACGCCATGAGCGCCCACCGTCCCAACAACGCCGATGGCCTCGCCGATAGCGGAACTATAGAAGCCGAGAGCGCGGCCTTCGTAAGCCTCGCCAACAATGGTGAAACGGCTTGTGAGCGGCAACGAGTAGTCAAGAGCAACACCCCAGGAGTCTACCGGCGATTGCACGTTGAGCGCACCGATAGTTCCCGCATTCTTGCCGCGACCGTAATGGCCGCTGAGTCCCACAGTGAATCGGCGGTCCTCATGCACTTTGGAGTAAGCGAGCCGGGTTTGCAGCGCGGGCATTCTTCCCCGTTCGCCAATGAGCGGAGCGCGCGATGTGGAGAAAAGCGTTGTCGGGTAATCTCCCATGTTGGGATCGGAGGCGGCAAGCTGCCAAAGGAAAGTATTGGTCCGGTTCCCGGAAGTTTTGAGTTCCACGCGAACCTGTGGAATTCTTGCCCATGCGTTGCCCGATCCAGTCAAGGAAGGAATTCCGTATTCGGAGAAGCTGATCGGGTTCAGGGGCGCGAAGACGGTCCAGTCCTGCCCGGCTTCCACGGCTACGTTCTTCCAATCCAGGCGTCCGTAGGCATGGCGCATCCGGAAAAGATTCATCGAGACGCCGGTTGGGAGCGCGGTCTGACCGCCGAACATATCGAACTCAAAAGCGCCGCTGAGCTTGCCGCCGAGCGCCTCAACCGGATTCCATGATAGGCCGATGCGGGTCTGACGCACGGTTTCGTAGAAGTTCTTATCGCCGCCGGTTGGATCAGAGTTCTGCTTGGCGAGAAAGAGCGGAACATCCTCGATATTTGCACTGGCGGTGTTGTATCCGGCATTAAAGAGAAGCGTTCCGTACAAGCTGACCGGAACCTTCCTGCCGGTTTTGAAAGAGGCATCCAAAGCAGGAGATGGCGCAGGACGCACAGTCGGCGGTTCTATGCCTTTGGCTAGAGCAAGCGTCTGCGCCGGGGCGGTAGTGGAACTTGGCGCTGTTGATGAAGGAGAAAGTCGCGCTATATCCGTTCCATTCAGAACTCCCTTTTCCTGAAGAATGGCAGTAAGCGTGTTGAGCTTATCGGGCGGCGGAGCAGAGCTTATCCGAGTGAGGTCAGCGCTGGTGATCACGCCTTTTTCGACCAGGAGCTGGGCCAAAGCGCTGGTTGGATCGCCTTGCGCGTTGACCAGCAAGGCTGCTGAAAATGTGAAGAACAGCACAAGGCTGAGCGGTTTGTACATTCAAATCCTTTCCAAAGTGAGCCGGCCGTGATGACGGCGGCACGAACCATAGGGCAATGATGCCGGCACTGTATTGTAACCGGCATGTAACCCACGCACGCGATCTGCAAAGCTTACTTTGGAATCTGAATAAAATTCAGGCTTTCGGGAAGTTGGGCGGGTTGCTCGAAGAGAGTGGCTCCCGCAAAAATTCCAGTAAGATACCGGTTGGGATCTGGAATAATTTGTCCGCCGGAGTTGAAATAGGCAGCAATGGATTGCTGTTCAGCGAGTGAAATCGACATTTCAGCCGGGTCACTGAAGATGGTGGGATTGCTTAAAATCCTGTGAGGAAGAATCGGAAGCGGAAAGCCTGGTGACTGAATGCTCGCCAGTTGAGGGGCGGTCGGCAATGCCCAGTCGAAGCGGAACAGCCATGAAGAGCTTTCGATTCCGGCAGCGCGGATAAAAGCGGAGTTGACCGGATTGGGTTCTTCGAGATCGCCCCACGAGTATTGAAAAAATGTCGACTTCGCCGGAACACCCGCAAAAGGGTCGTTTTTCAAGTGAGGCGCATAGGCAAGCGGATCGCCCAACATGCCAAGCCAGTCAGCGGATTCGAACGCGCCCTGAATCGGCAAGGCGCCCGGAACATTATCCGTTATGATCTGGCCGCGATACACGTACTCGTCATTAAATCCGTCACTAAATGCGCCATGAAAGTAATCTTCGGGCGGCGCGGCAGGAACGTTCAGCAAGCCTAATCCGAACAGATAGCTTGCGCCAATCTGTCGGCCTGGAACAGCAAGTCGGGCGACATCGACGTTGGTTCCTCCACCCACGCTCAAAACGGCTGCTTTCACGCTCGGCTCGACAGCATGAAAAAGGGCGCCGTAAACAGATCCGAACGACTGCCCGACATAGTAAATGCGCTGCGGGTCCAAGCCAAATAGCGGCCTGCCGGTTTGCTGAATCGCTTTTACCAGAGTGAACAGATCGACCGCCGTCTGGCGTCCGCAATCCCGGATGGCCACAGCGCCGGGGACGACACATCCGTCGCTCGTGCCGATAGGAGCGTTTGGAGAGAGTTGAATGCCGCGCCCCGGAGCGGCTACCGTGGACCGATTGCCGCGTTTGTCAACGAGCGCAACCGTGCTGTTCGGGCCGTAGCCGTGACCGGTAATCTCCAGGGCAAGGGTGGCGTAACCGTTCGCAGCCAAGGTAGCGGCAATATAGGTAGGAGCGCCAAACTGGTTGTCACTAAGACCATGACCGTAGATCACAACCGGCCAGCCGCCGGAAGGCATGGGACCGGACGGCAGAAACACGTGAAAAGACACCGGAATAAATCCGAACGTCAGCCCTCCCAGGAGCTTGGGTATTGCGACAGGCTTCACTCCGTTTGTGGTGATTGTGCCGGGAGCGGCGCCGCTCGGATTCAGGTAATTCGGCGACAGAAAGAAGCCAAACGCCACGCTGCCGACACCGCTTGCCAGAGATGACGGGGCTGGCGGAGACAGCACGTTCAGCGGAATGGGATACGAGGTTGTGCCGGTGCCTAGGTCGGCTTGCCAGGTGAAAGAGGCAAGGTTGGAAGTTTGGAACTGGTAAGGCAGTCCGGCAGGTATTAAAATGCCGGGAGCTGACTTGTGAACGTAATCGCGGACATCTTCGAGCCACTGGGTGGCGCTCATCGTAGTAAAAAGCGAAGCGGAGACAATTTTGCCGGAAAACGGAAGCTGTTTGGGGAGGGAGTCCAGCGCGGAAGCGAGCGACTCGTCATAAGAATCGCTGCTCTTCAACGCGGCTTCAAAGCTGCCGCCGTCTTCTACTTTCTGTCCGGCGCTGTCAGTTACGGCGTCAGTGACGACAAGCAGATAACGGCTTCCCTGATTGAGCACGTTGTTAGGTTTAGCGTAAGCGCAGTAACTTTTTGCATTGCTGTCATGGTGATAAAGAAACTGAGTGAGCGAGATGGCTGTGCTTGGCGCGTCAACAGGAATCAGCTTGATGCCGTTCGGGAGCGTTGCCGGATTTACTTCATCGGAAAAACAGACCATCACGCGCGGGTTGATGCTGAAGCCGTCTAACTGATTTAGCAACTGGAGATTACTACAGACGCTTTGAGTTTGGTTCCCATTACAGAACTGTTCCTCCGGCGGAAGATTCACGCGGAGGCCGGTCCTGGCCGAAGAATCAGACACCGTAAGTTTATTGCTTGGAAATGGCCCTTGAGTGATAGAGCTTGGTTGAAATACGACGGTTGTTTGTCCAGACCATAAGCAAACAGGAGCGAACAGAAGCGTCAAAAGAGAACTGGCTCTTGTGTTACGCCGAAAAAAACTCAGTACTGAATTACCTTTTGAAATAAACCTAGTTGTGAATGTAGAAAAAAATTCCTGTGTCAACGCGAGTAAGGCTCCTTGCCAGCCGTGTTTTCTCAAAAATCTTTACAAGGACGGCACTCAGCAGTATAGGGCATTACAGCTTTTATTTCGCCATTGTGGGAATAATCTTA
>CAXTWT010000012.1:8206-15506 GCA_964247955.1 uncultured Bryobacteraceae bacterium
GCTTTCAGTGAAACAAAGCTTCTGAATGGATTTTCTCGCTCAGCCGGGCCACGGTAGCATGGGTGTATGACTGCGGATCAAAGGCACAAAGTGCAACAGGCGATTGAGGCGTTGATCGATGTGGAAAGCGCCTTGCAACACACCGACGCTGCAAAACAAGGCAGCCAGCATCTTGCCGACGTGCGGCACAAATTAAGCGAGGCCCGTCACGCCTTAGTGGAGTTGAACGCGCCGGAGTACAACTGAGCCAAAGTTACAAAGCCTCTTTGACAAAGGGCAACAGATTAACTGTGAAATCCAGTCGCTCCTTTGCATTAGTCATTGAGAAATCGATCCGTAAGATTATGCGTTGTCGCGGCCTCACTTCCCCTGAAGAAAGTGAAAATAAACTTCCTACATTTAAGGGTCAGGACTTGCAGCACGGCGTTGATTTTGACAACTCGTCGGAACTGCTCGACATCATGGAGAACACTTCAACCCGCTGTCGAACTTCACAAACTATACGATCATTAGGCTGACCCGTTGAATGCAATTAGTAAATAAGCTGCATCACTGAGGCACTCTCACCCTAAATCCGCTGGCGGGCGCAACAGCTTCACCGGCACGGTCACGCTCCGACCGTTGCGAACCACGGTAAGCGTAACCACGTCGCCCACACGCTTTTTTGAGATGGTGCGCACCAGGGCGTCTTCGCGGTCGACCGTTTGACCGTCTACCGCAATGATTAGGTCACCGCCGATGCCGAGTTCGACATTGCCGATAGCCACCACTTCCCGAGCGCCGCGCACACCGGCAACATCTTCCGAAGAACTGCGTATTACCGTTTGCACCAACAGACCGCCGCGCCTCGGCAAGCTGAGCGCTTCGGCCAAGTCGCCTGCCACGTACTCGGTGGTGACGCCAATCTTCGGGCGCTCCGTCACGCGTCCCGCCTGATAGTCTGCTAACAGCGCCTTGGCGCGATTGATCGGCAGAGCAAAACCGATGCCCATGTTGGTCTGACCGAGAATGGCAGTGTTGATGCCGATCACGGTTCCGTTTGAGTCGAGCAGCGGCCCACCGCTGTTTCCTCCATTGATGGCTGCATCCGTCTGAACCATGCCTTCCAGCCGCTGCGCGTTTTCGCCTTCAATAGCCCGGCCAATAGAACTGACCACACCAACCGTCAGGGTTCCTTCGAGGCCGAAGGGATTGCCGATGGCGAGCACCTTCTGGCCGACTTGTAGGTGTTCGGAATCGCCAAGGCGCAGGGACTCGACTTTGCGCTTCGGGTTAATTTTGATGAGCGCCAGATCATCGGATCGATCCGTGTCTAGGGCATTTGCATAGTACTGCGTCTGGTCCGACAGCGTTACCTGAATCCGGCTGCTGCCTGAAACGACGTGAAAGTTAGTCAGGATGAAGCCGTTATCGTTGATTAAGAATCCGGACCCCAGGCTTTGCGAAGCGACCGGCTGGTAAAAGAAATCGCGCCGGACAGTGGTGCTTGTAATGTAAACGGTGGCTAAGCGGGCGGCTTTGTAGATGTCGATGTTGTTCTGTTCTTCGGGCGAAAGTCCGGCTCCATGGACCGGGTTTGCTTCCGACCAGTTTGAAGCGCTTCGCAGCAGCGGCGCAGCCCATTGCCTGACGCTCGTGCTTCCACGCGAGGTCAACCAGACAAACCCCCAGATCAGGGCGAAAGCAAAGAAAAATGCGCGGAATCTCATGTTTGTTCGGCCTCAGTCAGCGACTTCAAATGGAGGTAAACTGCTCGTACCTGCTGAATCGTTTCTTCCTTTTCTCCGCTGGTGTCCACCACGTAATCAGCATATTGCTTTTTCTTTTCCGCAGGTATCTGTTTGCTCATGCGCGCCCGGATCTCGTCGGCGCTCAGGCCATCCCGTTTAGCGCCGCGCGCAATTTGGGTATCCTCATCGCAGACCGTTACGATGAGCCGGTCGAAGATTTTGTAGCGCCCGGTTTCAATGAGAATGGCCGCTTCGATCACGGCAATGCCCTTCGGATCTTCCTGCCGAAAGCTCGCGAGCATTTGTTCTTCCAGGCGGAACACGGCCGGATGCACAAAGCCGGTAAGTTTTTCGAGCATGGCAGGCGAGCCGAACACGAGCGCGCCCAGCTTTTTACGGTCGATACGGCCATCACTAAGTAGAATCTCGCGGCCAAAAGCTCTCACGGTCGGTGCGTACGCCTCGCTGTCAGGCTCCAGGGCGCGGTGGCCTAACTGATCGGCATAGATGACATAACAGCCGAGCCGCTCCAGTTCCGCCGCTACGAATGACTTGCCGGTTGCATAGCCGCCCGTCAGCCCAATTGTTATCATTCGCGCCGGCGATGCTCAGCCAGGATTACAGTGTTCGCCATCAGCATGGCGATGGTTAACGGACCGACGCCGCCCGGAACCGGAGTATAAGCGGAAGAAAGCTCCTGCATGGCTTTCGGCTCCATGTCCCCCACCAGCACGCTTCCATTCTTTTCAAACGTAGCGAGACGGGACGGTTCATCGGCAAATAGACGACGGACTTCCGCTTGGTCCGTTACGCGATTCATGCCGACATCCACGACCACCGCCCCCGGCTTGATGTGATTGGCAGTTAACATAGCGGGGCGGCCAATAGCTGCTACCAGAATATCTGCTGTCCGGCACTCCTCGGCCAAGTTTTGTGTCCGCGAATGGCAAATGCTAACGGTTGCGTTCTCGTGCAGGAGCATGAGCGCCATCGGCTTGCCGACGATATCGCTGCGGCCCACCACCACGGCCTTTTTGCCTGCCATGGGAATTTTGTAGCGCTTCAGCATTTCGATAATTCCTGCTGGCGTACAGGCCCGCACCCAGGGCTGATTCAGCACCAACCGACCCAAGGCCAGCGCTCCGAAACCGTCCACATCCCGATCCGGGGTCACCACATACGACACAATTTTCTCCGCATTAATCCCCTTCGGCAAAGGCATCTGGACCAGTACGGCGTCAATGGATTGGTCCTTTGCCAAGGGTTCCAGTTTGCGGTACAGCTCGTCAGTTGTGATCTCTTCGGGCGCGGTGACCTTCACGCTGCGGATGCCGATTTCCTCGCAGGTCTTGATCTTGCTGCCCACATACACCTTCGAAGCCGGATCATCGCCCACCAGCACAACCGCCAGGGCCGGAGCGCGTTTTTTGGCGGTCAAAGCTTCGATGCGGGGACGCAGTTCGCTTAGGATTTCATCTCTGATCTTCTTGCCATGCAGGACTAAACCGCTCATGCATCCGTGAGAATAGCAAAGAACAAAGCCCTGACTAGAAAATCAAATGTAAGCAAGGTAATATTCTATTTATTAGAGGTTAATTTTTGCGTAATAGCAGTATTTGTGTTCGAATTGCCCTTGGTTTCGTGTTGAGTCTGGCCTGTTATGGACAGTCTTTTGGAGGGCATGAAGATCCAGAGAGTTTCAGGATCGAGGTAACTGCCGGCGGATGGCTCATCAACTCCGGCGGACAGATTCAGGCAAACGGTTCGCCGATTGATCTGGTAAATGACCTCGGCGTTTCGCAAGGAAAAGGTACGTTTTACGGCCAGCTTGTTTTCAAACCGGGCCGAAAGCACAGGATTGTTGTGGAAGGAACACCATTTCAATTAAACGGACTAAAAACCGTAAACCGCACGATTGATTATCGGGGTCGGACGTTTACGGTGAGTCAAACCGTACAATCTACGGCCACGCTGGATTATGTTTTCGCAGGTTATCAGTATGACGTGCTGAGCGGACCGAAAGGCCATCTGGGATTTTCGGTCGGCGGCGCTTATCTGAACGCTGCGGGCACCTTAACAGCCGTGCAAACATCCGTTTCCTCCAGCCGGTCGCAAACGGTGGGGTTGCCGCTGGCAGGCGTGGATTTTCGCTTCTTTCCCATTCCGCACCACAAGATTTTTGACGTGGAAGGCGGAATCCGGGGCATGGCGTTCGGCGATTACGGCTACTATGCGGAAGCAACCGGAAACGGCGGATTTAACATAGGGCCGTTTGCGATTCTGGCCGGGTACCGTGGGGTGAACACGTCCATCTACGTGAATAACAGCAGCGGTCCCAGCGGATTGACGGCCCGGCTGAAAGGCCCAATCTTTTCCGGCGTTTTCCGCTGGTAAGAGCGGCGCTTACGCCGTTTCCGGCGCTCAGAATCCGTTTATGAATACTCGCAGATGGAGGCAATCTCGATATTTTCCATCTGCGAGTATTGATGTAGATGCGGTTTTTCCTGACCATCCCCTTCGACCACAATCACCGGAGGCCGTCGCATTCCTAGCCTGAAGGATTATCATTCGCACCGCCGCAAGACGGCGCTTGCGACAAACATCTCGCGAGCGCCGGAGTTGCTCCGATTTGTGCGGCGGGCGGCTCCTGCGCTTCTTCGCGAGATTTCACGGGACTATCAGCGGGAAAGCCAACCGGCCCTGCGGCATCCCCATCCGAAAGAGTGGCCGGATACAGGGCTGCATGCGGCTTGGCTGGGCCATACTACGGTACTGCTGAAGTTGGACGGTTTCACGATTCTTACTGATCCCGTTTTCAGCATTCGCATCGGGTTGAACCTAGGACCGGTCACGCTCGGCATCAAACGGCTGATCGACGTAGCCGCGCCGCTTTCCGACTTGCCGCCGATTGATTTAGTTCTGCTGTCACACGCGCATATGGATCATTTCGATCTGCCCAGCTTGCGGAGTTTAGAGAACCGGCGCACGCAGGTCATCACGGCACATCGCACGGCGGATCTGCTGCGGGTGCGGCGTTACGGCAAAGTGCATGAGCTTCGCTGGGGCAAAACGGCGCAACTGGAACGGGGGGCAGTGTCCGCCTTCGAAGTGGCGCATTGGGGAGCGCGAATGCGCAGCGACGTGTATCGCGGCTATAATGGCTATCTCATTGAGAGCGGCCACTACCGCGTGGTTTTCGGCGGCGATACGGCTCATACAAACGCGTTCAAAAAATTGAAAACGTCAAAACCGGTGAATCTTGCCGTTATGCCGATTGGCGCTTACGATCCGTGGATTCATGTGCATTGCAATCCCGAACAGGCGTGGTCAATGGCAAACGATGCGGGCGCGGAATATGTGCTTCCGGTTCATCATCAAACGTTCAAGCTCGGCCGGGAGGGGCGCTATGAACCTGTTGAGCGCCTCCTGACCGCTGCCGGTTCCACGCCCGAGCGGATCTGTTTGCGCGAGATTGGCGAAGAATTTCATCTTTAAAACTAATCCGTTTTAAAGTCGAGCAACTGCCAA
This sequence comes from uncultured Bryobacteraceae bacterium, assembly GCA_964247955.1. GTDB lineage: Bacteria > Acidobacteriota > Terriglobia > Bryobacterales > Bryobacteraceae > Bog-105. The sequence goes on from CAXTWT010000012.1 coordinate 13,465, forward strand.
AGGCTGCTATAGTCGTCTGTCCACTCGCGCAGGCCATTGGGCACCGCAATCGGCAGGAGTCTGCTCCGTAACAATGGGTCGTCAAAAAAACCGGGCTGGCTGCTCAGGAGAACGTAGCTGGCGCCGTAAACTTGTTGAGGATCGTTATCGTCGTTTTCCACCTGCCACGCCGGTTTGCCGGATTCGTCCGCCGCCAGTTTTACTACGGGAGCCAGTTTCAGGTAACGGTTGGAGATATGAACAGCCAACACCCCATCCGGCTTGAGATGCCGCCAGTAGATGGAAAAAGCTTCGCGCGTGAGCAGATGCACGGGGATGGCGTCGCCCGAGAAGGCGTCCACCACCAGAATGTCAAAGTTTTGCGAGCTTTCGTGCGACATCGTCAGGCGGGCGTCGCCTAGGACAATATCGGTGTGAGCGGGGCAATCCGCCAGATAAGTAAACTGCGAACGAGCAATGCTCGTCATCAGCGGGTTTAATTCGTAGAAGCGCAGCGTGTCTCCGCTTCTTCCATAGGCGGCCAGCGTGCCCGCTCCCAAGCCGATGATGCCCATACGAAGCGGGCCGCTTCTTTCGAGGATGCGCCATGTCAGGCCCATTCCCGAGTTGCGCCCGTAATAGGTCGTGGGCTGATGGCGCAAGCCGCTGTCGAGAAACTGAAGGCCGTGCGTGATGGTTCCGTGGCTCAACTCCCGCACTTTTCTTCCGCTGTATGTTTTATCTTCCACTCGCAGCGCCCCATAAAAGTTCCTTGCGAGCAGGGCAGCGGATTGCTCGCTATCGCGGACCTCGCGCACGATGTAGAACAGAAAGAAAACGCTGACTGCCAAAGCTCCCAGCCAGATCAAAAAGGAAGACTGCGCTTTCGGGCGGTGGACGCGGGGGAAAAGGGCAAACAGCAGAACAGCAAGAGTGGCGAGAAAGGCAATCGGATTTTCGTAATTAGCCCGAAACAAGCGCGGAGCTAAGAGAGCAACGAACAGGCCGCCCAGAACGCCGCCTACAGAGATGCAGAGGTAAAAAGTGGTTAACTGCGCGGGTTGCGGCTTCAATCGGGATAGTTCACCGTGGCAGGCCATGCAGCAGACGAAGAGAGCGCCGAGGAGCAAAGGAATCAGCAGCGCAATGCTCCGATTTTCCAGCGGTCCGCTCATGGCGATCAAACAACCGACGGCGGGCAGCACAAGCGGCAGGAAAACGGAGCGCCGGTACCAGCGCTCGCTTTCAAAGCAAAGGATGAAAGTCAGCAGATATAGGGACAGCGGTAATACCCAGAACAAGGGCATCGGCGCCACATTCTGCGTCAACAAATTTGTGACCGCCAGCAGCAGAGTTGACGCGCAAGCGGCTAAAGCAATCCAGATCAGCAGAGCAGATTTCCTGACGCTTACGGATGGTTTTGACAGTTCGGCGGCGCTCGGATTTCTGACCGCTCCAACTGCCGTAGCGATACAGGAAAGGGCAAACAGGGCAAATGCTCCGGACCAAAAAAATGCCTGCTGTCGTCCGCTAAGATACGGCTCGATGAGGACCGGATAGCTCAAGAGCGCAAGCAGCGATCCGGCGTTAGACAGCGCGAAGTAGCGATAAGGGAGCGCGCCCTGCCTCGTCCGGGCGTACCAGTTCTGCAGGAGAGGGCTGGTGGACGAGAGAAGCGCGTACGGCAAACCAACAGAAACAGCAAGTACGCCGAGCAAACGCCATAAGGGATCGTCCAGCGGCTTCGGCTGCCAGATCGGATTCGGCACAATCGGCAGCGTCAAAAGGCAGAGCAGCAGAAGCACGATATGGGCAGCGGCCTGCCATTTCGCATTCAGCTTTCGCGTGAGGCCATGCGCGTACCAGTAGCCGAGCAATAGACCGGCCTGGAAGAAAAGCATGCAGGTAATCCAGACCGCCGATGATCCTCCAAACCAAGGAAGAATGAGCTTCGACGCGAGCGGCTGCACGAGAAACAGCAGGCAGGCGCTGGCGAAAACAGTGATTCCAAAAAGGGCAGACAGGGGGAGCAATGAGCGCAGAGCTTTCGCTCGCCCGGCGAA
>CAXTWT010000012.1:15516-33426 GCA_964247955.1 uncultured Bryobacteraceae bacterium
CAGCGGCAAAGGCAGGCAAGTCCGGGTTTCACCTCGCAGGATACCGTCCTAATGGCTCGCCCTGGACGGCATTGACATATACTAGCGTGAAATTATGGGCGACTTGCGAGAGCTTCTTCAATCGCTTGCGCGGCCAAGGGCGACATCACGGCATATCCGGCGGCGTTCGGATGCAGGCCGTCATACGTTAAAGCGGCCTTCAGCATGTTGCGCTCGTCCACCATGGCGGAGTAGTAGTCGAGATAAATCAGGTGATTGCGGGTACAGTATTCTTTCATCCAGGCGTTGACAGTTACAATCTTTTCGGGCGGGCGGCGCTGGGTTTGGGGCTGAATGTAATCGCAAACCGGCGTGACCGAGGCAAGCACCACTTTAATACCGTTCACCATAGCCAGTTCGGCCATAGACTGGAGATTGCCTTCAATCTCTTCCACCGTGGCCGGACCGGTGTTTCCGGCAATGTCGTTTGTTCCCGCCAGAATCACCACCACTTTCGGCTTCAACGCAATCACGTCAGGCCGGAAGCGAATCAGCATCTGCGGGGTGGTTTGTCCGCTGATGCCACGATTGATGTAGGGCTTGCCGGGGAAGAAAACACCCCGGCTTCGGCCCCAGGCATCCGTAATGGAATCGCCCATGAACACCACACGGTCCTGCCCCGCTTCAGGAATGGCGAGTTGGGAGTTTTCGTTCCGGTAGCGATGAAGATTGGCCCAGTCCTGCAATGTTTTCTCGTCTCTTGCCAGTTGCGCCTGCAGCTTTGCTGTATTACTGGCCGGCGGCTGCGCTTGGGTGAAGGATGTCAGAAGCAACAAGGTGCTGATCGACAACAGAAGCGGAAGTTTCATATTTCCTGATTGTCGCCCCGGCGTTTGGGATCGATGTTCAGCCGCTTGATTTTCTGATTGAGCGTCGATAGCGGTATGCGAAGCGCTTCAGCGGCTTCTGTCTGGCTGAAATTGGCGGCGCGCAAGGCTTCGATAATTTTTCTGCGCTCGAAGTCGGCGACCATGTCAAACAGCGATGCATCCGGCGGAAGCAGGCCGTTCGGGTCACGCGAAATCTTTAAGCCGCTCGCCTGTTGCAGTTGATCGGGCAGAACATGGGCAGGCACCGAAGCCGAGTTGGTCAGCACAACCGCGCGCTCGACGGCATTCTCCAGTTCGCGTATGTTGCCGGGCCAGTTGTGTTCCATCAGGATCTGCATAGCGTCCGGCTCGAAGCTCAGAACCGATTGACCGTTGCTGTTGAGAAACTTTCCGTTTTCCCGGCAAAAGCGCGTGAAGAAATGGTTGATGAGCAGCGGGATGTCTTCCGGGCGCTCGCGCAGGGGCGGCAGGTTCAGGTTGATGACGTTCAACCGGTAATACAGGTCTTCGCGGAATTTTGCTTCTTCCACCAGCTTTCGCAAGTCTTTATTGGTGGCGGCGATGATGCGCACGTCCACGCGCACGAGATCATTGGAGCCGAGCGGCATGAACTCGCGATCCTGCAAAACACGCAGCAGCTTTACCTGAATTTCCGGCCCGATGTTGCCGATTTCGTCGAGAAAGATCGTGCCGCGATTCGCAGTTTCGAAGTAGCCCTTGTGATTGGCGCTGGCGCTGGTGAAGGAGCCTTTCACGTGCCCGAACAGAAGCGACTCGAAAAGCTCGGTCGGCAGATTTCCGCTATTGACCGGGACGAAAACCTGATCGGCGCGGGTCGAGTGCGCGTGCAGGGCTTTAGCAATCAACTCCTTGCCGGTGCCGGTTTCGCCGGTAATCAGAATGGTGGCGCGGCTGGACGCGACTTGCGCCACTTGATCGAGAAGGCGCAGCATGCGCTCGCTCTTGCCGACGATGTTCGGAAAGGCGTAACGCTGCTTCAGGGCGCGCTTCAATTGCGTGTTTTCACGTTCCAGATTGCCTTTCGAGATCATCCGGTCAATCTCGATCAGCAGCTTGTCGTTATCCCAGGGCTTCGCGAAGTAGTCGTTCGCCTTGGCTTTCAAAGCGCGAACCGCGACATCAACCGAGCCGTAAGCCGTCAGCATGAAAATCGGCGTCTCGGTATCCTTTTGCCGGATGTCGGCCAGCACGTCCAGGCCGGAACGGTCCGGCATCATTAAGTCGAGCAACACTAAGTCATAGTTGCCGGACTCGAATTTCACCAAGCCGGTCATAGCGTTTTCCGCCAGATCTACCTGATAATTTTCGCCTGTCAACAGAAGCTCCAGGCTTTCGCGGATATCGACTTCGTCGTCGATCACAAGAATACGGCGCTGGGCCGGAGGACCGACGCGGTCAACCGGCAAAGCATAATTATGAGAACTCACTACGATCCGTTTTATCAAACAGGCTCAAGTCTTATGCAGAAAGCGCCTTCTGCCGTGATTCGACGGAGCGCAGGGGACGCGTCGCCGCACTCGGAAATTCCAGGCGGAAACGCGTGCCGCGACCGGGCGTGCTGTCTACTTCAATGATGGCGTTATGCTCCTGCACGATGCCGTACGTGATGGAAAGACCCAGGCCCGTTCCCTTTTTAGAACCTTTGGTAGTGAAAAAGGGGTCGTAAATGCGCGAAAGGAGTTCTGTCGGTATTCCCTGCCCGGTATCCGCCACTTCCACATGCGCGAAGTTGCCCTCCGCCCAGGTGCGGACATCCAAAGTACCGCCGCCCGTCATGGCGTCCCGCGCATTGATAAATAAGTTCAGAAAGACCTGCTGCAATTTGCCCCCATTGCCCCGAACAGGCGGCAACTTTTCAGCCAGAGCCAGCCGCGTGGAAACGCCCGCCTTCTCAAATTGATGCTCTACTAAAGTGGCGGTTTCGCGGATTACCTTGTTCAGATCAAGCTCCACGAATTCCGTCGGCGAAGTGCGGGAGAAGTTCAGCAGCGAATTGACGATTTCACTGGCGCGGAAGGTTTGCTTGGCGATTTTCTCCAGCAGCTTGGATTTTCCATCGTCCCCGGCAAGCTGTTTTGTCAGCATCTGCGCGTAGGTTGAGATCACAGCTAGCGGCGTGTTCACTTCATGCGCCACACCGGCAGCCAACAAGCCGATGGAACTGAGCTTATCAGCCTGCATGAGACGACGTTCCAGCTCGTCGCGATCCGTAATGTCATCGAAGATAATCAGCCTTCCGATTTGTTGCAAATCCCTGGACACCAGCGGGGCGATAGCAAGATTCACAACCGACTCGCGGGCAGGGCGCTCCGTTTTGGCTAGTTCCAGCCCGCCGTAGCCGTTGCGCGACGGCTCCGATCTGGGGTCGGCATCCTCGCCTTTCGGCTGCATGACGACTTTGTAGAAGTTCTGCACGTCCTGCTGACGGCGCGCTTCTTCAAACCTTTGCACCAGTTCCGGCGCAAACAAATCCTTTAGCGACTTGCCGAGGGCTTGGACCCGCGTGATTCCGGTCAGCTTTTCAACCTGGCTGTTCCAGCTTTCCACCCGATCATCCAGGCCGACGGCAAGAACCCCAACGTTGATGGATTCGACAATGTTTTCGCTGAACTCTTTTAAACGCTCGTACTCGTCGGCCTTTTGCTGCAAGGAGGTATAAAGCCGGGAATTTTCAATCGCGATAGCGACGTAGTTGGACAGGGTCACCATCAGGTCCACATCATCACGCGACAGGAAATCGCCCTCGGTTGTGCGGCTCACTCCGAAAAAGGCAAGTGTCTTGCCACGAGAACGGCAGGCAATGTAATAGGTGAAGTCCAGCTCAGCAATTGTATCCCGCACCGCTTGCGGCCATTGCCGGGAAACAATGTCAAGCAAATGCTTTGGGCGCTCAAAGAACAAATACGGTTCATGGAGAGAGTGCTGCTCATCCAGCGACCGCTCCAAAAAGGTGAAGTCTAGTTCCTGCAGCAGCGGTTTTCCGGCAGACCGCCCCGTTTTTTGAGTAACGGAATGAACCAGGAAACGCCCGGTTGTTTCGTCTCGGAGAAAGAAGCCGATGCGCTGAATCGACAAGGTTCTTTTTAAACGGTCGGACACTTTGGCGAGCATAGCGTCCTGGTCGGTTTCAGAACTCAGTTCGCGGGCAAATTCGATCAGCGTCAAACGCGCATCGTAGCGGTCGCGATAGAAAATCCAACGGTCGAGTTGTTCCTGCACCCATTTCCGGATCGGCTGAAAGATAAACGTTGCGAAAGCAATCAGAACCACAAAAGCCGGGGGCGGAATGGTTTGGGTATTGAAAACCGAGAACATCACGCCGTAGAAGGAACCGATCACGGCAAGCGTGGCAAGCGTATAAACGTAGCCCTGCTGGAAGATGATATCTACGTCCATCAAGCGGTAACGGGTAATTGCGTAAGCCCATGTCAGGGGAATCAGGCCCATCGACAGAATGCTCAAACTCATGACGTGCGACGGCACCGCTCCGAAAACGTAGGGCAACGCGTATAAAAGCGTGAAAGGCAGCAAGCCGACTAACGCGCCGTTTCGCAAGTACTTCAACTGACGCCGGACAATCGGGTCTTCCGAGTGCGAATAGTCATAGCTCAATACGACCGCGCCGGCAAAATACAGCAGAAGCGCATAGGCAATGGAAAAGCGGTCCAGCAGCCAGCGAAGCTCCAACAGGGGCGAGGCAAACTTCAGCAAACCTTCTGCGACGGCAACGAAAACCAGCAAAGTCAGAAAAGAGGGCAGATACAACAGCAGGTTAGCCCGGCGCGTTCGCAGCAGCCCTGGAACCATCGGGAAGGTCAGGCAGAAATGCAGGAAGATCGCGGGAGCAAAGAGATTGGCGAGCAGGTTTCCCCAGTACATCGCTTCATCAAAAGTGTTGAGCTTGCCCGAATAATGAAAGGTGGAAGCGATGAAGGAGAGAAGGCAGAGGATAAAAAAGTGCAGCGACTTCGCCGCGCTGGTTCGGCGGAAGTAAACAAACAATCCAATGGCCAGATAAGCCGCTCCCACGACATACTGATAAAAAAGGGCCGAATCGCGCGGAGCATCCTGGATAAAGACTTTGTCTATAACGAAATCAATGTTGTTCCGGCGCAGCGTATAGGGAGTCGGCAGGAGCGGGATTTGTTGCCACAGCGCCTGCGGCACATCTCCCTCCGAGCGAATTTCAAACTGCTTGATTTTCAGGAGCTGGTCGCCAACTCGGATGCCTTTTTTATCGCCTGGACCGCCCGGAGTGAGGTGCGCCGCGACAACTTCCGTTTTGCCGTCCTTCGCTTTCCGGTCAACCCAGGTCACGCCGTCATCTTTCAGCCGAAAGGTTCGCAGGTGCTGAAAGCTCAGGACGGCGCAGACAATCGCCGCCACTGTTCCGATTAGCAGGAGAGTTCCTGCGAATTGCTTTCTCGATTCGCTCACAGATCACCTAGGGGGAAATCCTGAATTACAACTCGGCTTACAGATAAAGCACGTAAAGAACCATCCTAATATACGCCGTATCTTGTTGAAAATTATAGATACGAGCCTCCCATTCTTAGAATATGCCCGTAATAGTTCTTTATTTCTGGAACTTATCTACTGATTGCTGTATCAAATGCTCATTTCATGAAAGTTGAAACTTGCACGAAAGTTGAAACTTGTTTGGCACAGCGCCCGTCACGGGCGTTGACGTTGTAGGTAAACGCACTTACACTAGATGTTGTACCCCTGCAGCCCACATCAAGGTGACCGTTCTTTATGAAGTATCCTTCTGCTTTCCGTTTGCGCCCGCTTCTCGGCTTATCGACGGCTTTTGTTCTAACAACTGCCGCGCCTGCGCAAACAAAGTCCAATTCCGACAGCACGGCAACCGAAACTGTTGCTAAACCTTTAAGCAAGAAACAGATAGCGCGCAAGCAGAAAGCGCTGGAGAAGGAGCTTGCCGGTCCGTGGAAGAAGTGGTTGAACGAGGACGTGGTTTATATCATCACGGATGAAGAAAGAAGAGCGTTCAAGCAGTTTCGGACGGACGAAGAGCGCCAGTCGTTCGTCGAAAGCTTCTGGATGCGCCGCGATCCTACGCCCGATACGGAAGAAAACGAGTACAAGGAAGAGCACTACCGCCGTATAGCGTACTCCAACGACCATTACGCTTCCGGCATTCCCGGCTGGAAAACGGATCGCGGCATGATCTACATTAAGTACGGTCCGCCGGATGAGATCGACTCGCATCCGTCCGGCGGCAGCTATCAGCGGCCTTACGAGGAAGGCGGCGGCGAAACCTCCACGTATCCGTTCGAGGACTGGCGCTATCGCTACATCGACGGCATCGGCACCAACGTCAACATCGAATTTGTGGACACCACTATGAGCGGCGAGTACCACATGACCATGGACCCGTCGGAAAAGGATGCTCTGCTGTATGTGCCGGGCGCGGGCCTGACTTTGTCGGAATCAATGGGAATGGCGGACAAAACGCAACGCTTTACCCGCTCCGACGGCACGCACCTGGGAACCGGCACTCAGCCCTTGCCGGAAAGCATGAACGAGTTTACGCGCTTGGAGCAGTTTGCCAAGCTGCAAAAAGCACCCGCCATCAAGTTCAAGGATTTAGAAGCGGTCGTCAGTTCCTCCATCCGTTACAACACGCTGCCCATGCAGGTACGGGCCGATTATATTCGTGTCACGGATTCCACGGTTCTGACGAATCTGACGCTGCTGTTTAAGAACAACGACCTGAATTATTCCACCAAGGACAAAGTATCCAAAGCGACCATCAATCTATATGGCCGCATCACTTCCCTCACCCGGCGTCCGGTGAATTGGTTTGAGGACACGGTGAGTTCGGAGATACCTTCTGAAATGTTGCAACAGGCGATGAGCGGTTCGCAAATTTACTCGAAAACAATTCCGCTGGCTCCCGGCACCTATCGCCTGAATATTGTGGCGAAAGACGTGGTGGGCAACACCATGAACAGCTTTGAGATGGCGATCAACGTTCCCCATTACGACGAAGAGCAGCTCGGCTCAAGCAGCGTGATTCTGGCTGACCAGTTGGAGCGGGTACCGACCAAAAGCATCGGCGGCGGCCCGTTTGTGATCCGCAGCTCTAAGGTTCGTCCGCGCGTGGGCGATAACTTTAAGCAGGGAGAGACGATGGGCATCTACACCGAGTTTTATAACTTCGGCATGGACGAGAAGACTAAAAAGCCGGAAGGCACGGTCACGTACGATGTCGTGGATGCCAGCAATAAAACCGTGCTGAGCCTGACGGAAGACCTGAGTACTATCCCGAACGCTTCTCCTTTCCTGGTTACGGTGGAGAAAAAGCTGCCTTTAAAGGCGTTAGCGCCGGGCAAGTATACCTTGAAGCTGAAGGTACTAGACAAACTGAAAAACCAGAGTCTGACTCCTTCAGCGCAATTTACGGTAACATCGTAGAAGCTCGATTTTTTCATCGAGAGCGCGAAAGGGCATGTTGAGAGCGGGTTTCGCGAACAAAAGTCTGAACGGAATTACCTTGGCCTCGGTCCTGCTGGTTATGGCAGGCCGGGGACTTAGCGCGGATCTATCACTGCCGGTGACAGGCAATCTGCTGGGTTCGGTGGCTGATTCTACTGGCGCTCCGCAGATGGGTGTTGCGGTTCAGCTTTTTAATAAATATCAGCAATTGGTGGCCAAAACAGCTAGTGATTCCCAAGGCCGGTTTGCCTTTGTATCGGTACCGGTTGATCTTTATTCGGTTCATGCTTCCCTGCCCAGCTTTCTTCCTGTATCACGCGACAAAATTGCGATACAAGCGGGCCTGGACAGTGTTCTTCAAATTCATTTAGCGACGCTGTTCAGCAAGGTCGAGGTCAGCTACGTCCTACCGACCGCCGCTATGACCGAGGATTGGAAGTGGGTTTTACGTTCGTCGGCAGCGACGCGGCCCATTAACCGGTATCTGCCAAGTGATGCAGCGGACCAGTCCGAAAGCGGCGCGCTTCGCCCGCATGTTTTTTCCGAAACTCATGCCCTGTTGTCGATTTCCGGCGGTGACGGCGGATTGGCCGATGCCGATTCTTCTTCCGGCGATGTGGGTACGAGCTTTGCGCTTTCTACCAACTTCCTCGGCAAGAACCAGCTTCAGGTGAGCGGCAGTCTGGGTGAGAACGCGGCTTTCGGTCCGCCCGCTGTGGCGTTCGGCGTGGTGTACAGCAGAAATGATGACGGCTTTTTGGCCCGCACCCCGGAAGTGATTTTAAGCATGGCTCAGGTGGGCGGCGTCGGCTTGCCCGCTTTGGCGCAGAACCCTTCGGGCAACTTGGCGCTCACGAACTCCACTTTGCGGGCGATGTCTCTCAGTGTTTATCAAACGGCAGATCCCATTGATGGAATTCACTTGGAATATGGCGCGACCGGCGAATCAGTTGAATATCTGCAACACAAAAGCCGGGTTAGTCCCTTTGCCCGCTTGACCGTCGATACTGGGAAGGCCGGACAGTGGATTGCGGCTTACAGCGACGGCGGACGTCCCGATGAGTTAACAAAGCACGCACGTACGGCGCTGGCCGATCTGGATACGGCGGACGACAATCTTGCCACGGCTGTCAACACTCTGGCCAGACTGCCGCAACTCTCCAACCGCAACGGACAGCTCCAGTTGCAGCGGACGCAAAACCTGGAAATTGGCTACAACAAAATTTCCGGCAGCCGCACGTACGCCTTGAGCGCGTTCTATGAGGATGTGACGAACGGGCGCATTAATGTAGCGGGAGATACGGCGGCGCTGAACTCGCAAGATCTTTTGTCCGATAATCTTTCCACAACTTCGACCTACAATATCGGCGGTTATCGGAGAACGGGCTATATCGCTTCCGTTCATCAGAAGTGGGGCGATCATACCCACGCGGTCCTTGTGTACGGCCGCATGGGCGGTTTTACAACCGATGCGGCCAGTCTGCTTTCCCAAGCCGGAGACACGAGTTTCCTGACAGAGCGAAACCGGAATGTGGCGGCAGTGAATTTGAAAACAGTTCTTCCCAGCTTGGGAACGCAGATTACGGCCGATTACGGCTGGGTGGATAGCGGCACACTGGTTCCTCGCCATGTCTTCGCCACGCAGGACACTTATCTGACTCCCGGCCTGAACGTTTATGTGCGTCAGCCGGTACCCACTTTTTTCGGCCTTCCCGGACGATTGGAAATCACGGCGGATCTTCGCAATTTGTTAGCGCAAGGGTATCTTCCGTTCGACACCGGTGGACACCGTTTGCTGATGGTGCAATCGCCGCGCGCCATTCGCGGCGGAATTAACTTCATTTTCTAAGCGGTTCATGCTCCGGTTCTTTTGGATAGTGGTGACGGTTGCCGCTTTCGCTTTCGGCTCTTCAAACGGTCAAAAGTTTCATGACATTCATGACCAATTGATCGATCCTTTTTCGTCGACTGCCCGCGTTCGCGTGTTCCTATTCGTTCGCACGGATTGCCCCATTACAAACCGCTACGCACCCGAACTTCACCGGATTGCCGCTAAGTACAAGGGAGCGCCGGTCGATTTCTGGCTGGTGTACCCTGACCCAACAGAGAAGGCGTCATCGGTGGAGAAGCACATGGAGCAGTATCAGTTTCCCGGCACGGCGCTTTTTGACCCACGGCATCGGTTGGTCGCTTTGGCGCATGCCACGGTTGCTCCGGAAGCGGCTGTTTTTGACGGGGCAGGCAAGCTGACCTACCATGGCCGCATTGATGATCTTTACGTTTCCCTCGGCAGGTCGCGACCGGGCGGGCCGCAGACGCATGATTTAGAAGAAGCGATTGCCCGCACTCTCCACGGCGAGCCGGTACTGCCCGCCGAAACACGCGCAATTGGCTGCTCCCTGGCAGATATCCAGTGAAAGTCGGTCCGCCTCTGCTTCTGGCTTTTTGGGCCGTCCGATGCTTCTGTTCTGAACCGGACGCTCCGCCGACGTTTGCGCGTGATGTTGCGCCCATCCTTTACCAAAACTGCGTGCCGTGCCACCATCCGGGAGGAGCAGGCCCGTTTTCTTTGCTCACGTACTCCGATGCCAAACGGCACGTTCGCCAGATGGCGGCTGTGACCCAAAGCCGTTATATGCCGCCTTGGCCGCCGCAGAACAGCGACGGTAGGTTTCAAGACGAACGCCGGTTAAGCGACGGGCAGATTCGCACCATCTCCGATTGGGTGAAGTCAGGCGCGCCGGAAGGGTCAGATGCTGACACGCCTTCACCGCCGGTTTACTCGAACGACTGGCAACTTGGCACGCCTGACCTGGTGCTCCAGGCAGCGAAACCGTTGGCGCTTCCAGCTTCGGGCTCTGATGTTTTCTGGAATTTTGTTTTTCACCCTCCTTTGCAGGAGCGGCGCTATGTGCGTGCGATTGAGATTCGTCCGGGCAACAATCGTCTGGTTCACCATGCCAATCTGCTGGTGGATCGGGCCGGATCGACCCAGCGGCTCGATTCAAACATGGACGGAGGCTTTCCCGGCATGGATCTTGCCCTGAGCCGTAATCCGCTCGATCCCGAAAGCCACTTTCTGTTTTGGAAGCCGGGATCACTTCCCCGCTCTGAGCCGGACGGGTTTTCGTGGCGTCTCGATCCGGGCAATGTTTTGGTTCTGAACACGCATTTGCAGCCTTCCGGCAAGCCGGAACAGGTCCTTCCGAGCATTGCTCTTTACTTCACCGATCAGGCTCCCACCAAGTTTCCGCTGCTCGTTCAGTTGGAGGCTGACGATAAGCTAAAAATTCCTGCCGGTACGCGTGACTTCGTTGTTAACGACAGTTTTACGCTGCCCGAAGATGTTGACGTGCTGGCGATTTACCCGCATGCGCATTATCTGGGGACGCAGTTGGAAGCATTCGCTACCACCCCGGATGGGAGGCGGCAATTGCTGATCCGCATTCCGCACTGGGATTTGAATTGGCAAGCGGTGTATCGCTATCGCACGCCGGTCTTTCTGCCCAAAGGCACGGTCCTCTCCATGCGGTTCCATTACGACAATTCCGCCGCCAACCCGCGCAACCCTCACCATCCTCCAAGGCTGGTTCGGGCCGGCAATCAGGCTACGGACGAGATGAGCCATCTTTGGCTGCAAGTGCTGCCGCATGGGCATCGAGATGGCCGGCGCGCGATACAGGAAGCGCTGATGCGGCATCTTTTGGCGAAGAATTCCGATGATTTTGAAGCGCACCTCAATCTGGGGGCTTTGCTTCTTTCGCGGCTCCAGGCGCAAGAAGCGATACCGGAGCTTCGAGCGGCTGTCAGTTTAGATCAGGGACGGCCGGAAGCTCACGACATGCTCGGCGCGGCACTGCAAAATACCGGGCAGTTGACGGCAGCAGTGGCGCAGTTCCGGCTCGCGTTGCAGGCGCAGCCCGAGTACATCAACGCCCGTTATAATCTGGCGCTGGCGCTGGTGAAAATGGGACAGATGGCAGAAGCGGTCCAACAGTTCGGGCAAGTGGCCGCTGCGTATCCGGACAACGCACGCTTGCAGCAGCAGTATGCGGATTTGCTTGAACTTCAACGGCAACGGTCCGGCAAATAGGGGTACACTTCTCCCAGGAACAGTTATGACGGAAGATTTCAAACAGCAACAAGGGAAGAATCCGGCGGGAACCGATGAGATAGGGCGACGCAGTTTTGTCGCTTTCTCCGTGGCTGCCGGTTTGACCGCTACGGGCGGAGCGGCTATGACCGCAGATCTCGCCATCGCCGAAACCGATATCGAGATTAAAACTTCGGACGGGACCTGCGATGCTGCTTTCATTCATCCAAAGACCGGCTCCCATCCGGGCGTGCTGCTTTGGCCCGACGCTTTTGGGCTGCGACCGTCCATGCGGGACATGGCGAAACGTTTGGCCGCGCAAGGATATTCCGTCCTGGTTCCCAATCCCTTTTATCGTGTGTCGAAAGCTCCTTTCTCGGATGCCTCTCATTTCAACTTTCAAGACCCGGCTGATATGGCGAAGCTCCGACCGCTCATGGCGTCGGTGACTGCGCCCGGCAATGCAGAAAAGGACGCCGTGTCTTACATTGCCTTTCTCGACGCGCAAAAGGAAGTGAACAAGGCCAAGAAGATCGGAACCCAAGGGTACTGCATGGGCGGACCGCTCGTGATGAAGACCGCTGCGGCAGTACCGGGACGTGTCGGCGCAGGAGCCTCGTTTCACGGCGGCGGCCTCGTGACAGATAAACCGGACAGCCCGCATCTGCTCGCGCCGAAGATTAAAGCCGGTATGTATTTCGGCGTGGCCTCAAACGATGACGCGCGTCAGCCGGAAGCGAAGGACAAGCTGAAGGAAGCGTTCGCCGCTGCCCAGGTTCCCGCCGAAATTGAAGTATATGCGGGTACCCTTCATGGTTGGTGCGTGCCGGATATGCCGATGCAGAACGGCACGCCGATTTACAACCAGCCTGACGCCGAGCGTGCCTGGGGCAAGCTGATCGCCTTGTATCAAGCCAACCTTGTCTAATATTCTTAAGTTCAGGCTTTGATCCGGTCCCGCATGCCGCCGTATACAATGGCGCGGACTGGTTCCAGCGACAGGAAGCCTTGCGGAAAGCCCATAGTAACGGCGCTGGCCTTATCGAGACGACTAAGCTGTTCCGCCGAAAGCGTCACGTCCAGGCTGCGTAGGTTATCCTCGAATTGGGAAAGTTTGCGCGCGCCGATAATGGGAATGACCCGGACCGGACGGTAGCGCAGCCACGCCAAGGCAACCTGCGCCGCCGAAACGCCCAGTTCCTCAGCGACCGCGACGACCTCCCGGACGGTTGCATGGACGCTCTCCTCCACGGAGCCGAACCCTTTCATCATCTCGGTGTGCATCCGCGCGCCTTCCGCTTCGGATTGTTTTGTATTCTCCGGCAGATATTTACCGGTAAGCAATCCGTTGCGCAGCGGCGACCACGCCAGTACCGTCATCCCCTGGTCTTTAGCCATGGGAAGCAGCTCGCGCTCGACCGTACGCTCCAAAAGGCTGTATTCGATCTGCAAGCCCACGTAGCGCGTCCAGCCGCGTAGTTCCGCCAAGGTGTTAGATTTAGCTACTACCCAGGCCGGGGCGTCGGAGATGCCGATGTAGAGTACTTTACCCGCGCACACCAGATCATCGAAGGCGCGCATGACTTCCTCGGCAGGGGTAATCCCATCCCAGATGTGCAGCCAGTAAAGGTCGATGTAGTCCGTGCCTAGGCGCTTCAGGCTGGCCTCGACGGCTTGGACCATGTTCTTGCGCTGGTTGCCGCCCGCATTGGCGTCGGCACCGGGTTTTCCGCTAAATCCGACAATGGCGTTGGTGTATTTGGTAGCTAAAACCACTTCCTCCCGATGCCCGGCGATGAACTCGCCGACCAACCGTTCGCTCGTGCCGCCCGTGTAGATATTAGCCGTGTCGATGAAATTGCCGCCCGCCTCACGGTAGGCGTCGTAGATCTTGCGGGCTTCGTCCTTCCCTGCGCCCCAGCCCCAGTCTTCGCCGAAGGTCATAGCGCCCAGGCAAAGGTCGGACACACGCAGACCGCTGTGTCCCAGGAGCTGGTAATTCATAGATACATTGCTCATGCCACTAATCTAAATCGACCTCACGCCGGATGGGTAGACCATTGCTGCCAACTTATTGCCTAAACCGACCACGTCGTTTGGCTTGTGGCTGGAAAACAGGATAATGGGAAAGGAACATGAGCGAATTATGCGCCCTCATCACTCGACATTGCCACGGTGACATAACGCCGACCCCTGTTCCTCGGCTGATCTTATCCCGTTCGAGCGTTACCACTGAATTGTCAGCGGCCATGTATTACCCGCTGCTGTGCGTGGTCGCACAAGGCCGCAAACGAATCTTCCTCGGTCACGAGGAGTTTCGCTATGACCCGAACTCCTATCTGGTCGCTTCGGTCGATTTACCGGTCAGCGGACAGGTGATCGAAGCGCCTTGTCTGGGGGTGACCCTCGCCCTTGATCCCGCCACGCTTGCCGCGCTGTTGCTGGAGATGCCGCCCGCCAGTAGTGAGCGCACGGCTTCGAAGGCAATGGCGGTCAATCCGCTGGAGCATGATTTGCTTGATCCGCTCGTGCGCCTGCTCCGATTGTTGGACCAGCCTGGGGACATTCCCGTGCTGGCCCCGCTCATCGAACGGGAAATCCTGTACCGTTTGCTTTGCGGTCCGCGCGGCGCGATGCTTCGGCAGCTTGCCCTGCCGAGCAGCCAGTTGTCCCAGGTCAGCCGCGCTATCCATGTCATTCGCCAACGCTACGCCCAGCAGATCCGCGTGGATGAACTTGCCCGCGCTGCAGGAATGAGCGCCACATCCCTTCACCGGCACTTTCGCGCCGTAACGGCCATGAGCCCGCTCCAGTTCCATAAGCGCATCCGCTTGCAGGAGGCGCGCCGCCTCCTTCTTTCCCAAGATGTGGACGCCGCCCACGTCAGTTTCGACGTGGGCTATGAAAGCGCTTCGCAGTTCAGCCGCGAGTACCGCCGACTTTTCGGCGCGCCGCCCGGTCGAGACGCGGCGCAAGCGCGTCGTGTGCTGAAGCCGCATAACGGCTATCTGCCTCCAGCGGAGCAAGCGAGGTTTGGCGCAGGCGGTGGTTTCACTGCGGCTTCATGAGCTAATTACAGGCGCCGGATTTAGGCGCGCCTTTCAGGAACAGAGTATCGGTGGAACACACGTTTTAAACGGCTGAGAAAAAACCACTGACAACCTACTAGGGTGATGAGGGATAGATAATGTCCACCGATCACCAGATACACATTCGCAACAACACGGCTGAACTCATCTACGTTTTGCCTTCCCCCAATGTGGATTTTATTTGGGCTGATATCGGATTCCAAGCTGCCTCTACGGCTGTTATATCGATATGCACCGCTGGATTTGGCGCGACGGCCACAGCGGGCGGCTTAATCAACTCCATCAGGTCCGTGGCTGGCCTTAGAGCATTGGTTTCGGTTGCAAGAACGTCGATAACCGCTGGCGGTATTTACAGCAATACCGTCAACTGGAGCCGCGTTGTCAACGATGCGGTACGCAAGGACGCGCTGAAGGCTCTGGCTGAAGCGAAATCCTTTCTCCATGAGAAAGCCATTAAGGTCCCGCCAGCCACCGCAGTTCGGGTGTTTGATACGAATGTTTGGAATCCATTGCGGTACGTTACGCCGAGCGGCGTGGCTTCAGCGTTTGACGCTTCGGACATGTCCCTGTTCATTGCGAATGAAAGCCTTACCTGGCAATCCTTATTCAACACAAATAGCGATTTCTCGTGGATTGTCGGCAAAACCGAGATTGTACGGGCGAAGTACGGGACGTTGCAGGAAGAATCTCGTGGAGACGGCTATTACCGCATAGCTTTAGCCAACTCGCTTTTTTCCGGGCAGTCGCTTTTGCCAGGCCAATGCCTTAACTCTCCCAATGGAAATTATGATTTGGTTTATGACGCAGACGGAAGACTTGTTCTCTTTGAACGCGATAGGCCAAAAGGTGATAGATGTGTCTGGGCTTCCACTCCGGACACTAAACCCGCAGGCAGCGCGCGCATGCAAGATGATGGAAATTTTGTGCTGTACGGACCGGCAAACCAGGTAACTTGGGCCACAAATCAGTATGGCGTCGGCGAGGATTTTCAGTATTCTGCTTTACGGGTGGAAGATAGCGGCAAGCTTGTGATTTATAAAAAGGACAATTCAGTCCTGTGGAGTTCCGCCCCGTAGCCGAGCACGCGACCGGCATCCGCGAGATACGAAATATCCGGCAAAGGTTCCGAGTAGACGCTGATCCGCTTACGAATCGGGCCTTGACCAACCCATAACCTTTCACTTTGAAGATTTTTGAGGATTATTGTTTGCAGCTAAAACTTGAGACGTACGGTTTGAATGCCGCACTGGGAATGGCTGGCCTGTTAGGCGCATGCTGTTTCCCTATCCATGCCGAAACTGCTATGACCTTTGTGGCTAAGGCGCCATGCCGCGCCGTCGATACGCGGTTGGTTAATGGTCCTCTGGGCAGCCCTGATTTGTTGCCGGGACCTCGAAGCTTTCCCATTCTCAGCAGCTCCTGTCATATACCCAGCACGGCGCTGGCGTATTCGTTGAATGTGACTGTCATGCCCAAGGAGTCCCTGCGGTATATCAGTGTTTATGCGACCGGACAGGAACGACCGGAAACCTCAACACTCAATGCCGCTAATGGAGAAACGGTGGCCAACTCTATTATTGTGTCCGCAGGAACAAATGGAGAAGTTACGGTGTTCACCACGGATGAAACCGATCTTATTCTCGACATCGACGGCTACTTCATTCCAGCAGCCACAACCGGCGCGACCGGCCCTGCGGGTCCGCAAGGTACCACCGGTCCGATGGGGCCAGCGGGTCCGCAAGGTCCTGTCGGTCCGCAAGGTCTTACGGGTTCATCAGGCCCTGCCGGTCCGATGGGGCCAGCGGGTTTAACTGGCTTGATGGGTCCAGCAGGTCCAACTGGAGCAACAGGTCCACAAGGTCCCGCAGGCTTGGTTTATCAAGGCACTTGGTCCAGCAGCGCTACGTACGCGGCGGGGAACACTGTTTTTTACGGCGGCTCCAGTTATATTGCCCTGCGGACAAACACCAGCAAACAACCTGATATGAGCACAAGCGACTGGGGACTGCTCGCACAGCAGGGTACTGCCGGAGCTACAGGCGCTATTGGCCCAGCCGGTCCCATCGGCCCTACCGGTGCTGTCGGCGCAACTGGTGCTGCCGGCGCAACTGGTGCTGCCGGACCTGTCGGGCCTACCGGTGCTGTCGGCGCAACTGGTGCTGCCGGCGCAACTGGTGCTGCCGGACCTGTCGGGCCTACCGGTGCTGTCGGCGCAACCGGTGCTGCCGGCTTAGTTTATAGAGGCGCTTGGTCCAGCAGCACCTCCTATTTAATAAACGATGCCGTTTTTTATTCCGGTTCCAGTTATGTTGCCCTTACAGCCGGCGCCAATCAACAACCGGACACGAGTCCCGGCAACTGGGGCTTATTAGCCCAACAAGGCGCTTCAGGCGGATCGTCGGGAACTACCATCTTCTCAGCATCAGGTGAGTTTTACGCCGCTTCCACCACCGGTTGGATACCCCCTTTTGGATACTACGTTAACCTTGCCACCAGTGAAACAGGCACGGGAGGCGTTCAAATGCTGGCAGGGGCATCCTGCACGGCTACTTCCTTGAACGTCCATTCCGATGAAGCAGCTCCTGTCACGGTCTCGTTCCGGAAGAATGGAAACAACGTTGCGTCTTGCACCCTGGCCGGCGCATCGGCTCCTGAGACCTGTTCCTCCACGGGATTGTCCGTTGCCATCTCACCCCTGGATCTGCTTAGCTACCAATTCCAACTCAATTCTGGAAGCACTGCCATCCAAGCCAGGATAAAGGCTTTGGTGACATGCCAGTAATGCAAGAAAGAGGAAAAACATGGAAGGTTATTTAGGACAAATTATGCTGTTCGCAGGCAAATTTGCGCCATACGGGTGGGCTTTCTGCGATGGCCAGGAGCTACAGATGTTTCATTATCAAGCACTATACACAGTTATCGGCGCCACCTACGGCGGCGACGGCAGAAGCACATTCCGATTACCGGATTTACGCGGCAGGGCACCGTTTCACGCTGGAGTTGGAAATGGTCCAGGGCTTAGCGCTTATTGTTTAGGACAAACGGGCGGCGTGGAGAGTGTGACTTTGCTGGAATCGCAGATGCCGTCTCACGCTCACGGATTTGCTCCCCGCTGCAGTGATTCTTTGGCAGACCTGCAAAGTCCTCTTAACGCCTACTTCGGCGTTCAGAGTAGTTATGCATCAACGGCGAACGCGCAAATGGGAGCGGGAAGCACACAAGCCTCCGGCAGCAGCCAGCCTCATGAAAACCGGCCGCCTTTTATCGCCATGAACTATATTATTTGCATTGTCGGCATCTATCCTGATCGCAGCTAAACTTTGTTTTTACTGCTCGTCCGAGTCGGTGGCGGTGACGCCCGGTTTGTCGATGAAGGGAA
>CAXTWT010000013.1:0-16099 GCA_964247955.1 uncultured Bryobacteraceae bacterium
AGCAGAAAGTAGGAGCTATCGGGAAGCCGGAGTTCCAGAAGATGCTCGATAAGCACGTAATTTCCGTAGCTCAAAAAGCATAAGAAAAGCGTTTTTAATAGTCTTTGTTGGATGCGGAATCGGTGAACGCAACAGGCCGGTTCCGCTTCCGTGTAGCATTTTTGCTGGAGTGTACATTGGTGGTATACTCAGCCGAATTGCATGCCTAAACTACTGATCTTAACTGTAGCGGTTTTCTTTTCTCTTTCCTTCCTGCATAGCCAGTCGCAATTACCGAATATCACAGGCGTTTGGAAAGCTGATCTGCAAAAAAGCAAGATTGCAGGTCCGCCCATTTTCGATTACCTCGTTCTGATTGAGCAGAAAACGGTTGTGATTGACCGTAAAACTGGCGAGACGGGTACCGAAGTTGACGAACTGACCGGCGCCAAAACGCAGCGTGGCGAATCGCGTTCCCTTCTTGCGTATCTGCCATCCGGCAAGCTGGCTTTCCGTCCCTATCAGGGCGTTCCCACCCGTATTACGGCTTCCTGGCAGGGCAATACTCTCCATCTCCGTGCTGAAACTCCAGGGCGTCCGGCAGTGATGGAAAGAACCTACGAACTCTCTCCCGACAATCAAACACTCACCATTCAGGTCACACAAACCGGCATGGGTCCAGGACCGGAGCAGCACAGCACGATTGTTCTTCTTAAACAGCCCGACTCCGCTGGTGAGCCTCTCCGCGAACCGGAGGAAGTGGCTGAAGCTCACTTTAAGAACGTGAAGACTTCTTTGAAAACTCTGCCTGCCTCGCAATTTGTCGATCAGATGCGGTACTTCGCATGGGCTTTAGGCAAGGACTGTGAGTTCTGCCATGTGCGGGGCCATTTTGATTCAGACGAAAAACAAGAGAAAAAAACCGCCCGTCAGATGATTGCAATGACTACAGCCATCAACACCGAAAATTTCAAAGATCATCCCGAGGTGCGCTGCTTCACCTGCCACGAGATGCACACGCACCCGCTTTCGCGCCCATTCCTCCCGGATGAAGTGGTCAACATGCAAAAAGTTCCTCCTCCAGATACCGGCGTAGGTGTTCCGCCGCGTCCTAACTCCACCGAATCCCCGCTTCCGAAGCCGCCGGAGTAGCTATTTGCTGCCGCTAGAAAGCAGAGGGAAACTGCTTCACTCGTTTGGATTTTTTAGGAGGCGTAAAAACGAATAAACTCGGATGGGGTGGCTCGTTCCGAAATCGCCATGTGATTGTTTCTGTCGAGTCCATCATGACACCGCTTTGTGCAGAGCGCCTGAGGCGGTATATCACAGTACGACATGGCAGGTGAGAGTGGGTTAAGATATGCAGATCCTCTCTCGCCGGTTCACGCCCTTCACTCAAATCTAATTCAACAATTACCGAGGGGCCAAGGCAGGACTTGTCCGGCGGGACATCATCCCGGATAATGTGTGCGCGCTCACTCATATCTGCGATTGCCAGAAATTTCGTGAAGTATTTCCATTCGTCTCCGGGGAGGCCCGGACCGGGACCAAGCTGGGTCGGCCACGAATCGGCTTGTGCTTCGGTGTAAAGATGGAGATCCCGACGATAACACCAAGTTTTATATCCGTCGGTCCTCCACTCCCAAATTTTGCCAAACGTAGTGTGCCGCCCATATAAAAAGCACTGACCTGAGCGGGCGAGCGTAATGCGATCAACTTCTCCATCGTGGCGAACTGGCGGCAGTGGAATCGGCAACCCAAAACGATCACCACCCGGCTGCCCAGACCACCCTCCCATGTGAAAATGCTGCTGCACAGTCCGGTGCCGGTTGATATCCGCTACATACCCGTGAAGATACAATTTGCGGCAGGCATAACCAACCTGTTCCAGTAACCCACTCACTTGCGACTGCCCGAGAACCGGTGTAATCAAGCAACAGGCCAGGAACACTACCCTTGAAAACAGCACGGCGCGTTATCTCCTGATTACGAATTGTATTTGTTATTTTCCACCTAACTGCACCGCCCCGCCGTAGCCAGTCATTTCGAGGTAGCCGACGCCCGTAGCGGGTTGCCCGTGTATCTGACCGTTATATGTGACTGCGCCTTCCCAATAGCTCGGCGACACGGCATCTTTGTTGAACAGCTCCTGATTGTTCAGTTCCGTTTGCTGCGAAAGTTCAAGCCCGAGGCAGGGAATAGCGATGCGCCAACCTACCGGATAGCCATAACCCGAATCCGGGCTGCGCCACGGCTCCCCTGGAGTAATCGAGAAATCGGACGCGCTCAGAAAATGGCCCTGCCCCTTCGTATCAACGAACGTACCGGATGAAAAGCTATCTTTTTCCCTGGACTTGCGGCGAATCCGATACAGCATTAACTCTTCATTGTTGTTCAGTTGGATGGCAAACCAGTCCCAGCCGACCAGGGTGTTGTCGGCAGGCTCAGTAAAGAACTCATGATCCATCCAGGCAAGACCCGTTACAGCGTACGCCTTACCTTTCCAATGCAGGTCGCCTTTGGCGCGCAGACGGGTGAACGACACGTAGTGCGATGCTTCACCGGGTAATGGGCCTTTTTGGCTGACGCTGTCGCGTCCATGCGTCACGGGAGGCTTTTCGGGACTCAGATCGAGTTGCAGGCGGAAGCGGTCGCAAACGGCTTCAATTGCTTGATGGCCGCTCATAACATCCAACCAGCGCACTTGCCAGTTGCCGTTCCAGTAACGGCTGTCCCCGAAGCCCGCTCCCGCCAAACCCGGACCGCTACGATTCATCCGCTGCGTATGGTAAAACTCATGGCCGTCAATATCGCTTAGAGCAAGGTGAGCCAAGTAAATCTCATCGGCGCGCCAGACCGGGGAAACGGTCAAAGCCCGATCCGCAGCAGCTTGCCGGAAGAACGTTAACTCAAAGCCGAAGCGGTGGCCGTCCGAGGCACGCAAGTTACCCGTGTAATACCACCATTCTGTCTGATATTCAGGATGGTTGAAGTGGTCGCGGGGGAACTGGTAATGATAACCACGCAGCGCGGGCTGCCACTGCGGAGCGGCCAGAAGGGCGACGCCGAGTAAAAATACGGTGACTGCTTTAACCTTCATGAATCACCTCAATCGGATTCAGTTGTGTTGCTGTGCGGGCCGGGTAGAGTCCTGCCAGTATTGTGGCGATGTAGATCCCGGTTAGGGCAATCAGCAGAAGCGCCAGGGGCCAATGAAACTGAATGGTCCAGCCGAACGATTGTTTGTTAATTACAAAGATCAAAATCAGCGAAAGCGCCGTTCCCAGAACGATGCCGACGGTATTGGAAAGCAAGCCGAGCAGTCCCGCCTCGCAAAGAATAATTTTGCGGATTTGCCCTTGCCCTGCTCCAAGAAAACGCAGCAGCGCGAACTCGCGGCGGCGATCAATCACCATGGCAAGCAATGCTCCGGCGATGCCCATCACGGCGACAAACACGGCAACAGCTTCCAACGCGTAGGTAATGCGGAACGTCCGGTCAAAGATCTGAATGGCAGTACGGCGCAGGCTGCTGTTGGAGAACACCAGAACAGCGCGTCCGCTAATCACTCGGTCGATTTCGCGGCGGACGTTTTCCGGGTCAGCGCCGGGCTTCAAGTAAACCGCCATGTTGGACACGGAAGGGTCAGGCAAGTACTTCAACAAAATGCGCCGGTCAAGAATCACATAGCCGCGTTCCGCCGAGTAATCGTAATAAATCCCTAGCACCTTAAATTTGCGCGCAGCGCCCCCGAGCGGGAGCGATAAAACGCTTCCGGCATGAACGTTGTGCTTATTGGCGAAAGGTTCGCTCACCACGGCATAATCCCCGGTGGGAAGAGTCGCCAGTATGCGGTCGCGGTCTCCGCCGGGAAGAAAGCGAGTGCTGGCCGAGTTCTCAACGTGGCTGGCTTCACTGCTTGCCAGGGTAGCGGGCAGTCCTTCATAAGTGATGGGATAGCCGCGAAAGCGATCCACCGAAGCAACGCCTTGGAGACGCTCGATCCGATCAGCGATATCGGCTTTCATCGTCGGGTAACGGTCGGCGCTGGATGAGCCTGCGGGTCGCAAATAGAAATCGGCTTTCAGTTGACTATCCATCCAAAGGGCAACCGTTTCGCGAAAACTGCCGACCATAATGCCGACGCTGGCGGTCATCGCAACAGCCGTGGCAAGAGCGGCAGTCAGCACGGACGTCCGGGCAAGCGAGGCACGCAGCGCACGCAAAGCCAGCAGCGCCTCCACGCCGAACAGGGCTTGAACGATGCGATGCGCGACCGAGGCAAAAAACGTAACGAGATTGGGAATAACAAGGCAAGTTCCGGCAATTAGCAGCAGGACGGAAAGATAGGCGAAAATCGGCTTCCCACCGATAGGCCCCAATTGCGTGAGCGCAGCCCCCAGGAGCAGAGTAATCATAGTCCAAGGAACGGTGCGGCGCGAGCGGACAGCAGCGTTATATTGTTCCCGGCCACGCGCCATGGCTTCCACTGGGGAAACCAACGAGGCTTCAAAGGCAGGAGCAATCGCAGCAAACAGCGAGACGCCTAATCCCAGGATAATTCCCGTGAGCGCTGCGGAAACGGTGAGATGAACCGGTGCGGGAACGCTGCTGACGTACAAAGATTGCACGGTGCTACCAATCAGCCGGACTGCCCCAATCGCCATGATGCGGCCCAGCAACAGTCCGGCCAGCGTTCCCGTAACCGCGAAGAAGAGTGCTTCCGCGAGAAAACCTGCGGCAACGGCGGCGCGGGTGGCTCCAAGCGCCCGAATAATGCCGATCTCGCCCCGTCGCCTGACCACAGAAATTGAAATCGTGTTGTAGATCAGAAAGCCGCCGACTAGCAGCGCAATGTAGCTGAGTACGTGCAAGTTCCACCGGAACGCCGAAAGCATTTTGCGGTTTTCTTCCGTGTGCGAGCCTTGCGGCTCAACCGTTACGGAAGGGGGAAGATGCTGTTCGATGATCTTCCGCCAAAAGGGGAGGGGCTTATCGGACGGAACGCCCACAGCGATGGAATCGAGCTTTCCCCGTTTGCCTGTCACCTCCTGTGCGAGACCAATGTCGGCGACGATCACGTTATCTTCACCGAGTTCGCCTGTTGGTTGAATCACTCCAGCGACGGTAAAATTCCGAAGCGCATCGTTGATTAACAACCGCACCGAATCGCCCGTATGTAGTCCCAAGCGGCGGCCCACCCAAATGGCATTGCCGGAGAGTTGGGTGGAACCAGTCAGTCTTTCTCCTTCGTTTCCCGTGCCGGTTCCGTGTCCAATGACATCGATGCCGATAAATGGAAGCGCTTCACCCTGACCGTTAAGAGAAGCAAAATCTTCGATGCGCGGCGCAAAGTCGAGGGGATAAGGAAGCTGGACAAGCGCCCCCAATAATCGCTCATCAACGCCGCCGGTGCCCGTAATGACCAGATCAGACTTGCCGGTTAAAGATTCAAGCGAGGAATGAAAACTACCGGCAGCGGCTCCTCCCGCCAGGTCGATGGCAACCACAACACCGACGCCCAAAGCAATCGCGAGCGCCGTCAGCGCCGTGCGGATCGGCTCACGCCAAAGCGGGCGAAGAATCAACCGCTGAAATAGCAGGAAGAATATCATGCTAATTTCGACATCTCGCGCAAAGTTTCCATGGCTTCGATGCGTCCGTCGCGGAGCTTCACCATGCGGTCCGCTGCGGCAGTGCTTTCCGCGCTGTGCGTGGCCATAATAACCGTTACGCCCAGTTCATGCGCAGTGCGCGTCAGCAGTTTTAAAACGAGTTCGCCAGTGAGGGTGTCAAGGTTCCCGGTCGGCTCGTCAGCCAGCAATAGGCTGGGACTGCCCACCAAAGCGCGGGCAATGGCGACGCGCTGCTGCTGTCCGCCGGAAAGCTGATGAGGGTAGCGACGGGCATACTGGTCCATTTCGACCCAGAGAAGGCGCTGGAGAGCAATCCGGCGCGCATCGCGCTTCCCCGCAAGCAGCAACGGAAGTTCCACATTTTCCGCAACGGTTAAAGTATGGAGCAGTTGAAAGGATTGAAAAATAAAGCCGATCTTTTCGCGGCGCAGACGCGTCAGTTCGGCGTCGCTTAATAACTTCGTGTTGCGGCCGTCGAGCAGAACCGCGCCGGAAGACGGAAAATCCATCGCGCCGCACAGATTGAGCAGGGTGGATTTGCCGCAACCGCTTCGGCCCACCAGGGCCACAAACTCACCGGCTTCGGCATCCAGCGACACGTTATCGAGAGCGACAACCGGCGCGCGGTCCTCTCCATACAGCTTAGATACGCCGCGAAGCTCTAACAATGCCATTCCTTTTAGGATCTCAGCAGTTAAACTTGGAAGTGCTTGGCTACTATTCTTGTTACCGGCGGAGCGGGCTATATCGGCTCCCATACGCGATATTTTTTACAGAAGCAGGGCTATCGGGTGATCGTCGTCGACGACCTGGAGCGCGGATATAAAGAGGCGGTGCCGAACGATATCCTGCGCGTGATGAACCTGCGGGATACGGAAAAGCTGACTGCTTTGCTCCGCGATGAGAAAGTCGATGCGGTGATTCACTTTGCGGCTTATATCGCGGTCGGCGAATCCACGAAAGTGCCGGACAAGTACTTTTCGAACAATGTCTGCGGATCAATGTCCTTGTTTGAAGCGATGCTGGGGGCGGGCGTCAAAAAGGTCGTGTTCTCCTCGACTGCCGCCGCTTACGGCACTCCGCAGCGCGTTCCCATTACGGAAGACGAGCCGTTTGCGCCCATAAATCCGTATGGCGAGTCCAAGGTGATGGTAGAAAAAATTCTGGAATGGCTGGACAAATACCAGGAGTTCCGCAGCATTCGTCTGCGCTACTTCAATGCCTGCGGAGCCGAGCCGGAAGCGGGCCTGGGCGAGCGGCACGACCCGGAAACGCACCTGATTCCCCTGATCCTGCGCGCGGTGCAAACCGGTAAACCGGTCACGCTTTTCGGCGATGATTACCCAACCGAAGACGGCACCTGCATCCGCGATTACATTCACGTTAGCGACTTGGCGGAGGCGCACATTTTCGCGCTGGAACATCTGCTGAAAGGCGGCGCGTCTGAAGTATTTAACGTCGGAACCGGAGAAGGGCAATCCGTGAAACAGGTATTAGCTGCCGTAGAGCGCGTCACCGGCCAAAAAGTTCCGTTCGAAATGGGACCGCGCCGGGAAGGCGACCCGGCCTCGCTCGTAGCTGATTCCACCAAGCTGCAAACCAAACTGGGCTGGAAACCCAAACGCGCCGACCTGGACCGCATCGTGTCCGACGCCTGGCAATTTGCACAAGCATCGAAATAGCTCAGAAACAGAGTAGGAACGGTGTCTTTGGGCTACTCGGGCAATTGCTGCTTGCTGTGCCCGTTGCCCCGTTGCGTAAAGAGCGCATCTAACAGCGTGTGAAGAACGTCATTGGTCCGGCCCTGCGCTTCCTCAAGCTTCTTCATACCGACGGCGAACTCCTTCATATTAACCATAACGTCGTTCAGCCTTGTGTTAATATCCCTCATCTCCCGGCTGAACTCATTCCTGAAATCCTTCATGCCCTCGCTGAACTGAAGCATGTTGGACTCAATCCGTTCAAACCGCTCGCGCACATCAGCATCCATAGCCTCAGTCTATCCCGCTTTCCGGGACTACAGCAATGCCAAGCGCGTCGACCTGAAACGCCAATGGTTTTTCTTCGCCTCACTTGTTTTTCTGTGAGGCGGAACCCGCTCTATGCCGCTCTTCGATTTGCCGCACACGATTCGTGATCACCACGCCTACTTTTTCCGGTTCATCGAGTACGACCGTATGGGCTGAGTGATCGAACCAGATCCACTCCTTTTGGGGAGCCGACAGCCGGTCGAAATATAGACGGGTCACTGCGGGCGGTGTCACGGTATCGAACCGCCCAATGAGAAAGAAACCCGGAACCGGCAACGCCGGGACAAGTGCATTTAAGTCCATGCGATGTAGTTCCGGCCATAAGGCTTCGCCAATGGACTTCCTCTTCGGGAAGGACCGAATCACTTCCAGGGAACTGAACTCCGGAGGGAGAAGCAGTTTCAAAGGCGGATAAGGTGGAAAATGATACCTTTGCGACATACCGCCGTAAGCAGTGCCCACACTGTGTTGTCGGATTACCTGCTCGCGCGTCCAGGGTGGCGTCCCGATGCTGTCGAGCGTCTTAGTCGCTTTTGTATCGTGGCGGTGTATCGCCTGCTCGCGGATGAGGGAATGACCCGTTTCGTCCGCCTGTTCCGCATTGACTAATTGCCCTATGCCGAAAAAGGCAGCAATTCGATTGCTGCATTGAGCCGTCGTCAGAATGCCCAGGAAACTGCCCCAGGACGCGCCTGCGATATAGATGTGGTCCGCTCCCAAGCGCTGCATGACGACGCTGGCGACTTCACAGGCATCATCGACATGGCGCGAGATGCGGCGTTGCGACGGCGGCAAGTCATCCGACTTTCCTGTGTTTGGCTGATCCCAGGTCGCTACCACCATCTCGCGTTCTAATCCCGTCCAGACGCCGAAGGGGCGTGCCGATCCGAGCCCGGGCTCGCCGGGACCGCCGCTTAGAAATAAAATGACAGGCCGGTGACGGTTATAGCCGCGCAGGAGAATCCATTCCTTCGTATTGTGGATACGAACTGAGAAGAGTTCCTCAATCCGATCGGGTCCCTGCGGAGCCGTCTCCGCTTGCCATTGTCTGCCGACTACGTTCTTGTAAGCAAGGAGCGCCGCTATGGCTCCCACTACCAGCAGGATGACCGTCAACCCGATCCTTTTGAGCCAACGCCGAACTTTGTGGAAACGGCGAGCGGGTTTCTCGGTAGCGGGACTGCTGGCAGAACTTCGCGATCCGTAAGGCATAGCGGAATTTTGGCTGACTCCCCCCAGATGAAGGCAGTGCAATCTGCTGGTTTTACGGTGTTTCTACGGTATAATCGTGAAACTTAACTGACAGTTGGCGGCGATATCAGCCGGTCCGAAGCGTTTCCCATGCCACAGCCGACAGTTGATCGCAGGACGGTCGAAGAGGAACTAGCTCGCATTCTGAACAGCTGCGAGTTTCAAGACTCGGGCCGCATGTGCCGTTTTCTCCGGTTTACAGTGGAGGCCACTCTGGCCGGGAAAGCGGACGAACTCAAAGAGTACTCGATTGCCGTGGCTGTGTTCGACCGTGAACCGGACTTCGATCCACGGACCGATCCGGTCGTGCGTAGCGAAGCCCGCCGCCTGCGAAGTAAGCTGGCTTCTTATTACGCCAACGAGGGCATGCAGAACGAGTTGGTGATCGAACTGCCCAAAGGTGGCTATGTTCCCCAATTTCGAGAACGTCCCGTCGAATCACTCGGCAGGTCCGCCGAAGAAGCGCACGGGACCGAGCCTCCGACCGACCTGCCGATCACTCCCAAAACCACAAAATCTTACCATCTGCATAAGATAGCGCTGGTTTTAACCGCTTTGGCTTTCAGTTCTGCTGGTTTCTTCCTGGTGCGTGCTCGTTGGAGCGGAACACGCTCGGAGCCGGTCCGGTCTGTGGCCGTGCTGCCTTTTCAGAATATGACCGGGGATCGCCAAATGGAGTACTTGGCCGATGGTATTGCAGACGAAGTTCTCAACTCACTGGCCTACCTTCCTGATCTGAAAGTGGTGGCCCGCACCTCGGCTGCTCAATTCAAGAGTCGCCATGCTGACGTGCATGAGATTGGGCAGCGGCTCGGAGTGCAAACCCTGCTCGAAGGCAGCGTCCGTTCCTCAGCTGACAAGCTGCGCGTGATGACGAGGCTGGTCAATGCCGAGACCGGATACCAGATCTGGTCGCACAGTTACGAGTTCCAGACGAAGGATCTTTTCCAGGTGCAGGATGCCATTGCCCAAGCGGTGGCGCAACAACTCGGAGGCGGAACAAGCAAAGCGGCGCGGCGTCTCGCCCCCGTGAATGAAGAAGCTTATAAAGATTACCTGCTGGCGCGTCACTATATGGCGGATGAGGAAGTGAGCGCCGAGTCTCTCCGCAAGGCCAAGATGTTGCTGGAAAAGGCGGTCGCTCTCGATCCGAAGAACGCAGATGCCTGGGCTAGTCTCTGTGGGGTCCAAGCGATGCTGACCATAACAGGTACTCTTCCGCTCTCCGAAGGTTTACAAGCCGCAATGCAATATGAGCAGAACGCGTTGGAACTCGATCCCAACTCGGCGGATGCGCTGGCCCAGGCGGCAACCGGCGCGGCGTTTCTGCATCATGATTGGAGTCGGGCGGAACGCCTGTTCCGCCAAGCCCTCGCGATCAAACCGTCGGATGCCTTAACCCATGACACATATGCCTGGTCGGTTCT
Source organism: uncultured Bryobacteraceae bacterium (assembly GCA_964247955.1). Lineage (GTDB taxonomy): Bacteria > Acidobacteriota > Terriglobia > Bryobacterales > Bryobacteraceae > Bog-105. The sequence continues at coordinate 10,324 of CAXTWT010000013.1, forward strand.
CTGGCCGACAAACCGGCTGGAAGAAGCGCAGCAGGAACAGAAAAAAGCCTTTGATCTGGATCCGCTCAATACCGAGGCGCGCATGGGAATGGCCGTTACACTCTACTTTCAGCACGAGTATGAGGCAGCGATCCGAGTGGGGCAGGAGACGCTGGCTTTGAATCCGAATTCGCAGCACTTGGCGGACAATCTGCTGCGACCACTGGTCATCACAGGACGCGTGAAGGAAATTTCAGCCCTGATGCAGCGCTTCTGGAAGGAGGAGCCGGATCATTCTTTCGCTTCTTCCATGAGGGCCCTGGCAGCAGGGGACCAAGCCACGGCCCGGCAGGAGGCAAAAAGGGCACTGGAACGGGACAAAGACATAGTTCATCGAGCGCTGCTGTATGCCGTTCTGGATGAGGAGGCTAACATCATTCGCACTTTTGAGCACGCGACGGTGAGAGAGGGCATGTGGGCCATCGATGGAGCAGTGCTGGACCCCGTCTTCGACCGGTATCGGTCTTCAACGCCGTTTCAGCATTTAATGAAGAAAGTAGTTGCTTCTCGCTGAAGAGTCTTACGCCTTCCCGTAAAACAATGGCCCCCACAACTCCTCGAAAAACGATTTATAGTTTCCGCCGTAAGTGGATTGTCAGACAATCGGAAACTGCGCTGAACTACCCAGAAGGTCGAGCTAAGAATTCCAGTAAACTTGTAAAGTAAGTCGTATGAGTTACGGTCCTTACCGAATCCGTTTACCAAGTCGATTTGTTGAAAGAAGCTCACAGCGCCCTTTACAACGGAAGGGTTGATGTCTTTGCGAGTCGAGCGCGCCGCGTTATTTGCTAGCCTGGAGTGACAATTACTACAAAATAAATTCACGTAAGTTGTAAGCGTTGTGCTTATGTGCGTCAGGGCAAGATAAGTACAGTTTTTGCATGGTGTGGTTATCGGTATGGCAACTACCAAAATTACTATCTCGCTTCAAGACGATCAGTTCGAAGAAGTTCGCGCACTCGTCGCAGCCGGAGAAGCAGCCAGCATGTCCGGCTTCGCGCAGCATGCCGTACGTGTTGCGCTTCATAATGCGGCAGGTTGGAGGGAACTGCTGGCGGATGCCCTGGAGCAAACCGGCGGGCCGCTCACGGCCAAGGAACAGTCCTGGGCCGACTCCGTTCTCACCGGTCAGGAAGGGAAAAAGAATTTGCGGAAAGGAAGGGCTGCGTGAACGGCGTTACTTTCGATGCTGGCGGCCTGATCGCGCGGGACCGGAAAGATCGTCGGGTCCTTGCGCTTATCTCACATGCGAAGGAGTTGGGAATGCACCGGTCATCATCTGATCCAGGCCGGTCTAATTCGGCAATTTGCACAAGCATCGAAATAGCTCAGAAACAGAGTAGGAACGGTGTCTTTGGGCTACTCGGGCAATTGCTGCTTGCTGTGCCCGTTGCCCCGTTGCGTAAAGAGCGCATCTAACAGCGTGTGAAGAACGTCATTGGTCCGGCCCTGCGCTTCCTCAAGCTTCTTCATACTGGCGGTAATTTCCTTCATGCCCTCGCTGAACTGAAGCATGTTGGACTCAATCCGTTCAAACCGCTCGCGCACATCAGCATCCATAGCCTCAGTCTATCCCGCTTCCCAGGACGACAGCAATGGTTGTCATCTGCCCTCCTCACCACCCGACAAGTTTTGCATAATGCCAAAGAGTTGGGATGGGGGCGAGAGTAAGGGCGGCGGCGAGGATGATACGGCTTCCGCGTTTGAAGAAGGAAATCAGGCTTCTTTCTTCTTTTTTGGGGTGTGCTTTATGGTTCTGGGCTGCATGCCCGTGGAGGCGGCCCAGAAGAGCGCGAGGGTAAGGACCAGGATCATGCGCTCTATACGATGGGCGTGTTTGAGTTGAGTTTTGGTGAGGCCGAAGCCACGGGATTCAAAGTCGGAGAACAGGGGTTCGATTCCCCATCTCATGCCGTAATCGAGAACGCGTCCTTGGGAGGGCGGCTCGGACATGACAATGATCCAAGGTTCCGGATGGCCTTTTTCGTGTAGAATGCCGATGTGAGTCTTGACGCCGCTTTCGTTCCGTTCGGCATTCAGCAGCCTCGTGATTCCTGCCTGGGCGGCTTCTCCTGTGGTAATTTCGCCGCCCTCATGGCGTAGAAGGAGGTGATCTTTCAGGCGCAGCCGGTATCCCCAGCCCTGCTCCCGGCGCCAACGAATCAGAGCGGCCGTTCCATAAAATCGGTCACCCGCCGGCAGAACCGGAAGGTCTTTCGGAATCATGGCATGGACGGCATTCAGCAACGGCTCCTGTACGTCGAAACCGATGCTGCCGCTCGTTTTTTTCACCTTCCAGGCCACCGCGAGCGCACGCTCGCCGGTGCGTATCGAGAGCATCAAGCACTCAAAGCCATCGCTGATTTTGCTTTGATCCATCGGCAGCACAATGGTTTTGCCCTTACTTCCTGCTATCGCGGCAATCTCAGGAATGAATCCGCCCATCACCGTCCACGGGACGATCAAATCGTTGCCCAGCAAACGGCTGATATAGCGTTCCTTGGATTTTTCCTCCACCGTTTGGCGCGGCAACACTGCCTGCCATTCCGCCGTATTCGCACTCCGGCAGGAGAGCGCGCACGCCACTGCGTCCGATGTGCCCTCCAGGTGCTGCTTGCGAAGGCCCGTCTCACGGTCAGATAAATTACGCTCCACCACGCTCGCCACATGGGATACTCCGCCGGTAAGCACACGCATAATCAACTCCTATTGCATCAAGACAGAAGATGATTACAATTTAGCTGTTTGTAAACTTGTCGGGTGGTGAGTCTGCCCTCCCAGGCCGGTCTAATTCTCGCGTAGTGAAACGGCAGGATCTACTTTCGCTGCCAACTGGGAGGGACGCGAGGCTGCTAGGATTCCGACAAGCGCCAATAATAATGCCGCCGAGGCGAGCGACCAAGGATCGTAAGGGGAAACATCAAATAAAAGCCCCCGGATCAATCGCGTAAAAGCAACCGAAAATCCAAGACCTAAAACAATTCCTAACGCTGTCCACATCCCCGCTTGCTTGTGGACGAGCAGCAGAATGTCTCGGGGAGTTGCGCCCAAAGCGGCCCGCACGCCGATCTCTTTTGTCCGGTTCGCCACCAGGAACGACATCACGCCGTAAAGCCCTACTCCCGCCAGCAGAAGCCCGGTTCCGGCAAAAATTCCGACGGCTAAAGCAAGAAAGCGGGGTCGGTCGTTCAGGTGACGTACTCGCTCGGGCAACGTGGTCATCTCCACCGGCAAAGTGGGGTCGAGCGACCCTATTGTCCCCTGAACCCAACGCCTGATTGTTCCCGGTGAAAGGGTAGTGCGGAAAATAGCTACGCCGCTGAAACCCAACTGGTTCGAATGACGCACCCGCAGCTTGTAATACTCAGGCGCGGCGGGTGCATCTAATCCGTTGTTTTTCACGTCCCGCGCAATGCCCACCACTGTGAACCAGGACCCGCTGTCATCCAATGCGATGCATTGCCCCAGCGCGCTCTCCTGACCGAACATCCGCTTTGCCAGCTTTTCACTCAATACAACTGATAATTCGCCCGATGTGCGCTCCCGTTCTTCAAAGCCTCTGCCCGCAATCAGCGGAATGCCGAGCGTGCGGAAGTAAGAGGGTGTCACATAGCGATAAACAACCATGCCGCCATTCCGATCAAAAGGCGGACGCCCGGCGGCACGCATGGTGGCGAGAGGCCGTCCATGTGTTCCGGCGGGCGGTAGCGAGTCGCTCAGTGCGAGTGAAGTAGTGCCGGGAATTTGAGCAAGCCGCTCTTCCAGTTCGTCATAGAACGCGTTCAGTTTTCGAGGATCGGCGTAGTGTTGACGGTTAAGAACAAACGAAGCGGCAACCAGACGCTCGGGTTGAAAGCCGATAGGCTGCGTTTCCAGCTTGTTCAAACTGCGAATGAAAAGGGATGCGCTCGTCAACAACAGAAGGGAAAGCGCAATCTGTATCGATACGAGCGAATGACGCATCGGCATCCGCCGCGAACCTGCCGCGCGCCAGCCGGTGAGAGCTTCTGCCTGGGGCCGTTCAAACGCAGGCAGCAATCCAAACAACAGCGCAGATCCCACCGAAACCGCCAGCGAAAATAGAAGTACGCGGGTGTTCATATGCGCTTCTTCGAGCCGCAGAAAGCCTCCCGGAGCCACAACCACGAGCGCCCGCAGAAACAGATAGCCTACGCCGCATCCGGCAATGCCGCCCAGAACTCCTAACAGCAGGCTCTCTGTTAAAGACTGGCGAACCAGCCGCCCCCGGCTTGCTCCTAATGCCGCTCTCATCGCCAGTTCGTTTTTCCGGAACGCCGACCGGGCTAGGAGCAAGTTGGAAATGTTTGTGCATGCCATCAGCAGCAAAAATCCAACAGCGCCGAGCAGTATCCAGGAAGTGAGCTTTGCTTCGTGAATCTGGCGATCACGCACGGACCGAATAACAAAAGTAATCTCTTTCCGAACTTCTTTGGGAACGCTTCTTTGCAGTGTTTCCTGAAACAACGGATACATCCGCCTGCGCGCTTCTTCCAGCGAGATACCTGGTTTTAAACGCCCAAAAGTGCGTAGGGGCATTGTAGCCATTGGAGCCCGCGCCGCGACTTCGTCCAATTGCTCCGGGAGGAGAATATCGACTTCCCCCCGTTGCGGCATGACGAACTCTTTGGGAAGAACTCCAATGATCCGTACCGGCTGGTCATCTACAGGAATGACTTGTCCCAGCGCATTCGCACTTCCGCCAAACCGGGACTTCCATAAGCTATACGACAGCATTGCAACGAGCGGAGCATGAGGCCGGTCTTCTTCTTTTGAAAATTCACGACCCAAAATCGGTTTTACGCCAAGAGTTTGTAGAAAGTTGCTCTCAACAGAAATGCAGTGAACACGCTGCGGTGTTGTCAGCGTAAGATCACACTCCGAGGCAGCGGGCCTCATGGAAGTAAGGGAATCAAAAGCTGTCTGCCGCTCGCGCCAGTCGAGGTACATGCTGCCCATCAGAAGTTCGTAGGCGTCAATGGGACCGCTGATGCCAAACGATACCAGGCGCTCACCCTGGGAATACGGTAAGGGTCGAAACAACAGGGGATCGACAATGCTGAAAATGGCTGTGACCGCTCCAATGCCGACCGCCATTGTGGCAGTCACTGTGAACACAAAAGCAGGCGACCGCCGGAAGGTCCAGGCGGCGTGCCTTGCGTCTTGAATGAAATCCTGAATCCAACGGAGAGTATATACTTCCCGTACGCTTTCGAGCGCGCGCAACGGGCTGCCGAACTGCTTTCGCGCCTCCCATTGCGCTTCTTCGCGGGACACTCCACGCTCCTGCTCGTGCCACTCGCTGCGCATGTCCATGTGGCTTTGGATCTCTTCGCGCCACTCGCTTTCGCGCCGGAAGCGCTGCCTCATCCATTGAAAGATGAACTTCATGCGAACCTCAAAACCTTTTGCACGCCTTTGGCGAGAGCGCTCCAACTGTTTTCCACTTCTGATAGTCGGCTTCTTCCTTCGGACGTTAACGAGTAAAACCGCGCGCGCCGGGCGTTTTCGGTGGTGCGCCACTCGCCCTTAATCAGCTTTTCCCGCTCCAGCCGATGCAGCGCAGGATACAGTGATCCTTCTTCGACGCGCAACAGACCATCCGAAACAGTTTGAATGTGAAGAGTAATGCCGAAGCCGTGATTCGGACGGTGCGCGAGCGCCTTCAAAATCAGCAGCTCCAGCGTGCCTGCCAAATGATCGTTCCGTTTTTTCATAC
>CAXTWT010000013.1:16199-28919 GCA_964247955.1 uncultured Bryobacteraceae bacterium
CCGTCGGGAAACCCGGAGGATGCGGTATAAACTCCTAGTCCGGCTGCCGGTGCGATATTCAACCGATTCGTATTGTATCCGCGAGAACTGATGCCCGTATAAGTGATTGTGTTGGTCAGATTGAAGACTTCAAAGTTCAGCGTAGTGCGGAAGCGTTCCGTAAACGGAAATACTTTGGTCAGGCGAACATCCGTACGATAACTGTCGGGAAGCCGCAGCGTGTTGACAGAAAACCAGGGTACGCGGCCTGATCCGCCAAAGCCGTTCAACGTGCCTGTATACGCCAGGTTGGACGGAAGACCTTGCGCCGTCAAATCCGCAGCAGTGAGGTTCGTAGAAACGTTCAGCCCCTCTGTTACTGGCTGTCCCGTGGCAATGGTGGTGATGTCCGCTAACTGCCAGCCATTAAGTAAGAAGCGCGAAAGCACATCGGTTCGCCTGGTGAAAGTGGGCGAATAGATCCAATTGATCACTAAGCGCTGCCGCTGGTCGAGGCTGCTGTCTCCTTTGTCCCCCTTATAATCGCCGTTGAACAATGTTGTGGGAGCGTTATTGCCGAAGAACAGATTTGAGCCTGCGTTGCCCAAATTCGTGTCGATAGCGTGGGACCAGGTATACGACAAGCTGCCCTCCAAGCCATGCGACAAGCGGCGCTGTATCTGCACGGCAAAGCCGTTGTAGTAGCTGTCGCCGCCGTTATCCACCTCAATGATGCGCGCGTATCGCGGATCAATCTTATCCGACACCAGATAAACCGGCGTCGTGTACGTTCCGACAACCGCGTTGGCGGTATTCAAGATGTTGTAAGTGATATTGTGAGTCGGATTTCGGAGATTCAGGTCGCGCACGCTCAGCATCTGCGCCGCGCGGCTCCATAAATAGCTGAGCGTAATGCTCGTGTTCGCGCCCAGCGCTTGCTGCACGGCAAAATCAGCTTGTTCGCTGTAAGGAGTGCGCAGATCCGGGGCGGCAAAGCCGATGGTTGCTGAACCGGCGCCCAGTCCGGGTGTAGCCGGCAGCACGTTAGGAAACACGGGCGCCAGAGCAGCCTGCGCGGGAATGGTAGTCTGCAGCCCAAACGACTGCTGATACAAATTGTTAGTTGTAAACAGCGAGTTCACCATAGCGGTGGGATAGCGGCCGTAGTAAATCCCGTACCCGGAGCGGATCACGGTTTTGTCGTTGTTCAAGCTCCAGGCAAAGCCGACGCGGGGAGCAAAGTTCAAATTGTCATTCGGAATGCGCCCGGTTTCTGGATAATCCGGATTCGTTAACGGAGGCTTCGGGAAAAAGGTGTGTTCATAACGCATGCCGTAGTAAAGCGTCAGATTGGGCCGGAACTTGTATTGATCCTGAGCGTAAAAATTGATTTCGTTGACTACGGAATCAACCGCCCGATTGCCGAAGGCTTGTGAAAACGAAGTGTAATCTTTTCTGCCGGTCGCGTTGCCCGTGTAATCAAGCGCGAAAGAGTTGATATTGGAAAAACTGTAACTGCCGTTTCCGTTCACAAGCTGATTGGTGTAATCCTCGGTGTTGAAGTAATCGACGCCGAATTTGAAGTTATGCTTTCCGGCAGCATACGACAAATTGTCCGCGCCTTCATAACGGTTTTCACTGGGCTGAATACGGGGCAGATAGTTGCCCGCGCCAATAGCCTGACCATTCACGGATGCGCTGAGCGCCTGGAAAACAGGATCAAGCAAAGTGTTAGTCAAGGAGTCAAACTGGCGGTCTTTAAACCAGCCGAAACGCGCTTCGTTCACCACCCTGGAAGTAGGAGTGAGCGTCCAGGCAGCCCTTCCGTAGCGGACATTGACATCATCGTAGCCGTTGCTGTTAAGAGCGCCGCCGCTGGTCACCACCGCTCCGGTTTGAATGCCGTTCGGGGAGTAAAAATGCTGGTAGTTGACGCTGAAGCTGAGCGCATTCTTTTCATTCGGTCGCCAGTCGATTTTGCCGAGGGCCGTATCCTGGTCGGCTGTTCGCGGCAGCGTGGCGAAGAAGCGATTTAGCGTGCTATTGGCCGCTGCGCACTGAGCGGCTGTGGGCAGCGGCGTGGTTGCCCCGCCGGCGGTTGTGCCGCAGCCAATCCAAGTCTGTGTCGTGCTGTTGATGACGGACGGGTTAATAATACTGGAAATAAGCGGAAAATCGCGGCGCTGCTCTTCCGTGTTCAGAAAGAAGAAAAGCTTGTCCTTGATGATGCGCCCCGATAAGCTGCCGCCAAACTGGTGCCGGGCTTCCGGGGGATTGATTGTTGAGAATGGATCGCGCGCGTCCAAGGTGCGATTGCGGAAGAACCAGTAAGCGGTTCCATGAAAATCATTGGTGCCGCTGCGCGTGACCGTATTGACGACACCGCCCAGCGCGCGCCCGTATTCCGCCGTATACGCGTCGGATAAGACTTGAAACTCCTGCACGGCATCCTGGGAGATCTGCGTGGGAATACGCGTGCGGCCTGCGTTCTCGTTATAGAAGCTGTCCGTTGTATCGTTGCCGTCGGTGAGAAAATCATTGCCGCCCGGAATGCCGCGAAAACTTAAAAGCCCAAAGGTGCCGTCTGGAACCACGCCCGGCGTCAGCAACACGAAAGAATCTACGCGCCGTCCATTGATCGGCAGATTGTCGATCTGATGCTGCGTGACATTTTGGGAAACGTCGGTTTTGATTTCAACGACCGGAGCGACATCCTGCACTTCCACCTGCGTCGCGGATGTTTTTACGGCGAGAATAACAGGAAGAGAAACATTCCGGCCTACGGGGAGCGTGATGTTCTGCTGCTGAAAGTCAGCGAATCCCGCAGCGCTGACCGTAACCTCATAGCCGCTGTTCGGAACCAACGCGGGAGCATTAAAAATTCCGCTGCCCGTCGTTCTCAGCTCCCGATGGATGCCGAGCTTCTCATTGTCGATTCTCACTGCGGCATTGGGGATCACGGCGCCCGACGCATCGGTAACGCTTCCCGAAATTTCACTAACGCCTGCCGAAGTTTGAGCGTTTGCGGAGGAGTAAAGCGCAAGCAGGCACACTCCGAGCGCCAGACAAAAATACCTTTTCATAGAATGCAACACTGACCCGTTTCAAAGTAACGGGCGTTTGTTGCAAACAGCTTTCAAATGCTTTTCAATCTCGTTGCATTATCTTGAGCTAGTAAGGAACCCAGGTCTCTCTTAAAGAGCATTACGTTTCGGCATAGTAGCGGTTTGTTGCCTGTACAATCAGCCCTTTTTGCTTCGTCGTCAGCTTGAGCTTTCGGAATCCCGAAGCGGTCACCGGCTGATCCGAAACAAAGCCGAGACTATATTCGCTTCGCAACTCCTCCTGAATGGCGTCGTATATTTGTTCGATGCTTTGCGTTTTGGTTACTTCGAAGAAGCTGCCGCCGGTCTCTTGTGAAAGGTGCTGGAGAGCTTTCTTTCCGCTGGGACTAAAGGCTCTGCCGTAATAGGAATCGTCGGAAAATAGGATGCAGTAGACAAGCGTGTTGGCGCGTTGAGCGGATTCAATGGCGTCGGTAAGAGTAACCGCGCTGCCGACATCCACGCCATCCGTGAGAACGACAAACGCCTTTCGCCCGTTCTGCTGGCGCATAAGCTGGATGGAGGCGGTTCGCACAGCATCATACAGCAGAGTGCCGCTGCCGTTGGCGGCTTCCTGTTGATTGGGCGAGTCGAGCAGCGCCAGCGTGTCCTCCAGATCTTTGCGCGAAGCATTCAACCCATCCCGGATCACAACCGCCTGATCAAACTGGACAACGGCTGCTTTATCCTTGTCGGGACGCAGAACCTGATTGAGAAAACGGTAGCTTGCGCCGCGCTCGTTTTCAAGCACGCGAGTCTGACTGAGGCTTGTATCAACGAGCAAACCGATTGCTAACGGCAGATCCGATTCCTGTGAAAAATAGCGAATCGATTGCGGCCTGCCGTTTTCCAGGATGACAAAATCATTTTTCGTAAGATTACGGACAATTTGCCCTCCTTTGTTGCGCACGGTTGCGAAAATGTTCACCACTTTCACTTCGGTGGAGAACGTAGGAGTTTGCCGCGCATACAGCGGATATGCCAATGCCGCGCAAGGCACGAAAGCGATCCACCGGCGTCGTGACCATAATTTTTGACAATACTGCATTACACTCAGCTATACCGCAGTTTGCAAACCCAACACGCGCGCAACAATCTGGGGACGGAATAGAAGTTTCGGCGGCGCGGCAAGCGCCAGCACCCGATAAAAGTCGTGAATGACGTTTGGGTCTCCACAGGTTGCCAAACGATCCTTGTAGCGCCGTGTTATCGGAAACAGGAACGGGCGGCGGCCGGTCGTTTGAGGGTATTTGAAATTTTCACCGGAGGATAGTTCCCAAGCTACATCGATAAGGGAATCAACTCGCTCCAAATAATCCCGCCGTAACGTTTCGCCGGTAGTTGGATGAACAGCAAGGGCGTCAGCCAGGGCTTCCGCTTCCTGTGCGGCTATCGTCATTCCTTGGGCGAAGGCAGGATCGAAATGACAAATGGCATCCCCCAAGGGCAGCACGCCGTTTGGAAAACGCGATAGTTCGGCGTACCGTCGGCGACTCGCTGCCGGAATCCGGTAACGCGCGATGGGAGAAAGCAGTTCAGACTGCGAAAGGACTTCGTACACGTCAGGCTGACTTAAGCTTCGGGCAAATTCCAAAAAGCCCGGCAGGTCCGCAGGAGGATAATCGCCATGGTAGCCGCCCATCGCACCAAGAATTACATCATTCTCAATGAGAACCCTGACGCCAATCCTGGTTCGGTGCGGAGGCGGACCTACGATATACAGCATTGGATGATCGGGCCGAAGTCGGTCAGGAACCCGGAAGCGTCCCGTCGCATATCCCAGATCAATTCCAACCGTTGTTTCCGGCACGGAGGGATATCCCTTTTCCGCCAGCCAGCGCGGCAGGCGCGTGTTGCGGCCCGTAGCGTCAATCACCAGATTTCCGCGAAGCTCTTCCGTGGGTCTGCCAGGTGTCCGCTTCAGGGCCACTCCGGTAATCTGCGACCGCGCTTCGTCCCACAGCGGCGCGACAACGCTTGCGCCGTAGAGGATGTGAACATTTGAAAGCTCGCGCATCCAGCGCCGTATGTGGTGTTCCAGAAATGGCCGACTCTGCGCCAAGGTGTACAGCTCAGTTTGAATTCTCGGCATCCACTGGCCGATGAGATAGAACCTCGATTGCCCGTAATCAAAGGGCTGCGAACCGTTCTGAACCAACTCCGCCGTGCGGCCCGGAAACAGGCGATCCAGCGCGGCTATGCCTCCCGGCAGCAGAACATGAATGTGATTCCCCTGGGGAACTCCGCTGCGAGGAAGGGGAGAAGCGGGCAGAGCATCCTTCTCTACAACCGTAACCTGCCGAAAATGCGAAGCCAGGGCCCGTGCGGCAAGCAGTCCGGCGACACTCCCGCCCATCACAATCGCGTGCTGCCGCTCTGGAACGAATGATGGCATAAGCTGCTCAAACACAGCACAATGGTAACAACGGCTTTTCTTGTCGAACGGCGGAAAGTCTGTGTATATCGCCCAACCGCATCACAACTCACAGACAATAAATAGGCTTGTAGTTTAAATCTTTACCGAATTTGTATTTACGTCTACGTATACAGTTGTATGTTTTAAAAGAGAATGAAATTCGACTGGGACGCGGACAACATCGCGCATCTCGCTCGACATGGCATTACGCCGCAAGAGGCGGTCGAGGTTTTCCGGCGCGATCCGATCTACCGTGTGTCTGCGCCCGTCGATGGCGAGGAGCGCTATCGCGCTTACGGGATGACCCGAGCGGCGCGCTTGCTCGTAATCGCTTTCACCATGCGCACCGAGAAAATCCGCCCGATCACGGGCTGGGATTTTACCAAGCAAGAAAGGAAACGATATGCAAAAGAAATCTACCAACGAGAGTTCCCGCAAGACCTCGAACAGGGTGAAGGCGATGCCGAAGTTTAAGAGCGAAGCTAAAGAGGCCGAGTGGTATCACTCCCCAAAAGGCCGCCGCTGGCTCGAAGCGGAAGAGCGCGCAGCGGCAATCCGGGAAGTGCTTATTGTTGACAAACAACCGCTCACCTTTAGCGAACAGATGCGGATCGTTAGCGAAAGCGGCGGACAGCCAGTCCGCTTCGCCAAAACGGCGACCGATCTTCAGTTTCCCAATCCGGCGGAACTCCAGGAATTAATCGACCGCGTGAAAAAGCGGTCGCAGCCGACGATAGCGATTTCGCTGCGGCTCGCCGCGAGCGACGTCCGAGCACTTAAGGCTTGGTCGAAGAAGAACGGCGTCGGCTATCAGACGCTAATCAAGGAAGCGGTACACGCTTTGGTACAGCGCCTTTTATGACGCTGATGCCCGATGGCTTATTAAGAAATATCGACTGCCGCCAGTACTCAGACTTACTGGAACGATCGGATTGCCGCATGGAGATTAGGAAATCGTTTATGCTGGTTTTCTCGTGCAAAACACATATCCTGACGAACAAGTTCGACTCGCAAACAGCCTGTACTACCAGAGCCTAATCGCATTGGCATATACGATTTTTGGAATCATCGCCATGCTCTTGATTCATTATGGAAGGCGTTCCGGGAAGTGGCGATGGGCAATCGCCCTGTATTACATGCTGTATGAACTGGCGACTATTCCCATAATGTACTTTATCTACACCCGAAGTTGGCATAACCCAGTTTTGGCACCGATTGTGGCGGGAATTACCGTTTTAACGGTGAGCTATCTGTTTTCAAAATTGAAACGCTTCAAACGGCTTTACGGGATGGGGGAAATTGCTGCGTCTTTACTAGGTGCCTGGGCAACAACCCGTGTGAAGCGTGGAACCGGCTACGACGCACTATTTATCATTGCCCTGCTCGGCTCCATCTACACCGGTGTTCGTGGCTTCACCAACATCCATGAAGCAAAGATTGAAGCTGCAAAAAAGATCGAAGCAGCTTGAGGTGCTGAGATCTAAGTTTAACGGCTTAGCTAGAGGGTACGATATGTTAATGCCAAAGGATACAACCCCTGAGAAACAACCTTCCGAATTTGAAAAGATCTACCTAAAAAACTTGCTGGATCGCCACTCCAAATCGGAGGAGAATCTATCACAAGCGTTGCGAGCAGCAGGTATTACCCTTTCAGTATTGAGTGGCTTTATCGGATACTTCCTTTTGCGTCGGAGTACCCCCAGTTATTTTCCTTATTATTGCCTCTTTTTGTAATATCTGTTGGAGGGCTGCTCTTCGGATTTGGCATCTATACTGCACGCCATATACTCCTTTACTACTCACGCAAGATAATTTCTGAAACGGCTGTGAGTGGTAAGAATCATTGTCAAAGGCCCATAGATGATGGCATAAGCGGCTCAGATACAGCACAATAATGACAATAGCTTTTTTGTTGAAGAATGGGAAAGCTGCGTCTATTATCCGACCGAATCCATGACTCACAGACGATAAATAGGCTTGTGGTTTGAATCCATATCGACACTTAAAACGGATGAACCCATCGGTTGCTTAGAAGCCTTGCACTCCTGGCCCTTGCCAATAAATTAAAGTCGCTCAAGCCGATAAGATTCCGCGCTCTCTGGTCCCGTTAAAGCCGGGAAAGACACTGGCGATCCGGCGATTGCCCATCTGCTTGGAAACCAATTCGGACAGCACGGTTCGGAAATCCGTAGTGACGTTGAGATCGCGCCCTTCATAGAGCTGTTCGCGGGCGAGGCCGGGCCATTCTCCATAAACGTGGCCACCGCGCACCTGCCCGCCCAGCACGAACATCACATTCGCATGTCCATGATCCGTGCCGCGATCACCGTTTTCTTTGGCGGTGCGTCCGAACTCCGACATCGTGACAAGCGTAATGTCAGCCATGCGGTCGCCCATGTCCTGCGAGAACGCTGCCAGAGCGTCGCCGAAATCGTGCAGCAGATTAGCAAGCTGTCCGGTGTGCGGCTGCGGCCCGGTTTCATTGACGTGCGTATCCCAGCCGCCTACGTCTGTAAACGCCACTTCCAGGCCGACATTCGCTTTAATTAACCGCGCAATCTGCTGCAGGCTCTGCCCTAAGCGCCCGTTCGGGTACCGGGCATTGTTCGCGGGCGAGTACGGCGTTTTCTGAATCGACTGCATGATCTTGATTGCGTCAAACGTTTCCCGCCCGGTGCCGTGCAGGATCTGGTCAACGCTTGTGCCGTACATGCTTTCAAAGGTCGAAGCAACCTGCGCGTCCTTCACTTGAAAGTCGCCGATATTACTGACTACCAAAGCCTCGTTTTTGCCGCGAAGGGTGCGCGGCAGGTCAGGGCTTAAGCTGACGGCTCGCAGCGGAGAAGCGTGGGGTTGGCTCCGCAGGGCGCGATTCAGCCATCCGTCATATGTGGCTTTCAAACCGGGCGTGCCGGAATCCATGTAATCCTGCGCATCAAAATGAGACCGCGTCGGATCAGGCGACCCTACTGCTTCCACAATTGCCAGTTGTTTTTGATCCCACAAAGGCTTGAGCGAACGCAGCGCCGGGTGCAGGCCAAAGCGCCCATCCAGATCGATAGCCGATCCGTCGGTGCCGTCAGGCCGAGGAATTGCAATGCTCGGACGCAGCGAGTAGTAGGCCGACTCACCATGTGGAATTACGACATTCAAGCCGTCCACAGCGCCGCGCTGAAAAATAGTAATCAGAATCTTTTTGCGCTCTCCCGGTGCTTCTTTGGCATACACGGCGCGGCTCAGCCAGATCGGAACAGAACCCACGCCGAACATGGCGAGAGCGGAGTTTTTGAGGAATAATCTTCGGGACGGCATACGTGTGACTCTCTTCTTTCTAACGGTGCTGAAATTCCGGCGACCCGATAGCAAGGCTGGCGACAAGACTTGCAAGCTGCGGCGGCCCTACCTTGGCATCGGAGGCAAGCTGCTTCTGCAACGCCGGATCATCCAACATTTTTTGAATAGCGGCGCGCGTTTGCTCGCTGGGATTTTGCGACAAAAGAACCCGCGCCAGATCGGCAGGATCTTTTTGCGCCTGCCATTGGGTTAAGTTGATTTGGACGCCCGGAACTCGGTTGTGGGCAAGCGCCAGCGCAAAGTTCATGCGCTCCAGAAGCCCGGCGGAACTGACCCACTCCGCATTGGCGTTGGAGTACCCGGTAGGTTCGACTTTGCGATACAAAGGTTCGCCTAACTTCTGCAACTCGTTCGCTACGACGAAGGCGGAAGACACGTCCGCGTTCGTGGCGCGAAGCGCGCTGGCAACCATCTCAAACGGCGTTTTGATCTTGGCGTTGTATGCGCCTTGAGACCAAAATTCCGGCGCGGTAATCATGGTCCGCACAACTTCCCGCAAGTCACCATCCGTTTTTGCAAAGGTTTCAGCCATGCGATTCACCAGCGACGGAGGAGGATCATCAGCCACGAAGCGCTGCGCCAGTTTAAGCGAGACGAAGCGCGCCGTTGACGGATGATGCACGAGAATGTCAATCACTTTCAAGCCATCGCTCATGCCGCCGCCGCTCGCTATGACGTGGCCGAGCACCAACTTTTGACCCTTATCGTGAACCTTGTCGTTATACTCGAATCCGCCTCCCTGGCGCGGACGGGCAATCGTCCAGCCTGTAAAGCAGCGGGCTACCGCAATCACATCTTCCTGCGTGTAGCCGCCGTCCACGCCCAAGGTGTGCAGTTCCAGCAACTCGCGGCCATAATTTTCATTTAAGCCGCGCTTTGCCGCCTTAGGATTCAGCCGCGTTTGGCGCTCTGCCGCTTGGGGCGATACGGACTCCCAGTTATCGAGATAGAACAGCATCGCCGGACTTTTTGCGGTTTCGAGAAGCAGATCGTAGAACTTGCCGAACACATGCGGGCGAATGGCTTCACGTTCATAGGTAGGAACCAGATAGCGGTCAGCGCCTTTGTTCAGAAAAACGTTAAAGTGGTTGTACCAGAAATCGACCAGCAACTCCTGTAACTGATGGGCGCTGTAAACGGCGCGCAACAGTTTTCCTTCCGATAAATCGGAGGCAACAACGTTCTGTGGGGAAACCGTCAGCATGAGTTCGCGCCGAAGCTCGACGGGCGCAAGAGGGAAAAGCTGTTGGCGTTGGCGCGGAGGCAAAGCCCAGGCAAAATCGAGCCATTTTTCAGGCGAAATCGCAAGAAGTACTTGCTTCTTATCATCCGGCTTGCCGGACTGCAAAACCGCAATCTGATCGGGGGTGAGGACATCCGAAAGCTTTATTTTTAAATCGAGATCCGAAAGATCGTTCGGATTTTGGGCGGCTTGGGCTTTCTCCGCCAAAGCTTTCTGGGTTTCCGCCGGCGCATTCAAATTGATTGTTCCCGCAGGCGCGCCTGCTAATTGCCCTCCTGGTATTGCAACAGCGGTTTCCTTTTCACTTTTGCGCTGTAGATAGCGGTCCGCCAGACGCACCACAACAGCGCGCAGTTCCGGATCATCCGGAAGCGGACTCCGGCCGCGTGCTACGGCGGCGATCATTTGCGGCGGCGGATAGTGAGTGTAAGTATCCCGGATGCTCATCCGCAGCGCTTGCAGCGGCAGTAAACGTGTTTCCAAAGCAGAATCTTCGGGCACCCGCTCAGGATGCAGTTCGCTGTTGATCCAGTTGTCGAGGCCAAGATGCGCCAAAGTTTCGTAGTCTCCCGGCCGTGCGCCAAAGGTCAGGCGGTTGAGCGCGTGATGATACTGATCCGGCAAAGCCAACGGTTTGCTGAAGGAGGCATAAGCCGGTGGATTGGCGGGCGGTTTAACTGGTTTGGACTTCTTGATCGAGGCGAAGGCAAATGGGCCAATCAAGAAGAGAGCCAGGGTGGGAAGGATAAATCTGCCGGACGGAAAAGCTTGCCTCACAACCAATCAGACGGAAGAATGACAGGTTGGTTGACTCGCTCGGTGAACGTAAGGTGAAAAACTAAGAGTGGATGGCCTGATCTGGAGCGGGAGACGGGATTCGAACCCGCGACATCAACCTTGGCAAGGTTGCACTCTACCAGCTGAGTTACTCCCGCTGAAAGTACTAAAAGACATTCTCGTATGAGTTTGTCGCAAAGTCAATTCATCTGATTGCAATCGAAGTGTTTAGAAGAAACAACAAAGCCGGAAACGTCTAGCAAAAGTACTGATCTAGTACAGTTACTATCTCTGTAAACATATGATAACATTGCTTTTATTTTGCTTACAGATTTCTCTTCCAATTTTGGAAGCCTGTGCTAGACTGAGGTTGCCAAAAGACAAAGAGCAAGTTTTTCCCTTACAAACTGCCGCCCCATTAGCGGTAAATCCAGCCACCCATCATAGGCGGTTAGGCTTTTCCACAGAAGTGGAAAAGGTGTGGGAAAGTCTTGCCGTTTTTGGTACTCGGGAGTATAGCGGTTGGGCGATGCTTGGGAACAGATTAAGAGCTGGCTAGCTGTCAAGCTAGGTGAGGGGGCGTACCAGAATTGGATTTCTCGTACCACTCTTGGAACGATGCGGGATGGCGATCTTACCGTTCGCGTGCCCGACCAAACGACGGAAACCTGGATTCGCCAGGAGTACTCGTCTCAGATCCGGGCAGCCATTCAAGACCTGGGTTTGCCGATCCGCCGGGTTTCTTACGAAATTGAGGAGTTGTCAGGTCCGGCAGCAGTCTCCCGCGCTCCCGTTGATAGTACGCCCGCCAGCCATCAGGTTTCGGAACCGATTTTTGAGAATACGGTCACTTGGCTGAATCCACGGTTAACGTTTGATACCTACGTCGTCGGCTCTTCCAACCAGTTGGCGCATGCGGCTGCTCAGGCAGTGGCAAAGATGCCCTCGCGCAGCTATAACCCGCTTTTTATTTACGGCGGCGTCGGCATCGGCAAGACGCACCTGATGCACGCCATCGGCCGCAGCTTGTTGGACAACTATTCCGGCTTGAACGTGGTGTACACCTCCAGCGAGCGCTTTATGAACGAAATGATTACGTCCATCAAGCTGGACCGGATGTCCATGTTCCACCGCCACTATCGGACAGCCGATGTGCTGCTGATCGATGATATTCAAATCATTGCCGGTAAGGAGCGAACGCAGGAAGAGTTCTTTCACACCTTTAACGAGCTTTACGACCACCAGAAACAGATTGTGATCTCCAGCGATTCAGCGCCCAGTCAATTGCCCGGCCTGGTAGAGCGCCTGCGGTCCCGCTTTGAATGGGGGCTGCTGGTCGACGTACAGGCGCCGGATCTGGAAACCAAGATGGCGATCCTGGATAAAAGAGCCGAGTCGGAAGGCGTGAAGCTGCCGCAGGATGTTCGTATCTTTATCGCCACAAAGACAAAATCAAACGTTCGCGAGCTGGAAGGCGCTCTGACCCGGTTGCTTGCTGTTTCGTCGGTGACGGGACAGCCGATTACGCTTTCCATGGCCCAGCAGATGCTGAAGCATCTCAGCACCGGAGCCGAAAAGAAGATTTCGGTGGAATCCATCCTCAGGACCGTCGCCGAGCGGTTCAACCTTCAGCCCTCTCAACTGAAGATGAAGAGCAACACCCGGCAAATTGCCTATCCCCGGCAGGTTGCGATGTATTTAGTGAAAGAGCTTACACATGCGTCGCTGCCCGAAATCGGACGCTACTTCGGCGGTAAGCATCACACGACGGTGCTGCATTCCGTTCAGAAAATTGAAGACCTCCGCCAACAGGATGAGAGTTTAAACAGCCTTATCCAATCAGTAAC
>CAXTWT010000013.1:29019-33168 GCA_964247955.1 uncultured Bryobacteraceae bacterium
AAAAAGCGCTTACACTTTTCTTTATGGAGTTCGCAGTCAGCAAGTCCGACCTGGTGAAAGAACTAGGGCTCACACAAGGCGTAGTGGAAAAGAAAACCACCATTCCCATCCTTTCGAACATTCTGGTCGAGACAGACGGAGACAAGATTTGGCTTACTGCAACGGACCTGGAGCTAGGGATAAAGTGCGCTTGCCCGGCGCGGGTGAAAAAAGAAGGCGCGGGCACCATCCCGGCGCGCCGCCTGCTCGATTATGTCCGGCTGTTGCCGGATTCCGAAGTACAGGTAAAGCTGGGGGAGAATCAGTGGGCTAACTTGGTCTGCGGCCGGTCCCGCACCCGCATCGCCGGCATGTCGCGCGAAAGCTTTCCGGAACTGCCGCAGATGCCGGAAAGCGTGGCGGAGATTCCGCTAGGCGTTTTGTCGCAGATGATTGCAAGCACCATTTTTGCGATCTCGGCGGAAGAGTCCCGGTTTACCTTGAACGGCGCTCTCTTGATTCTGAAAGAGACAGGGCTGGTGATGGTTGCTACAGACGGCCATCGCTTGGCTTTGGTAGAGAGACAAGTGGAGATTCCGGGCTTGACAGAGCCTTTCCGAGCCTTGCTGCCGAAAAAGGCGATGAGCGAGATTCAGAAACTGTCTTCCGATGATTCCACCAAAGCGGTGCAGTTCTCCGGAAATGATAATCACCTGTTTTTCCAGATTGATAAGCGCACATTGCTCAGCCGGAGGCTGCCCGGCAATTTTCCGGATTACGAGCGGGTGCTGCCCAAAGAACATCCGCACGTTCTGATAATTCAGAAAGATGAGCTGAAGTCGGCTATCGAGCGCGTGGCGCAATTCGCCGATGAGCGTTCGAGAGCGATTCGCTTTCAGGTTCTGCCGGGTGAATTGAAAGTACACTCTTCCATCTCCGAAACCGGCGAAAGCGAAGAAACCATCCCGGTCGAGTACAGCGGCCCGGATGTCGAGGTGGGTTTCAACGCTCAGTACTTGTTGGATTTCCTGCGCACCGTCGAGGGCAGTGAAGTCGAGTTTCGATTCAAAGACGCAAACAGCGCCGGTGAGTTGCGTCCGCATGGCGGGTCGGCAGAAACAGTTTACCGTTACGTGGTTATGCCGATGCGGATATGACACCCGCTGAAAGTTAAGAAAGGTTTGGTACAGCGCCCTCCACGCTGACGGCGAAAGCCGGTGCGTCGGGCGTTCCTGAAGATATGGCTACATTGCCTCAAAACAACGAAAGTTACGATTCAAGCAGCATCAAAATCCTGGAAGGGCTGGAAGCGGTCCGGCTTCGGCCTGCGATGTATATCGGCTCCACCGGTGAAGGCGGCTTGCATCACTTGGTCTATGAAGTAGTAGATAACTCTGTGGACGAAGCGCTTGCCGGATATTGCACAGAAGTCGGCGTAACGATTCACATTGATAACTCGATCACCATTGTGGATAACGGTCGCGGTATTCCTGTCGATATCCACGAAGGCGAAGGAGTTTCCGCTGCCCAGGTTGTGTTGACAAAGCTGCACGCGGGCGGCAAGTTCGATTCCAACACCTACAAAGTTTCCGGCGGCTTGCACGGCGTGGGCGTAAGCTGCGTCAACGCCTTATCGGAAACACTGCACCTGGAAGTTTGGCGCAAGGGCAGTACCTGGGAACAGGATTATGAACGTGGAGTGCCGAAAGCCCCTTTGGCCCGAACCGGAAAATCCAGCAAAACCGGCACTAAGATTACGTTCAAAGCGGACACAACCATCATGGTTGCTACGGAGTTTAACTTTGATACGCTGGCGGGTCGTCTGCGCCAGTTGGCATTTCTGAATAAGGGTTTGAAGATCACCCTCACGGATGAGCGCGGCGATGACCTCCGCAGCGAAGAGTTTTACTACAGCGGCGGCATCTCGGAGTTCATCAAGCACTTGAATCGCGGCAAAGCCGTGCTGCACGACACTCCCATTCATTTTGAAGGCGAGCGGGAAATCCAGAACGGCGGCAAGCTGACGATTGAAGTTGCGTTGCAGTATAACGATTCCTATTCCGAAACTATTTTCAGCTTCGCCAATAACATCAACACGGTTGACGGCGGCGCTCACCTGAGTGGATTCCGCAGCGCCTTAACCCGAACAATCAACGCAGCCGGACAAGCGGGCGGCATCATCAAAGATCAAAAAGAAAACCTGACCGGCGATGACGTGCGCGAGGGCTTAACCGCTGTGATCAGCGTGAAGCTGCCGCAACCCCAGTTTGAAGGCCAGACCAAGGGCAAGCTGAACTCGGATATTCAGGGCTACGTCGTGCAACTGGTGAACGAAAAGCTGGGCGAGTTCTTCGACAAGAACCCGAACGTGATGAAGAAAATTGTCACAAAGGCAATTGAAGCCGCCCGCGCCCGCGAAGCAGCCCGCAAAGCCCGTGACCTGACTCGCCGCAAGGGAGCGCTCGATTCCGGCGGCTTGCCTGGTAAATTGGCCGATTGCCAGGAGCGTGACCCGGACCGCTGCGAACTCTTTCTCGTAGAGGGCGAATCGGCAGGCGGTACCGCGAAATCCGGCCGCGACCGCCGGTATCAGGCTATTCTCCCGCTTAAAGGCAAAATCCTCAATGTCGAGAAGGCCCGCTACGACAAAATGCTCGGCCATGAAGAGATCCGCGCCATGATTACCGCCATCGGAACTGGCATCGGCAAAGGCGAAGACTTCGACATGGCGAAGCTGCGTTACGGCAAAATCATCATCATGACCGACGCTGACGTGGACGGCTCGCACATCCGTACTTTGCTGCTGACCTTTTTCTTCCGGCACATGCAGCAGTTGATTACGCGCGGCAAGGTATTCGTTGCTCAGCCGCCCTTGTACCGGATCAAAAAAGGAAAAAGCGAGAAGTACATCAAGGACGACAAGGAATTTACTCGTGAAATCCTGCGCCGCGCCACGGAAAACTTAACGGTGGAGTTAGGTTCGAAGAACGGCGCCGAGCCGGTGAGGATTGACGGCGCGGAACTGCGAGGTTTCCTGATGTCGCTCGACGAGTTGTCGCAAATCTCCCGCAAGCTGGAGCGCCGTGTTCGAGACCCGCGCGTCGTAGAAGTTTTAAGTGACGTTTCTCTGCCCATTGACGCCAAAACTGATTTGCAGGTGGAAGAGAATGTTCGCGCTGTAGCTGAGCGGCTGAAAGCGGCCAAGCTGGAAGTTGTGGTGGAGCGCGAAGAAGAGCATTCCGCCTGGATGGTCGGCTATCAAGATCCTACCCACGCGACCCGGTACATCAACACCGAGTTTCTGATGATGCCGGATTTTCGCCGCGTGCGGTCGTTGGCGAAGCAGGTGGCTCGATTGAACGTGCCGCCCTTTACAACCATCAAGGACGAACGTCGCGAAGTGATTGCGAACTGGCGTGACCTGCTCGATACCGTGAAGACCGAGGGAACGCGCGAAGTGAACGTACAGCGTTACAAAGGACTTGGTGAAATGAACGCCGAGCAGTTATGGTCCACCACGATGAACGCGGAATCGCGCACGCTGCTGCAAGTAGATCTGAAAGACTTTGCGGAAACCGAGCCGATCTTCTCCACTTTGATGGGCGAAGACGTGGAAAGCCGCCGCAAGTTTATCGAGGAAAACGCCTTGGATGTCCGCAACCTGGACGTTTAATCTATTTATTTCTACCTGAGACAACTGTCACCTATAATTAGGCCAGATGTCTCAGGCACGAATCATTCCTTCGTGCGCAGAACTGGAGAGTCATTGAACAAGCCGGAATCTGATTCGCTTCATCGATTGTTGCGTATTCACCAAATTGCTATTGAAGCGCTGGGCGGTGTGCATAAAGCGAACATCTGGTTACAACAGCCGAGCATCGCTCTTGAAGACGAAGTTCCTCTTCGTTTGCTGGACACAGATCAAGGAACGTGTGCTGTAGAGGAAGCCCTGCGCAAGATTCAGTACGGAATTTTTCTGTAGCGGCCCTGAAGTATGTTCCCCTGCCAGCATGCAAGCTGAACATTGTGCTTGCTGTTAACGAGTTTCCAACGACGGCTTATCTCAGCTTTAATACTTTCAGACGCGAGAGCGGTAGTTTCGAAGCACACCAAACCATCACCGGTCCTGTGAACTGATTTTGTATCGCCGGGCAGTTGCAGCCATCGCCT
>CAXTWT010000014.1:0-32978 GCA_964247955.1 uncultured Bryobacteraceae bacterium
GGAAGCGGCAAGCCATCTTTCCGAGTTGGCCGATAAAGCCGCTGATGGGGAAGAAATCATCTTCAGAAAAGGCGCGGAGCAGTTTCAAATCATCAGAGTATCCCCATCTTTCGTTACGAAACCGATACGGCAACCGGGAACTGGTGGAAAGGGCTGGATGTCACCTGACTTTGATGAGCCGCTGGAAGAAATGAGTGAGTACATGTAATGTACTTAATGGAATTTCTTTGCTTTGGTGACGCGTTAGTGCATAGTGCTGAGTTCCTCTACGAGGATTTCAGATAAGGCCGAAATCAATAGTAATCCCGGATTGTCGGAACTCCAGTCAACTTCCGGCACATTATCAACCGTGATCGCCATCGCAATCGGGCCGTGTTTGGAGTAAATAATTCCAACATCGCTGCGTAGGCGGTCGAGCGCTCCCGATTTGCTGGCAATCTCGACATCTTTCATGTCGCGCCCAATACCGTTGCGGTCGCGCTGATGCTTCAAGATGGTCAGCATTTCCTCGGAAGCGGCTTTGCTGACCAGTTCTCCGCGATAAAGCTTTTCAAGAATCGTCACCATCTCGCGCGGGCTAGTGCGGCCAATCCCCCACTTCTTGTTCTCGGATTTGGCTCCTTCGTCCGTAATGCCGCTCGGAGTCGCCTTTAGTTTGTTGCCGTCGCCCAGAATTTTGCGCATCACACGAGTCTGGGCAAAACCAAGCTGCGCCATGCGCGCGTTCACGGCATTTCCGCCAATACGGTTCAGGATGAGATTGGTGGCAGTGTTATCGCTCAGCACGATCATTAAATCGATGATGTCGCGGATGGGAAGCTGATCGCCGTTCGACAACTCCTGGAGAATGCCGCTGCCCGAAACCTTCTCGTCTTCTGTAATTTTGATCGGCTCGGAAAGATTTAACTTGTTTTCGCCTGCTTCAGCGAAGCACTCGACCATGATGGCAAGTTTAATGGTGCTGGCGGTGCGCACCGGATCGTCACCGCTCAATCCGTAGCTTTTCCCGGTATCCAGATTCTTTGCATACAGAGAGACCGCCCCATGGAAATCACGAACTTTGGCGGCAATGCGTTCGTTGAGTTTTGCATGATGAGAGTCTGTTTGCGCCGAGCAAAGGCCGGAAAGGCAGAGAAGGATGGTGACCCAACTTTTTTTCACTTTGCTTATTCTAAACACTTCATCTGCTGAGGCACGGGTGATCTTTCCAAATAAACCGCAGCGGCCAATCGACGCACTTGGTAATGCCGATGCGCGGCGTAGCGGTAATTTCAAAGTTCGGTTTTTCACGCCAGCGGCGAATGGTTAGCTCGCCTTCATCCACCCGCTGGCCGTAATGTCTCCGGGTGATATCGAGGGCTTGCGTGAGTTTGCCGGGGCCGTTGGCAAGGCCGATGCTCGGGCCGCGCCAGTGGCGGCGCCCGTACATGGTTGCCAAACCGCAGAGCGGCGCGAGGGCGCGGATGAGCACGCATCCGGGAACGCCGTCCCGGTCAGCCACCACGTTCAGGCACTCATACTTGCCGTAGATGAAGTACACATAAGCACGGCCCGGCGGCCCGAATATCACTCTTGTGCGCTCCGTAACGCCGCGCGAGGAGTGAGCGGCCAGATCATCAGCGCCCAAATAGGCTTCTGTTTCCACAATCATCCCCGCAATGTTATTGTGCAGAAGAACGCAACTGAGGAGATCGCGCGATACTTCAACGGTTGGACGACCATAAAATTCGCTGGGCAGGAGTTCCGTCCTTTCCAGCAGTTGCGGCAAGCTATAAGGGTCCTTTATCGATTGTGATTCCACTTTCAATTTGTAAAAACCGTCCGAAGTACGCTAGAACATTAACACGGCCCCTATTATGAGAATCTTCACGGCCATTGACCTGCCCTCCTCGACCCTGCTACGGCTGGAGCGGCTGTTGAGCGCGTTGCGCCCGGAAGCCCAGATTAACTGGAGTCCGCTGGACAACCTGCATATCACAACCAAGTTCATCGGCGAGTGGCCGGAAGCGCGGCTCCCGGAACTAACAGACGCTTTATCTTCGCTGCTGCCGTGTCAGCCGTTCCGCGTGGAGCTCAAGAATTTAGGATGGTTTCCGCATCGCCGTTCTCCACGAGTGTTGTGGGCCGGCGTTCACGGCGGCGAAGCTTTAACTGATCTCGCCCGGAGAACAGAAGAGCAACTGCACGCTTTGGGAGTACCCAAAGAAGACCGTGAGTTTCAGCCGCATCTTACTCTGGCGCGCATCCGGAATCCGGTTTCCATGTCCAGGCTGCGGCAAAAGGTGGATGAAATGAAAGCGGTAGATCTTGGCGAATTCTCTGTATCCAGCTTTTCTCTTTACCGCAGCGATCCGGGATCAAACTCCAGCATCTACCGTAAGCTGCATGATTTTCACTTCCAAGCGGCCATGGCGGCCTCGTAACATCTAAAAAGTGCCCTTCGACTCTTCTTCCCTACTGATCGCCGCCTCCACGCTCTTGGCCTACCTGGTTGGCGGCTTACCCTTCGGCTATTGGTTTGTGCAGCTGATCTCCGGCAAAGACGTACGCACGATGGGAAGCGGGAATATCGGGGCTACCAATGTGCATCGAACCGCCGGCGGGAAAGCAGGAGTTATTGTGCTGCTGCTCGATATCTTCAAAGGATTTCTAGCCGTTTTTCTGGCCGCATCCATCACGCACGGCAGTGATATCGGGATAGCGCTGGGCGCAGTGGCCGCCATGATAGGCCATTGTTATCCGGTCTTTCTCGGCTTCAAGGGAGGCAAGGCGGTTGCCTGCTTCATCGGCGCATTTCTGTACTTAGCGCCTGTGGCGCTGGCGGTCATCACCCTCGTATTTGTCACCACTGTTGCTTTGAGTAAACACATCTCGCTCGGCTCCATTGTCGGGGCTGCTCTATTCCCTTTCGCGCTCTGGTTCCTTTACGTGCCGTCGCAGCCGGTTCTCCTCGCCGCGATTGCCTCGGCGATCCTGATTATTTTCCGGCATAAGGCTAACATTGAACGGCTGCTCAAGGGAGAGGAACACGTATTTTCACTCAAGGGCGGCAAAGCGGCTTGAGGTTGGTCGCGTGTTAAGCCGTTTATGCGTGGTAGGCTCGGGGAGTTGGGGAACAGCCCTGGCCATTGCGCTGGCTCCACGATTTCAGCAGATCAGCTTATGGGGGCACAACGGGGAAAGGGCGAGGGAAATGGCAAGCGTTCGGGAGAACGCGATTTACCTGCCGGGATTCAAACTGCCGGAAACGGTGAAAATCACCCCGGAACTGAGCGCTGCTTTAAACAGCGCGGATGTCGTGTTATTTGTCGTACCTTCCCAATTTCTAAGGGAAACGGCCCGGCTCGTCCGTCCCTTTCTGCCGCCGGGAGCCAAACTGGTGAGCGCGACCAAAGGGATTGAAACAGGCTCACTCTGCCGCATGTCACAGGTCATACAGGATGAATTAGGCGCAGGTAATAAACCGAACGTCGCGGTCCTTTCCGGCCCCACGTTCGCTAAGGAGATCGCAGCCGGTGAACTCGCCGCCCTGGTGATCGCAGCGGAAGACGCCGCGCATGCCGAAGAAATACAAGCGGCGTTCGCAACTCCCCAGCTTCGTTTCTATGCGAGCAATGACATCGTCGGAGTGGAATTGGGGGCTGCGTTGAAGAACGTCATTGCGATTGGGGCAGGCATCTGCAACGGCCTAGGAATCGGGAGCAACACGGTCGCCGCGCTCATCACACGAGGACTGGCCGAAATTTCACGCTTGGCGGTCAGAATGGGCGGGCATGGACGAACCGTCAGCGGCCTAACCGGTTTGGGTGATTTAGTACTCACCGCGACGGGAAATCTTTCCCGGAACCGCTTTGTCGGGACCCAACTCGGGCATGGACGCAAACTGAGCGAAGTTTTACACAGTATGAAAGCCGTCGCGGAAGGCGTGGAAACCTGCCGCGCCGCCTATCAGCTTGGGCAACGAGAAGGCGTAGATTTACCTATTATTAACAAGATGCACGAAGTGCTCTACCGAGAAAAAGATCCAAGGGCCGCGATTCGCGAACTGATGGAGCGTCCATTAACAAATGAGTAAGCGCGTGTAAACCTTCAGGGCACTCACCTCGTTTGGTCAGGTGGGGACAGTAATGGGTACTTTACCGGGGCTAAACGAGGCATGCTGCAAAACTATATCGGCAACAAAGGCAAAGCCGTACGTCGCGGAATGGGATGTACAGTTAATGTGCCGGGCACGGGATGGGGATGCTTACTCTTTCAGTCTGCTGCTCGAACGGCACCGCAAACCGCTCATCTCTTTTCTGCAGCGCATTGTGCAGAATCACTTTGAAGCCGAAGAGCTGGCGCAAGAAGTGTTCCTGCGCGTGTACCGGTCGCGGGCGTCCTACCAGCCGACCGCAAAGTTCACAACCTGGTTGTTCCGAATCGCCACTCACACGGCCATTAACTCGCTGCGTGACGGACGCCACGAGCGATTTCAGGAGAGCCTGGACAGCAAAACAGGCGAAGACACCCTGCGCCAATATACCGACCATAAGCCTACCGTGGAAGAAACTTTGCTGGCCGCTGTGAGAGCGCAGGAGATTCGTGACGCGATCAATCGTTTGCCCCCTACTCAGCGCACGGCGGTGATCCTGCATAAATACCGCGAACTGGAGTACTGGCAGATTGCACGGGAGTTACACTGCTCCGAATCTGCCGTGAAAAGCTTGCTATATCGCGCTTACCAACACCTGCGGGCAAACCTCGCCCATTTCGCGCGTGCTACGCCCAAAGCTCCGGAATAACAGCAGCGCCTCAACTGGCGCGCTTTGCTTTGCCGCGACGACCGTCAAGCCACGAATAGTAGCCGATCATGGTTTTTGCATCGGCAATTTTTCCTGACCGGATGGCCTCGCTCAGCTCTTTTTTGGAGAACCATTGGGTCCCAATGCGCTCATCATCCATGGGTTCCTGTTCGCCGGCAGTCAGTTCCGTTGCCAGAAAAATTGTCATCTTCTCCGCTACATAGCCCGGACTGGCCCAGAAGGTTGCCAGTTTCACCCAGGTTTTGGCCCGGTACCCGGTTTCTTCCCGCAGTTCGCGCTTGGCAGCCTGCAACGGGGATTCACCCGGATCAAGCCGACCTGCGGGCAATTCCCATAACTCTTTCCCGGCCGGAAGACGGAACTGCTTGACGAGCAGAATCCTGTCCTTCTCATCAACAGCCATCATGACCGCTGAACCGGAATGGCGAACAATGGCGCGTTTGATTTCAAACCCGCCGGGGTCGGTCGCTACTTCTTCGACCACAGTAAATATTTTGGTCTGCAGCAGCTCTTTGGAGGAAGTTACCTTCATTCCTTTACAGTATCGGGTAAGCTTGACGCCTGAACGGAGGCGACGTGAAACAGCACCGAACTATTGGATAAGCAGCTTGTATCCTTATCTTCCCTCCGTTCCGTCGTGTTTGTAAATTCGAAGCCACTTGTGGTAGCGGCGAGGACTTTCGGCGCGGCTCCTTTCTCCTGAGAGCGGGCCTGCGCTTCCTTTTCTTCCTGTTCCTTGCGGCGACGCGACTGGCGTTCCTGGAGTTCGGCCGCATCCTGGCGATACTGGCGGCGCAAACGGCTTTCGTGCAGGTGCAGATTCTTCAGGTGCTTGGCGTCAGTCATTAAGATATGAGCATCGAGCAGCGCTTCGCGGAGTTGCGGGTTTTGCTCTCCGGCAAATAGGTGAGCGTAGCGCATGCGACCCAAAGCATAGATGCCGGTTTCGAGACCGGGGATGCGGTCCAAACGCCACTGCGTGTCCGCGAGATTTTGCACAAGCATTCGTTCGCGGTCATCGGCGGGTTGGAACTCACCCTCAAAGCGCCTGACGTGTTCTTCATAGGTTGCAACATCCTCACTGGGCAGCAAGACCGTGCGTCCGGTGAGGCCAGTTTTGACGGCATTCAACGAGGATTTCGCTTTGCCTTCGGGAGTGATAGGACCAGTGCTTAACTGAGCATTGGCACGGTTGGCAGCGAGACGGGGCTTAGAAAAAGGAAGGGAAGCGGGCATAGTGTTCAGTGAAGCAGTACCGTAGCACGTCACCGAGGCAGAACGGCTCCTCGGGCATGAGGATGGAGGATCGTAAGTCACTGAAAGAAAAAGGCTGGCAGGCTTGGAAAAAAGTTGTTAAGGTATGTGATCGGCTAAGGCGTGGTCCTCAATTAGCAAATTTCCCTGTTAGAAGATAAATAGTTGATGAGGAATCAACTGTTGCTCCAGAGAGTGGGTCGATGATGCGCCGCTTTGCATTGCGGGATGATTGATGGAATCGGATCGAAGGCTGGCTGCTGAGTCGGGAGGGCCATGTCAGCGTGACCGCGAAAGACAACCGGCTGTTTGTCGAAGCCATGCTGTACCGCTAGCGGGCGGGATTCCCTTTTTGGGAGCCGTGGTTTACTGTAGGTTGCCAGCAGGCGTGTGTCACGCCTTTGGACAATTGCTGCTTACGAGCTAAGAAACATCATGGAACATCATTTGCCTCACACCATATCGCTTCTCACTAGCTTCCCCGTTGCTCTCCAGGCGCTTCTGCGTGATCTGCCGGAACCGTGGACGTTCCGCAATGAAGGTGAAAACACCTGGAGCGTGTTCGATATTGTCGGCCATCTGGTTCACTCCGAACGGACCAATTGGATGTCGCGGGTAAGGATAGTGCTGCAATGGGGCGAGGCTCAGACGTTTGAGTCCTTTGATCGCCAAGCTCACGTCGGAGAGAGTCAAGATCAGTCGCTAGGGCAGCTATTGGATAAGTTTGCGAGTTTACGGTCAGAAAACCTGGACAAACTGCATGCCTTATCTCTGCGGCCAGAGGACCTTGAACGGCGTGGCCGACATCCGGCCCTCGGCGTGGTGACTCTATCAGAACTGCTGGCGACCTGGGCCGCTCATGACTTCACTCATCTGCATCAAATCTCCAGGGTAATGGCCCACCAATACGGGGAGGTCGTGGGTCCCTGGAGCGCGTATCTCGGAGTACTGCAGTGCAGTGGTCACAGCGCTCCTTCCTGAAATTTCCAGGCAAACAGAGGCAGAATGGGCTAAAGCGAAACCGGTCAAACAGCTCTTAGCAACGCAAACTGTGATAACCCGAGTTCCCGACCGAAAGAATTAAAAGCCGTTTAGCTTGCCTATCACCGGTACGCCAGAGTAATGCACGTGAACGATGTGCCATTGACCATGTTCTTTATGATAGACCTGTGTTTCTCGGCCTTGTGAATGAAACGCCCCGCCATCTTTTCTACTAGCCTTCGCAAAGAAGTCCCATTGGAACTCAGACCAAGCGCTATCCCCATAGACATGCACAGAAATGTCTTTGGGAATGAGCTTTCGTTTCGAGAACTTGTCACCCATCAGATGACGATACACATCCTCTTCGATCTGAGCAAGTCCGTGTTCTTCACCTAGAGGGTGGATAAACGTCACCTCGGGACCATTCGACCAGATTTGGTCAGCAATGGCAGTTTCGGCACGATCAATAGACGCAGCATAGGTCTGGATGATGTGCTGGATACTCTGATGATCCGTCTCCTGCGCACAGCCGAGCGGTCCCAGCAAGCACCAGGCGAGTCCAAGGAAAGGAAATTGCGCGAGGTGTTGACAGCGGTGATGGAGGAGGTGCGGGCCAGCCTTCATAGGCAGAAACGAATCAATTCCCTTGACTATAGCGCAGACAGCGTACAAGCTTGAGAGATGCATGTCCCGTGAACCCTAGTTTTGGCAAGAGTCTTTAGGCTCTGCGGTGGATTTTGGTGGATTACTTTAAGCGGCGGCTGCTGCATTCCTTGGTTCTGAATTAATGCAGATAGGACGCGACTTCGGAGAAGCGGGAAGCCCGCCCGGCCATACGTTGGCAGTTTCAGCCGTTTATCTCGCTGCTGTAGCGATTTGGCTCAATTGATGTCACGGGCTAAGGCCGGAGGCGATGAACGGGTTGCCAAGAGCTATACACCGAAAAGGTTGCTCAGGGAAACAACAAAAGAGTACTTAGAAGTGCGGACCTTCCAATAAGGCTCGCAATGCCAATGCTCTGCCGTAAAAATGACAAGCAAGCAATAATGACCTTATGATCGAACAGTAAGGTTGCAACTCCTTGCATGACAGGAGCCTTCTTAATTAAAAGTTTGGCGGTCTTCACACTTTGCTTCCTACTTGGAGCGAGATCCGCCAAAACTAATACGCAGCCCGATAAAGGTTGGGAAGAAATCACTAAGAAGATACAGTCCATGCTTCCCCGCTATTCTGCAATGCCGACAGTAACACCAATCTTACCCGATTCAAAAGCTGAAACCAGGAATCTGCGATGGGAAGATTATTATAAAAACGGCTTAGGATTGATGAACCGAGAGATTACAGATCCTGGGCGGAATGCGGAACAACCCGCATCATTTTACACTCGAATCGTAGATTATCAATCTAACTATAATTCTTTGCCTGCCCGAAGCTGCCCTTTGATTGTGACCGGCAAGGTGATCTCGGCTGAAAGTAGATTGGCAAGAAACAGACACCTTGTTTATTTAAGCTACATACTATCAGTCGAAGAGGTTCTTAAAGGCAAAGCTCAGCCTTCCATGAAACTCGAAATGCTACAGTTTGGTGGTGCTATACGATTCCCGTCGAATCAAGTGCAATTCTTTATAACAATGGACACAGGCTTTTTAGGTGAAGGTCAACGATATCTTGTATTCCTTTGGAAGCCAATTCGTCAGATGGACGCATACACAATGGCTCAGGCGTACCTGCTAAGCAATGACGGACACGTACATCCGATTAACAATCAAGTTACTTTTTCAGAGACTGATACCGCGCCGTTCAAAGGTAAGGTGCTCTCCGCCATTAAAGCTAATGTGGATCGCTGATGCGCTAGAGCGTGTACTTTAACGCATGAGCTGCTTTTCGCCGCTTTTATTGTAGTTCGGACATTCATGCCAAACACCCTCATTTGGCTACCTGGAGCATATCATAGGTTCCCTTCAAGGAAGGGTCGTTCAACCCTGTGGCTTTCAGTTTGGCAGCGATGCGGGCGCGGATAGCCTGCGCGTTCGGAAAATCCTGTTCGGTCCAGAATCGCTTGCGGCGATTAAAATATCCAACCTCATCCAAAAACCATAAAACCGCGCTCTGGATAAACGCAGCACGCCAGTGAAAGTAAAATCCTGTTTGTGATCCCAGTACCCCCGTTCCGGCAGTACCCGCCGATACCAGCCCGCAATTATTAGCATCCAGCTATGGCCAATAGTAACTGCCGCACCCTTTCGGTCAGCTTTTCCAGCCAGTTTGCCGATCAGCCCGAAAGAATGGCAGAGGAGCAGGGCAAAACAACAGGCGAACTCCTGCGGGAAGCATTTCGTACCTACCAACTGGAACAGTTGCGTCATGCTCTGAAGGCCACCCAGGAAGAGTTCCGTCACAATAATCCACTGAACTACACCGAAGCCGATGTCGAACGGCTAATTGATGAGTATCGCGCTGAGGAAGCCGTTGTCGCCCAGACGGAGTAATTTTTCTCACGTAGAACCTCAAAACAACATAAGTTCGCGCAGCACCGAAACAGTTTGGGTCAGCCCTTGTCGCTCAAGGACGCCGAGATATTCAGCTACGGTCTTGCGCGGGTTCTTCAGGCTCTGGTGATGTTTCCGCGCGGCTGCGACAACAACGTCAGGCGCGAGGTTGAGCAAACGCAGGATGAATTCATCAGGGTGTTGCGCTTCCAGTCCGAACGGCCCGATTGTTTCAGCGGGGAAATCCTTCAAGTTTGCAGTGACAATCACATCCACACCGCCGCGAATAGCGGCCGCAAGCACGTGCCGATCATCAGGGTCCGGGAGATGAAGGCCGGGGATCAAACGTTCATATCCAGTGATTAAAGCATCATCGGCATGCTTGTCCATCAGCGCGCGCGTTCGTTCCAGTTGCTCTCGCGTCAGGTCGGGGCGATTTGCAAGCAGATTGGTGATCCACTCTTCATGGACATCGTTCGACCATCGGGCGCGGAAAAGCCCCGCGAGCGCGAGGTACATCAGCAGGCTACGTAGCTCTGCCGGGTACAAAACGTTGGCGTCATAAAAAGCGCTAAAGGCCAAAGAGACTTAGAGTCCAATTTCCTGGTCGTATGCCGCCAACTCGGCAAGAGCCGCTTCACGCGCAGCTAAAGCACGCCTTTTATAAGCCGTCAGGTCTTCAAAACGAATGCGCCGATGCGTGCCGACTTTACGGTAGCTAATTTCTCCTTTATCGAGAAGCTGGATCAGCGAGGGTCGAGAAATGTTCAGCATGTCGGCAGCATCCTGTGTTGTCAGTTCCGCATGCACTGGGATCAGCGTCACTGCATTGCCGCACGCTATTTCTTCAAGAATGCGGATCAGCATTTTAACAACCGATGCAGGCAAGGCCACAGTCTCTTTGGACGGATCGTCAACCAAGCTAAGGCGCAGCGGGTCCGGCGTTTGCTGGCGCGCCAACACTCTGCCCGTTTCTTTTGCAAGGGTAGCTTCGGTTTCTGAGGGAAACTTCGGGGCGGGGCTTCCGGCTGTCAATTCCGACTCCTGAATTTCATGTTTCCTTATTGTCTACAGTAACCCACATACGAAGCAGACGCAAGTGTTCGAAATATTCGAAAGATCCATTTGCGTCATAACGGCTAGAGTTCAACGTCAGACTGATAGCTTTGCCAATTGATAGCGGATCGTTATTAAGTCAGTTTAGGTAGGCTAAGCGTTAATTTTCGCTAACAGGTTCAGCCCCGCTTCCGGGGCGCTCACGCCCAGAACGCCGGAAAGCTGATTCGGGTTTAGCTTCTCCGCGCTTTTGTCCTTTAACGCAGCTCGCACGCAAACGAAAAACAATTGCCGGTCATGAAGAAGCTGGGCGCATCGATCGCACATCAGCACATGCTTTTCGAGCCGCGACGTTTCTTCGGCGGACAGGCGGTTGAAAAAGTACTCATCCAGCACATCCTCATCCACATGATTATCAGTCTCCAGCGTCAAATGAGTCCGCAGGGCCATGCGCATCTTTTGAAGAAGATCCCGGTAGTTTTGGCAACCTTTCTCGGCCAGGGAAACATCCTCAAACAGAACCACGGCCAGACACTCCCGGCAATTCAGCGCATGAGCCAGCAATCGCTCCGTCATTTCCGATTCAGACCGGGGGAAATCCAGGTCGGCTGCTTTCACGCGAACCGTCAGCTTTAGCTTTGCCCTTCGGGTTTGAAGTAATGTTTCCGCAAACATAAAGTTCAATTATAAGAATCTCCGAGGCAACTGACATGCCAATGTCAGTTGCGCTGATTGAATAGTTAACTACCTGATTCTAGTAGGCTCTTCAGCTAAATCCCTATACCACTGCGAGGCATACGAGATAGGCATAAAACCCTGACTACTGGTAAGCAATACCTCCTCCTAAGCCCAGGAGAAGCCGCTTTTCGCCAGCGGCAACGAGCGCACCCGTTTGCCCGTTACAGCAAAAATCGCATTGCAAACAGCCGGTATCAACGGCGGCAAAGCCGGTTCGCCGAGACCGGTTGGTGGGTTATCGGTCTTCACAAAATGCACGTCAATCTGCGGCGCTTGTTTGATGCCGATCATGGCGTGCTGGTTGAAATTGGTTTGAACCACCCGACCTTTTTCCAGCGTAATTTCCTGCCGCATTAATTCACTCAGGCCGTCAATAACGGCTCCTTGCACCTGAGCCTCGGCACCGCTTGGGTTGATGATCTGGCTGCCGACATCGCCGCAAGCCCATACCTTATTGACCTTGACTTGGCTATTGGCATTAACGCTGACCTCGGCCACATGCGCGAAATATCCCTGGAAGCTATAGTGGAACGCAACGCCTAACGCCGTGCCTTTCGGCAAAGTGCGTTTGCCCCAGCCGGATCTGTCCACGACAGTTTGCAGTACACCCCGCATCCGGTCTACATCGTAAGACTGACGATCCCGGTCCCGTTGCGTGGGCGCGCCTTCGTTTTCCACCTTCGGCTTGGCCGCTTCTTTCACTTTGCCGCGTCCCGGCTGGTCCAGCAGATTCAGCCGGAACTCTACCGGGTCTTTGCCTGCGGCATGGGCCAACTCGTCAATGAACGACTGCATGACAAAGCACTGCGAGTTCGCTCCCGGCGCGCGCAGCGCGCCTGTCTTTAAAATCAGGGGCATCAAGGAGGCATATGCCGCAAAGTTCGGCACGAAGCCCGCCGGAAACTCGCCCGGAGCCATCGTCGCTGAAGGCGAATACTTATCGCCTTCTCCGAAAGTGACAAAGTGGTTCTGCCAAGCGACCAAGTTGCCGGAAGCATCGACGCCGCCCTTCAGGAAGTGGAAGCCGCCAGGACGATAAAAGTCGTGCGTCATGTCATCCTCGCGGGACCAGAGCAGCTTTACCGGAACGCCGGTTTTCTTCGCGATCCAAGCCACCTCCGCCATATAGTCGTTTGTCAATCCACGGCCAAATGAGCCGCCCGCGCGCAATAAATGAATGGTGACGTTCTCCGGCGGAATTCCCAGAGTTTTCGCGACCAGGCCGTGCCCGCGCTCGGGAATCTGGCAGTCGGACCAGATCTCGATTTTTCCGTCCTTGAAATGAGCGCTGCAACTTCTCGGCGCCAGCGGAGCGTGAGAAATGAAAGGATAAAAGTACGCCGCCTCAAGCTGCTTAGCCGCGCTCCTCAATCCCGCATCGGCATCTCCGATTTTCTTCAGGGTGAGGGCCGGTGTTCCCTTTGATAGTTCTTCGGCGCGTTGGGCGAAACCGGCGCTGCTTTGCGCCGCGCCCGGACCTTCGTTCCATTTCACATCCAGCTTCTTGCGCGCGGTCTGCGCCGCCCACCAGGTATCGGCTACAATCGTAACTCCCGGCTCAAGGCCCGGTTCGCCGTCGATGACCGGCCCGACCTTTACTTGACCTTCGACCACAAACGCATCCCGGATGCCCGGCATTTTCTTGATTTCGTCTACGTTGGCGCTGAGGACGGTCCCGCCGAAAACGGGGCATTTCACGTAAGCCGCGTAGACCATGCCCGGAGCCGTAAAATCAATGGCGAAGACTGGCTTGCCGACCACAATATCGGGCACATCCACGCCCGGCGTCCATTGGCCGATGATCTTGTAATCCTTGGCCGCCTTCAGCTTCAGCGATTTAGGATCAGGAGGCGGCAGCGCAGCAGCTTTGGCGGCCAGTTCTCCATAACCCAGTGAACGGTCGGTGTTGCGATGATGTACGCGCCCATTCGCGGTGTAGCACTCATTTTCGGGAACGCCCCAGGTCTGCGCCGCCGCTGTAATGAGCATCTGGCGACCCGCCGCCCCTACCTGCCGCATGGGAATCCAGTTATTCGAAGCAGCGCGGCTGCCGCCGGTAAACTGAATGCCGTACTTTGCCTTGTCAAAGTCAGCCGTTTCCACTTTGACCGACTTCCAATCTACATCCAACTCTTCGGCAATCAGCATGGGCAGCATGTTGCGAATGCCCTGCCCGATCTCCGGATTTCTCGATACCAACGTCACTGTGCCGTCGGCGGCAATGCGAATGAACGCATTCGGCGAAAGCGGAGCCTGATTCTGCTGTTGCGCAGATGCTTTCTTCGGCCCGATATAGGTACCGATCAGCATGCCTCCGCCGGATAAAGCCGTTATTTGCAGGAAAGAACGCCGGGTAACCCGCATGTTAGAGACCTCCTTCGTTCGTGCCGGTCTGGACATTTACCAGTGCCGCCCGTTGTGTTGCTCCGCCAATGGGCATGCCAGCCGCCTTATGAATGGCTTGCCGGATGCGGATATAAGTTCCGCAACGGCACAGGTTTCCGTTCATGGCGGTGTCGATCTGTTCGTCCGTCGGTTTAGGATTTTTGGTCAACAATGCCGCCGCCGCCATGATCTGACCGGCCTGGCAATATCCGCATTGCGGCACATCCACATCACGCCAAGCCTGCTGGAGCGGGTGATTGCCGTGGGGCGAAAGTCCCTCTATCGTCGTAATTTTGGCAGCGGCTAAGCCGCCGACCGGCGTCACACACGAGCGTACCGGTTGGCCGTTCAGATGTACGGTACAAGCGCCGCACTGCCCGATGCCGCAGCCGTACTTTGTACCGTGAAGATTCAGAACATCGCGGAGCACCCAAAGAAGAGGTGTGTCTGCGGGAACATCGACGGTAGTGGACCGCCCGTTAACAGTCAGTTGGAATGCCATGACTTAGCCCTTAAGAGAAGGGTAATACAATTCACTCTCAAGTGCTATGTTTTTGGCCCAATCGACTCTCTTTCCGGGCTATGGCAGCAGCTTGTCCAGGGTAATCGGGAGATCACGAATGCGCTTCCCTGTAGCGTGATACACCGCATTGGCGATGGCGGCGGCGGCTCCGGTGATTCCGATTTCGCCGATGCCGTGAGCGCCGAGCGGCGTGTGCGGATCAGGAATATCGAGGAAGTACGTTTCGATATGGGGAATGTCGGCATGCACCGGCACGTGATATTCGGCCAGACTGGGATTGGCAATGCGTCCGGTGCGTTCGTCGAAAAAGGTTTCTTCCGTTAAAGCCATGCCGATACCCATAATGATGCCGCCCCGGAACTGCGAATGCGCGGTTTTCGGGTTCAGGATACGGCCTGTATCGAAAGCACCCACCCAACGGGCGATGCGGGTTTCTCCAGTCTGCTCATTGACTCGAACCTCACAGAACTGGGCACCATAAGAACCCATGGAGTACTTCATTAATTCAAAAGGCTGACCCGTTTCGGATTCTGCTTCTACAAAGTCCTGTTTCAACCGCGCCAGCATGGCGACATAGGTTTCGCCCACGTCACGCTTGTCCCGGCGGAACAGGCCGCTGTCGCACGCCCGAACATCGCTGAAATGAGAACCGGCCAGCGGTGAACTCCCATCTTTCTTAGCGAGGGTCAGCAGTTCGCTTTGCAGCTTTTCACAAGCCTGTTGAACCGCGAGCGCGACGCTGATGGTCTGATTCGAGCCGCCAGCCACAGGCGCTTGCGGCAGATTTGTATCACCGTATTCAAAGCGCACCTTTTCCATGGGAAGCCCCAGCCGCTCGGCTGCATGTTGCGTTTGCACGGTGGCCGTGCCCATGCCCATCTCCTGCGCAGCGCACTGCACGACCGCCGTTCCGTCCGCATGGAGTCTTACCCTGGCTGCGGCAGGAAACCGGTAAGCGGGGTAAAAGGCGGTCGCCACGCCTTGCCCGATCAGCCATTTGCCGTCGCGTTGGGAACGGGGTCGCGCTGGCCGATTGGCCCAGCCAAACTTTTCCGCGCCGAGCCGATAAGCTTCTTTCAGATGACGGCTGGAAAACTCCGTGCCTTTGGCCGGGTCTTTTTCGGGATCATTGCGCAAGCGCAATTCGACCGGATCGACGCCAAGTTCGTACGCCAGTTCGTCCATGGCAGACTCCAGCGCAAAGGTGCCGATGGATTCACCGGGCGCGCGCATGAACGTGTTTGCCGTGGTATTCAGCCGCACCACAGACTGAGTAAGAAACAGGTTTTCCGTCGCGTACAGGTGCCGTGCGGGAAACGAAAACTGTTCCGCAAAGTCATTCGTAAAGGAAGTAGCCGTAATCCCGGTGTGAATCAACGATGTCAGCTTGCCAGCTTCGTCCGTAGCCAAGGCCGCTCTTTGCTCGGAAGGAGTGCGTCCGCCCACGTCGCGGAATACACCTTCGCGGGACAAGGCCAGCTTGACCGGACGGCCCACCACCTTGGCGGCAAGAACACAAAGCTGAACATGGCTCCACATAGAGCCTTTCCCGCCGAAACCGCCGCCCACAAACGGAGCCAGGACACGCACGTTTTCCTTGTCCAACGAGAACATCTTGGCAAGCGAATCGGCCACGCCCCGCACAAATTGGCTGGCATCATAGACAGTCAGCTTGTCCCCGTTCCAAACGGCCGTGGTTGCGTGGAGTTCGATAGCGTTGTGGTTATAACGCGGCGTGGTGTAAGTGTGATCGACTTTGAATTTCGCTGTTGTCAGCGCCTTTTCCGCGTCACCCCGGCTCACCTCCGTGTCCTCGCCCATAATGTTCTTCGGAACTTCCGCGTGAGCTTTTCCTCCGGCAAAGGACGTCTCAGCCGACTCTTGCTTGTATTGGACCTGCACCAGTGACGCGGCGTGTTCGGCGCGATCCAGCGTGTCCGCTACTACCATCGCGACCGGCTGCCCGTTCCAGAAGATTTCGTCCGTATTCAGGACATTTACTTTACTGCCCGCTGCGTCAGTTCCTCCCGAAGGGCTGAAGAGCGGAGGAGCCTTCATTTTCGGCGCATTCTGATGTGTAATGACGGAAAGGACACCCGGCGCTTTTTCCGCTTCGCTGACATCAATGCTCTTGATGGTTCCTTTCGCGACTGTGCTGTAGGCGAGCGCAGCGTAGACAAGATTTTCCAGCGGAAACTCGGCTGAAAAGCGTGCGGCGCCGGTAACCTTCTCCCGCCCGTC
This sequence comes from uncultured Bryobacteraceae bacterium, assembly GCA_964247955.1. Lineage (GTDB taxonomy): Bacteria > Acidobacteriota > Terriglobia > Bryobacterales > Bryobacteraceae > Bog-105. The sequence continues at coordinate 16,473 of CAXTWT010000014.1, forward strand.
AAGCCGATCAATCGGCTTTCCAATGAGGCGGTCAGCTTCGCTAAGCTGATCGCGATCGCGATCCGGCATCAACTGCACAACCGCTTCGGTGACTTTGGAAAAAACGCTCATTGCACTGCCTCCTTTGCTGATAACTCCGTCAATACATCCACAACCGTTCGCTTGGCTAATTCGATTTTGAATCCATTGTGTCGAAACGGCTTGGCCGGTTCAAGTTCAAGTTCTGCCGCTTGCCGAAACGTTTGCTCATCGGCCGTTTTACCGACCAAATACTGCTCTGCCGTCGAGGCGCGCCACGGCTTATGCGCGACTCCGCCCAATGCCAAGCGCACCTGTTTAACGATGCCGTTCTCGACTTCCAGCGCGGCCGCCACGGAAACCAGGGCAAAGGCGTAACTGGCCCGGTCACGCACTTTTCGGTATAGCGACTTTCGGGCAAAGGGGAGCGCGGGAAGATCAACGCTTGTAATCAACTCATCCCTTTGGAGGTTCGTGTCACGGTTGGGCGTATCGCCCGGCAGTCGGTGAAAATCAACCAGCGGGATGCGGCGCTCGCCATTTTTTCCCGTGACTTGTACCGCAGCATCCAAGGCTGCCAGAGCGACACACATATCGGAGGGATGGGTGGCGATACACTCGGGCGAGGTTCCCAGGATGGCGTGAATGCGGTTGAAGCCGTCAATAGCGTCGCAGCCGCTGCCCGGCGTGCGCTTGTTGCAGTGAGCAGCGGTGTCGTAGAAATAGTAGCAACGCGTTCGCTGCATCAGGTTGCCGCCGGTGGTTGCCATGTTCCGCAATTGGGCGGAAGCACCCATCAGGATGGCTTGCGAGAGCACCGGATAGCGTTCACGCACTAGTTGATTTGCCGCCAAGTGGCTATTGCGAACCAAAGCTCCAAGGCGCAATCCGCTGTCAGGCAGTTCCTCAACAGCAGTAAGCGGCAAAGGCGTAATATCAACGAGAGCGTCGGGCTGCTCGATATGCTCGCGCATTAGGTCGATCAGATTTGTGCCGCCTCCGAGAAACTTTGTATTCGCATTTTGCGAAAGGAGGCTCAAGGCGGATTGCGGATTGTCGGCGCGGGCGTAGGAAAAGTTTCTCACTTGCTGATCTCCTCAAATGCCTGATGAATCGCTTCGGTGATTCCGACATAGGCGCCACAGCGGCAAAGATTTCCGCTCATGCGCTCCCTGATCTCGGCATCCGAAAACTCGATGTGGGCATCGGCCAAATTTTCCGTCACGGCGCTGGGCAATCCGTTCTGGAATTCGCTCATCATCCCAACAGCGGAGCAGATCTGGCCTGGGGTGCAGTAGCCGCATTGAAAACCGTCGTGTTTAATAAAAGCAGTTTGCAAAGGATGCAGTCCGTCCGCATTGGCCAAGCCTTCAATGGTGGTAATCCGTCGGCCCTGGTATTGAATTGCCAGGGCGAAACACGAGTTGATGCGTTCACCGTCCGCCAGCACCGTGCAGGCCCCGCACGCGCCTTGATTGCAGCCCTTTTTTGTGCCGGTTAAGCCAATGTTTTCACGCAAAGCATCGAGCAAGGAGACGCGTGCTTCGAGTTGCAGGGTGTAATCCATTCCGTTCACATGCAAAACAACCGTCTGCGCCGCGCTAGGGGAATCCATGGGTATTTATCTCTCCATGCGATAGTACCGCGACCCAAATCAGCAACAATAGAGTCAGGAAAACTTTTTTGACCAACCTGCTTGTCATGAAGTTCGGCGGAACCAGCATGGGCAGCGCCGAGCGGATGCGAGTCGCTGCGGAAATCATCTCCGAAGGCAGCAAAACCCGTCCCGTTGCGGTGGTGGTCTCCGCCATGTCGAAGATCACCGACCTCCTGCTGGAAACCCTGCGCCGTGCGGAATTAGGAGACCGGGCCGCCGTGGATGGGAGTCTCCGCATCCTCCTGGGCCGCCATTTGGAAGTCTGTGCCGAACTGTTCACCGGTGGTCATGCTGCGGGAAAAAATGCCGCCGTGGAATCAGTACGCTCGCTTGTTGCTGAGTTTCATCGCATTGCGAATGGTGTCCTGATGTTGGGCGAGCGCCCGCCGCGATCCGTGGACGAAGCCCTATCCATCGGCGAAAGGCTTTCTTCCGTCCTGTTGGCTCGGTATCTCGAAGCGACCGGCTTAAAATCTCGTGCCGTCAATGCCGCGCAAGTGATCGTAACCGACGCCGTTTTCGGCAATGCTTCTCCCCAAATGGAGAAAACCCGCACCCGCTGCGCCGAACATCTCCGTCCGCTGATTGAGGAAGGCGTTACTCCGATCATTACCGGCTTCAATGGAGCGACAGAAGACGGACGACCCACCACGCTGGGCCGAGGCGGCTCGGACTTCTCCGCCTCGATCATCGCTGCTGCCCTGGACGCCGGGGAGCTGTGGATCTGGACGGACGTGGACGGCATTATGACCGCCGACCCGCGTTTAGTTTCCGATGTGGCCGTTCTCGATCAAGTCACCTATGCGGAAGCAGCCGAACTGGCTTATAACGGCGCCAAAGTACTTCACCCGCGCACCCTTGCGCCCCTGGCGGAAAAAAAGATTCCGGTCTGGAGCAAAAACAGCTTTGCGCCTCACAAGCCCGGCACGAAAATTGTCAGCGAATTTGACGAGCCGAAAGGCGTGCGCGCTGTTACGTCCATGTCTAATGTTGCCCTTGTATCCGTGGAGCCGGCCAGCGCCGTTTTGAGCGGCACCCGCGTGATGGCTCGCGCTCTCGACGCCCTGGCTCTCGCCAACGTCGAAATTCTGGTTTTCAGCAGTTCCAGCTACCGCCAGAATTTCTGCTTTCTCATCCGCAAGCACGATATCGACGCCGCTCTCGAAGCTCTCGGCTCCAATCTTTCCATCGAGCTTGCTCACGGCTACCTGAAGCCGATTGGAGTGGACGAAAATGTCGGCCTGCTGGCAGTAGTCGGAGAAGGAATGCGCGGCATGCCGGGCCTTGCCGGACGAGTGTTCACCGCCATCTCCCGTGAACGAATCAACATCATTGCCATCGCGCAAGGCTCCAGCGAAATTACGATCGGGATCATCGTGCGCCTGGATGGGCTGGAACGCGCCGTGCGAGCGGTTCATGAAGAATGTCATCTCGGCAAACCGCATTTTGCCGCCACGCTGACTTGAATGCAGGGCGTGAACTCCAGTTACAATCAAGAGCGTGATGCACCAATTGGAAGCGGTGTTCGAAGGAGGCGTGCTGCGCCCTCTCGCGCCTTTGCCTCTACAGGAGAAACAGCATGTTCTCATTACGGTTACAGATGCTCCGTCCGTGACAGAAGAATCTGCGCGTAAAGCTGAGATGGGGTGGTTGAATCAGCATGAACATCTATATCTCGGCCAATGGGTGGCGTTGCACGGCAGCACTCTTCTCAGCCACGGCTCCGACGCTCGCGCTGTTCGCGACGAGGCGCGGCAAAAAGGTGTTTTCCGGCCTTTTTTGGTGCATATTCCTAAAGAAGTAGGACTTCCCTCAGCGGGCCTGCTCCAATGCTCCGGCTAAACTTCAATCGCGTTTATTCTTAATCCGCCGGAACCCGTTGAATACGATCAGCAGCTTTATTTAGCCCCATACGATTTTGAATCTGAGTCATCGTAAATACGTCAACTTCGCCGCCGCTCTGACTTAATCCTCGGTACAGTGTTTGTGTATGAAGCGTTGGTTGCTAGGTTTTGCCTCCCTTATCTTTCTGCCGTCCCTACAGGCGGATTGGCTGACTTTCGGGCATGATCCGCAGCGTTCCGGGTGGGCGCGGGAAGAAAAAACTATTTCAGCGGAGAACGCCGGTCAATTGCAATTGGGCTGGTCGGTTCAGTTGGATAACGTGCCGCTGGCTTTAAATGCTCTGACCGCTCCGGTTGTGGCGCAGGATGTGGACACGCCGAAGGGCAAAAAGAATCTGCTGTTTGTGGCGGGAAGCTCCAACGGCTTGTTTGCCGTTGATACGCAGGATGGGTCAGTGCTTTGGTCGCGGACTTTTGGAACGCATGTGACCGCCAAGGAGGAATCGTTTTTCCTTTGTCCAAATGCGGTGAACGCAACGCCGGTGATCGATAAAGAGCGCAAGCTGATCTACACCATTGCCTTTGACGGCAAGTTATATGGCGCGGATCTGGCGACGGGCGATGTCAAGTTCGGCCCATTCCAGCTTGTGCCGGCCGCTTCCAAAACCTGGAGCTTGAATCTTCAGGATGAAGTGATTTACACTACCACTTCGCAGGCGTGCGGCGGGGACCGGTCCGGGATTTACTCGATGAGTGTTGATAATCCAATGCATACCGAGTCCCACGAACTGCTGGTCCGCCGAGGGTTCGGCGGAGGAATGTGGAGCCGGGGCGGCGTTGCCATCGGGAAAGATAAGCGCCTGTATGTCGCCACCGGCGACGGGGTGTTTGATCCTTCTTCCGGAGATTACAGCAATAGTTATCTGGCGGTTACTCCGCGTGTTCTCGATTTAGCGGATTACTTTACGCCGGCTAACTGGAAAGATGTCAGCAAGCTCGACTTGGACTTGCCTTCGGGCGGACATCTGGCGTTTACGCTCGGCAATCATGAGTACGTGGTGGGGGGCGGCAAAGAGTCCGTGGTTTATCTCATGGACGCGATGTCGCTCGGCGGCGAAAGTCATGGGAAGCCGTTGTATGCTACCCCGGTGCTGGCGAACGAAGCTCGGGCGCTCGAAGAAAAGGGGATGTGGGGCGCGCCTGCGGCCTGGACGGATGAAAGCGGCGGAGCCTGGGTATACGTGCCTGTTTGGGGATCTCTTTCCGCGTATGCGTCCGCATTTCCGGTTCGCAACGGGTCCACTCCGCACGGCGCTATTCTGGCTTTTAAGGTAGTGAACGGACCGACCGGCGGCGTGCAGTTGCAACCGGCCTGGATCTCGCCGGATTTTAATTTGCCGGATGCGCCGGTCCTTGCCAACGGGGTGCTGTTTGCGTTGGCAACCGGCGAAAATCCCCGGCAGGTCAAAATGGAGACTACGCATTTTAAAAGCACTGAAGAATGGAAAAACAATCTGCTGACGACGAGCGAGCGGGGAGCGGGAACTTATCCGGCCGTGTTGTACGCTCTCGATGCCAAGACCGGCAAGCTGCTTTATCAAAGCGGAAATTCCATGAAAAGCTGGGTGCATTTCAGTGGGCTTGCAGTAAGCGGCGGCGCAGTGTATGCGGTAGATCACCAATCGCGGGTGTACTGCTTCCGGCTCAGGCAGTCTGACAGGCATTCGACCCAGTAACTCAGGCAAATTGAAAGGCAGGCCGAATAATGAAAACAGTCGGTCTCATTCACTTTTAACTAGCAGGATGCCTGCGTCTTTGGCAGCATCACGCAGCCGTACATCCGAGGTTGCAAACGGTAAGTTTTCCCGTATAGCCAATTCGAGGTAAGCTGAATCGTAAGCACTTAACTTGTATAGACGAGCTAACGGCAGAGTTTGTTGAGCAAGCCAGATTGCTGGACGACGCTCAATTTCAATAGGCAATCCACGAAGCTTTTCCAAAAACTCCGCTTGTTGTGTAACGGTTATACGCCCTCTGCGCTCGGCACTGACCAGAACGTTTGTAACTTCAAATGGCCATAATGCGGGCACGATAGCGTGAGTGTCTTCGAGAAGTTTAAGGACGTGCCGGGTAAAGCTGTTCGCTTCATCATCGAATGCCCAGCTAAGCGTCATAGAAGCATCGAGGACGAACGGATTGTTCAATACTTATGCCCTTCGTCAATAAGATCTTTGATGCTTACACCAGGGCCAAGTGTCAGGTGATGTTTTTTACTGAATTCCTGCATGGCGGCAACGGCTTGGCGGCGGCGCTCTTTTTCGTCCTCGGAGCAAGGCGGCTCGGATATTGCAATCGCCTCCAGCGCGCGTTCGACGATTTCCTCGGGCGAGTGGCCTAAGCCGCGAGCACGGGCAGCTTTTAAGAGTTGCTCACCGTGAGGAGTCAGGGTAACGGTCATAGCAGGAGGCTAACATACAGGCTTTTTCAATCGACCTCGGCAAAGTACGAGCCATGAGCGGTCTTCCGTTTTACGTCACATAAGATGTCTAGTGCGGCGAAGATGACCATTCCTGAAACACTTGTGCAGGCAGTCCGCGCAAAAAAGGCAATTCTGTTTGCGGGCGCGGGGCTTTCCTGCACTCTGGGGCTTCCGCTTTTTGATGTGCTTACGTCGCACCTTGGGTCGCAGTTAAATCTGCCGGAGTGGAAGCATTATGACTTTCCGGCGTTGGCGGAATACTACCTTCTGCAAACTTCGGCTTCCGACGAGTTGTTTCAATGGATGCGGAAACAATGGCACCGGGATGATATCGACATCACAGCGTCACGGGCGCACAACTGCATTCTTGATCTCGATTTCCCGGTCATCTACACGACCAATTACGATTCGTGGCTGGAGTGCGCTTTTGCCGCCAGAGGTCTGCCCTTCCGGAAGATACTAACAGTCAACGATTTGGCTGAAACAAGCACGAACGAGACGGAAATCATCAAGTTCCATGGCGACTTTGACGATCCGTCCTCGATTGTTCTGACTGAATCCAGTTATCTGCGGCGGATGAGCCTAGATGGGCCGCTCGATATCCGGTTGCGGTCCGATAGTTTGGCAAGGCCGCTGCTGTTTGCGGGTTATAGCGTGAGCGACCCTAACATCCGGTATTTGCTGTTCCGATTGCAGCAGCTTTGGGCCGGCTACTCGGAAGAAGGAAAGAAACCCAAATCCTATATTGTGATCGTGGAGCGCAATGAAGTGCAAGAACGGCTGTTGCTCGAACGGGGTGTTGAACCGATCGTTTCCGAAGAGGGGGACGCAAGCCTGGGACTGATTCGATTCTTCGAGGAGCTCCGGCAAGCGATTTAGTCTTCTCCCCGGTCAAGTTGCTCGGAGCGCGAGCGAGACTTACCGGCGGCTTTGACGCGCGCGCTCGCATGGCGATACCCGGCGGTAGGCTTCCATCTTTCAAGTCCTGAGGGAACAACTAAACCAACAGCAGTGTCCCAAGCTTCCCATCCAGTAGATTGCTCGGCCACTGCTTTAGCGGCAGCTTTCGGTGATGCGTAGGTGCGCAGCTTGTGTCGGTCTAATCCTAATTGAACCCATCCGGCAGGCTCGGGGCGAATCCAAAAGGCGCCGATCGGGCTTTCGTAGGTAAACAAAATAGATTTCATCAGTTCACGGCGATGCCAGTTCACGGATCACGGCAGCCAGTCCGGTGACGGCGCGCGCCATGCGGTCATAGTCGAGTTTTTCCGGCGTATCCTCGGCTGAATGATAGTACGGGTAGCGATAGGGCGCTGTGTCCGTCACCATCAGCGCGCGGTAACCGAATTGCCAAAAGGACCAGTGATCCGACCATCCTACTCCTGGAACCGATGCAGGCGCGGCAGCCCCTTGCGCCGGAAGGGACGTTCCTTTTCGGAACGCGTGCAACGCTCGCCGCAGGAGCAGCGAAGACCGCACATCGGCCACGAAACCAAGAAAGTTGCCGCGATCGGGGTATCCCAGATGGAGCCCGACCGGGTAGGATTGCGTGCCGGAATCGTCGGAATAATAGCCGATGGTTTCCAGAGAAATCATGGCGACGATTTTTTCCTTTCGCTCGCGGCAGCGTTTGGCATACACGTAACTTCCCATTCCCGGCGTTTGAAAGTAGGGCGGCTCTTCATTGGCGAACAGCACCCAGCGAACCCTGCGCGCCTGAGCGTTCCGGGCGAACTGTCGGGCCAATTCGAGAGTAGCCGCCACTCCGCTGGCGTTGTCATTCGCGCCGGGCAAACCGTCCGCAGTATCATAATGCGCTCCGATGATTACAAGGGAGGCGTTTTCGCGCGTTCCGTTCAGCTCGGCTTCGATGTTGGTGAAGGCTTGATTATCGGCTGTGTAGGTTTGCCGCGCTGGACGGTAGCCTGACTCGCGAAGTTGCTCTTCCACATAGTGCGCTGCCTCGCCAAGCTCCGTATAGCGGGAATAACTCCGGCCTCCAATCGCGCCGGCAAGTATTTGTGCGTGTTTGCGCAGGCGATCTCGCGTTTTGGCCTCGTCCAGCGTTAAGGGAGCCAGTATATGTTTATCCTGTTTGCCCAACATGTCCGTCCGGTAGAAACTTCCCACGGTGGCCAAAGCGCCAAAAGTTGCGAGGCCGAAAACTGCATGGAACAGCCGCACTCCCGTTGGACGCGCCTTGCGTGTATGTCTTTCGGAACTATGAATATTCCTAATTGCGCCCATTGGAATCCTGGCAGCTAATGGTATTAGGGGCGATTTTGCAAAGATTAACAGTTAGAGCGGTTCCAAGGTGAGTCCACCGCTGCAATCGAGTGATGAACTCCGGCGGTTACGCCATGAGGAAAAGCTGTTCCATGTTGTTGTCGATAGCACGCCGGACTACGGCTTTATTTTTTTAAACCCCGACAACTGCGTTCTAAGTTGGAATGCAGGGGCAGAAAAGATGTTTGGGTATACCGGCCCGGAAATTCTCGGCGTTGACGCACATGTATTTTTCACCCCCGAGGACAGGGAAAGGGGAGCGCCCGAAGAGGAGCTCGCCACAGCCGTACGGGACGGCAAGGCCGAAGATGATCGGTGGCACCTGCGCAAGGACGGCTCACGATTCTGGGGCAGCGGTGTTGTACGCGCTCTCCATAATGAAGCGGGACAAGTGGAAGGGTTCGTAAAAGTTCTCCGAGATTTAACCGAGCAGAGACAAGCACAGGAAAATCTACAGCGCAGTGAAGAACAGTTCCGGCTATTTGTCGAGCATGTGACGGATTATGCATTGATCCAAGTTGATCTGAATGGGCATGTCACCGCCTGGAATCCCGGCGCTCAACGCGTGACCGGGTACGGGGAGCGAGACATCTTTGGAAAGCACCTTTCTGTTCTCTGCACGCAAGAGGATGTTGACGGCCGATATATAGAGGAGGAGCTGAAACGCGCACTCGCAAGCGGCAGTACGGAAGAAGTCCGATGGATGGTGCGTAAAGACGGAAGAAAGTTCTGGGCGCGTTGGGTTACTACGGTGGTTCCGGATTCTGATGGGAAACCGCGCGCTTTTGCTAAGGTCATGCGGGATGAAACAGAGCGGAAGCGAGCAGAAGAGCGATTGCGGGCTTCGCTCCTGGAAAAGGATGTGCTCCTGCAGGAGATTCACCACCGGGTAAAGAATAATTTGCAGGTAGTTGTAAGCTTGCTGAGCATTCAGGCAAACCGGATCAATCGTCGCGATGTGATTGATATTCTCAATGAAACGCAGAACCGGGTGCGGGCCATTGCGGGAATTCATGAGACTTTGTACAGCTCGCCCGATCTGGCCAACATCAGCTTCAGCGAATACATGGAGCAGTTGATTCGCGGACTGTTTTCGTTTTACCATGTGAAACTCAATGCCATCAAGCTGGAGATTGAGGTCGATGACATGGTCCTTGATATTACGCAGGCCATTCCGCTTGGATTGATTGTGAATGAGCTGGTCACCAATGCTTTGAAGCATGCTTTTCCGGCGAATCGCACCGGCACGGTACGGGCCGGCTTGCGCTACCTGCCTGAAAGCTCTGTGCAGGATGGCGCATTGGACGAAGGATCGGCAGTGCTTACAATTGAGGATAATGGTGTGGGCTTGCCCGCAGGCTTCGACATTCAGCAGCAGGAATCAATGGGCGTTTACCTGGTCAGAATCCTGACGCGGCAACTTCGAGGCACGCTCCAAGTTGGCGGAGACGGTAAAACGCAGTTTCGCGTTGTGTTTCCCTTGAAGCCTCCTCAATAAGCTTTTATGCCTCCAACGAAAATCCTTATCGTAGAAGACGAACTTCTTATTGCAGAAGATCTGCGGTTCACCCTTCAGCGCATGGGTCACCAAGTGGTCGGCATAGCGTCTTCGGGCATTGAGGCGGTGCAAAAGGCCGATGAACTGTATCCGAATTTGGTTTTAATGGATGTCCGGCTGCAAGGCCCCATGGATGGTATTGAGACAGCACGGATTATCAGGAGCAAAGCTGATGTTCCTGTGATCTATGTAACAGCGCACTCTTCCGCCATCGCTTCTCCCGAGAAAAACCATGGCAGCGTTAGTCTGGCAAAGCCTTTCTCGCCTATGCAACTGGAGGCTGCGATCCGTACGGTACTGAGTAACGCGCCGCAAACCCCTTAACGAGCGTTTCCTCCGATGACCTCATAGAATGCGCGCAGGCGCTTCCCGTATTCAGGTCCTGCCGTGTACAGGAGGTCGTTGTGATGAGCGCCGGGAACCGGCCAGAACTGCTTCGGTGGGTTCGCCGCTTCAAAAACGGCTTGGCCTTGTGAGAACGGCACTATTTCATCCGCGTCACCGTGGATGATCAGCAGCGGCGCATGCACGCGCGAAATCTTTTTGCCGGTATCGAACCCGTGCGCTAACAGCGGGCCGACAACCGGCAGCACCGTGCGGGCCATCGCCCGGAGCGACCGCAGCGGCGATTCAAGAATCACGCCTGCGCATCGTTTTCGCGTTGCTAAGTCCACGGCAACCGTTGTTCCCAGGGACTCGCCTTGCAGAATGATTTGATCCGGCTTGTACCCGAGCGCGAGCAGATCAGCATAGGCAGCGTCGCCATCTTCGTAAAGGCCGCGCTCGCTCGGATGGCCCCGGCTTTTGCCGTATCCCCGGTAATCTACGACAAGAAAAGAAGACCCGGCTTGCAGCACTCGCTCGGCATGATCAACTCGATGCGTCACATTGCCGGCGTTGCCGTGAAGGAACAAGGTTGCCAAGCGCGCCTGAGGCTTCGGAAACCACCACGCATTCAGTTTCGTGCCGTCCGCCGCTTGCAACCAGCGATCCTGTGCCCCTGCTTCCTGTTGTAGATTCCACTCGCCCTGCGGGTACGGCGTGGGAAAGTAAAGAAATTGATCTATGATTTTTTGCCGCACCGCATATATTAATAACAAGGCAAGGAATGAAAGGCACAGCCTCGTGCCTCCAGGAGGTAAAATCCTAATCCTCAATGGGCTTCGATCCAAGTCGCTAAAATATAGCTTAATTACCGGGTTCTTGGCTTAATGATTACCGCTCGGCTGATGTTGTTGGTTCGTTGTGTTCGAGCCGGCAGCGGTTCCGGCAGGTCCTGATCCGGTGGAACTGGCAGAAGCGCCGGTTGTGCCGTTTGTGCCGCCAGTTGTATTTCCTGTTCCGTCTCCATTCCCATTAGCGCCGCTGCCGGTGTTCGCTGCCTGCCCTGAGCCGCCGCTGCTTCGGGAAACGCCGGAACTGTTTCCGCCGCAGCTTTCAAAAGCGGCTAAACAAAACGCCGCCGTGAGGATTGCTATCGCTTTTCGCATGTATGTCCTTTCCTTTCAGGCTACCTGATCGAGTCCGCTGTTTATGCCTCGTGAGACCAGCAGTTCAAGTGATGCCGGTAACTTTCCCCTCTTGTGTTTCGTTCGACGAATTTAATTAGCAAGCGAATAGGCTTTTCCGGAGTCTACAAAGCATGACGTATCGAGTGGCATTTGCGAAGAGGTTTCAATCGGACGGCACGGAATCGGCGATTGATCCGTCTTCTGAACTGGATGTTTATCTTGCCGACGGCGTAGTGGCCGAAAAAGAGTTGGTGGAACGATTTGAGCCGCAAGCCCAGCATAGCCAGGAAGTTCTCGACGAAGATGATGCATTTCTAGGATCGGCAAGCGCGGAAGTCTGGGAATACGAGGTGGTGGATGAGCGCGCGGGGGAGTTTGAGGACGCGATGCGGAACTCTCAAACAGTGATGGAGTTTGAGGTGATTGACGACACTCCGACCACTGCCGATGAGGTGACGGGCGTTGCTTTGGGCGATAGCAGCAGCCGCGCGCCGGACAGCTTCGTCGAGGGAGAATCGGTGACACGCGGCGGGTCCGGCGTGCGCGGCGTGGACGACGGACCGGGCGGCCAGGTGACGGGCGATGCCAGCGCCGGAGGCATGGGACCGGGCAGACCCTATCTCAGCTTGGATGAGGCGGAAGGCGCGGTAAACAGCGGTACGGGCGGAATTGATGATCTCAACATCGTAAGCGCCGATGATCCAAGACTTGGATTAACAGATTACGGCGGTGTCGGGACGGATGACTGGGCTGCGAACACAGGCCCGACACGAACACCGGAGGAGGCGCTGCCCACAAACACCCTCCGCGAAGCACGCGCCACGCCTGCCAAGGGAAAGAAGAAGTCCTAATACCGCAGTTTTGGAAAGTAGAAAGGGATCGGCCCTTTCTCATATTGTCGGTAAGGGTCGCCGTATGCCGCACGCAGACGAATCTCTTCATGCCGGGAGCCGATCAGCAGATAAACCGTACTCATGCTGTTGTAGGCGAGAAGATTGGTTGTCTGTCGCGGGTTCAGCCACAGGATGAAGAACGGCGCTAAGTTGAGCGGATGCCTGCTGAAGCGGAAAGGACCATTGATCCGTAAAGCGCCATTCTCGGCCAAAGCCGGTCCTTGCGCTTCGGGTTCGGGCGCAACGAAGCCCTTCTTCTTGAGCAATTGCCGTAATGGACGAACACCCAGAATCTCAGTCATTCCGACTTCATAGGCTGCATAAATAGCCCAGAAAACACCTGCTAACTGCGCTAGACGAAGCGGGGCGGCAGATACCCCCTGAATGTGATACAGCGTTTTGCTCGGCTGGCGGCGAATGTAGACAACCAACGGAATTATCGTAAGCACAGATTGCGCCAGATAGAATGTCCGGTAAAAAGCATTCCGATAGCGGGACCCGACCATTCTTTCCGCCGTCTGTTTAGCCTTGCGGCTCGCTAGGGCGCTATGGACCAATCCGTAGATCGCGGTTGCCGCACAAACTTTAAGGAAGCTTCTTCTCCACATACCGACAAAGGGCTAACCGGAGGTTAGAGGTTTTTTGTGAACCTTTGTATCTGGTTGCGCGTATTACCCATACGAATGGCAATTCGAGCAAAACGACGGCGCTGGCTATGGCTGCTGGCCTTGCCGGTGTTAGGGGCGGTGTCCTTCTTTTCCGTAAAGGCAATCGGCAGTAAACCGGCCAAAATCGATCCGGACAAGCTGGCTAAAGTGGAGCGGATTGATCTGGTGCGCTCCGTGGTGGCGACGGGCAAGATTCAACCGGTCCGGCAGGTTGAGATTAAATCCAAGGCCAGCGGCATTATTCAGAGCCTTCCAGTGAACTTTGGAGATTATGTCCACAAAGGCCAGATTCTTTGTGAACTGGACCGGAACGACCTCCAGCCCAGGCTGAATGAAGCGCGGGCGGCGCTGAGCGTCAACCAGGCGCAAATCGAGAGCGCCCGCGCCGACCTGGAACGTTTCAAGGTGGACGCCGCCGGGCCGGACGTAGAGTTTCTCAAGCGCGACCGCGACCGGGCGCTGCATCTGTACAGCGACGGCTTGATTGCCGGCGAAAAGCGGGATGAGGCGGAAAAGAACTACGAGGTTGCTTTAAATAAACAGACTTCGGCTGCCGCCAATCTGGCTTCCGCCAAGGCTGCAATCACCAAAGCGCAAGCGCAATACGATCAGCAGAATGCTGTGATGGCGCGAGCCGAAGAGGATCTGCGTAATGCCACGATTACGTCGCCGATTGATGGAGTGGTGCTGTCGCGTGATATTGAGGTAGGCAGCGCGGTCAGTTCGATTTTGACGCAGGGTTCGGGCGGCACGCTGATTATGACGCTGGGCGACCTGGATGAAGTGTATGTGAAGGGCAAGGTGGATGAAAGCGACATCGGCAGAGTTTACCTGGGACAACCGGCCCGGATCACGGTGGAGTCCTTCAAGGATCAAAAATTTCCCGGAAAGGTGACGAAGATTTCGCCCATGGGCGTGGAAAAAGACAATGTCACTACGTTTGAAGTGCGGGTCTCCATTTCCAACGAATCACACAAGCTGCGGGCCTTGATGACAGCCAACGCGGAAATCATTTTGGAAGAGCGCAAGGGCGTTCTTACGATTCCAGAAGGCGCGGTGCTGTATGCGAAAAACAAAGCGACCGAGGCGGAGATCCCTACTCCTGGCAACGAGACGGGAAAACGCCGGGTTCCGATTACAACCGGAATCAGCAACGGCGCACGGACACAGGTGATGAAAGGGCTGGCGGAGGGCCAGCAGGTCATCCTTCCGTAATGCCTTATCTGCAAGAACTATTCCGCCAAGTTTTCTCCAGCTTGCTGCGAAACAAGCTGCGAACCTTTTTGACGATGGCCGGAATCGCTTGGGGCATTGCGTCGGTTGTCATTATCGTGGCGATGGGCGATGGATTCAAGGAAGGCCAGCGGGACAATATGAAGGGCCTGGGCCAGAATATTGTGATCCTATTCGGGCGAAAAACGGAGTCGCAGGCAGGCGGACAGCGGGCGGGACGACGCATCCGCTTGACCTACGAAGATGTGCAAACCATCCGGGAACAGTGTTATCTGGTGGAGTACGTGGTCGGCGAGATCGAAAGCAGCAACCGGGCCACAAGTCCTTACAACAGCGGCTCCTTTGATACTGACGGCGTGGAGCCGGATTTCGCCAGGCTGCGGACGGTTCCGCTTTCGGCAGGCAGATGGATCTCGACGCAGGACAACGCGGAGGGTCGGCGAGTCGCCGTGATCGGGCTGAAAGTAAAGGAGCAGCTTTTCGGCAACCGGCAGGACGTGATCGGTCAGCACGTCGCCATCAATTCCCTGCCCTTTGAAGTAATCGGACTGCTTGCCGACAAAAACCAGAACTCCAGCTACAGCGGACGGGACGAGACAAAGATTTTCATCCCGTATCAAACCATCGTTCGCGATATTCCGCCAAAGGAGGAACACTATTTCAGCGGATTGCTGGACGACATCATTTATAAGCCCCGCTCCTTGGAGGCTTTTGAAGAAGCGCGCAAGCAGGTAGTGCGAGTCATTGCGAAAAACCACCGATTTGATCCCGGCGACAAGGGAGCACTCGGAATCTGGGACACAGTTGAGGACGCGCAGCAGATAGACGCCATTTTCGAGTCGATGACGATATTTCTGGCTGCTATTGCGCTGGTCACGTTGAGCCTGGGCGGAGTGGGCGTGATGAACATCATGCTCGTGACGGTGAGCGAACGGACGCGTGAAATCGGCTTGCGGAAGGCGCTCGGGGCCACAAGGTACCGAATTTTAGGCGATTTTCTGGCGGAAGGCGTGCTGCTGACGATCGTGAGCGGCGTTATCGGCTGGGCGATTGCTTTCGGCCTTTCCTCCGCGCTGAAGCTGGTGAAAATGCCGGATATGTTTCCGGGCTTGCCGGTCACGATGGCTACCACGCTGTCATCGTTTGGCGCTCTTGGGCTGATTGCCGTCGTTTCGTCGCTTTTACCGGCGTCCAGGGCGGCGGCGCTGACTCCGGTGGAAGCGCTCCGGGACGAAAGGTAGAGCATCATGCGATTGCAGTCCATCGGCAGAGAAGCATTAGCCGCCTTGGCGTTTAACCGTCAGCGAAGTCTGCTGACGATGTTGAGCCTAGCCTGGGGCGTCACGTGTTTTGTCATTCTTTACTCGTATGGAGAAGGGTTTGGAATCGCGCTGACCACTTCGTTTAAAGCGGTCGGGCAAGACCTGATTTTGATGTTCGGCGGCCAGACTTCCGCGCAGGCAGGCGGCATGCGGTCCGGGCGCGTGATCCGGCTGGATCGGGATGACGTAGACGCAATTCGGGACACCGTTCCCGCCGTGGCCGCGATTTCGCCGGAAGTGCTGATGCGGCGAACTACCGTAACGCATGGATACCGCTCGCAGAACATGACAATCCGGGGCGTGCTTCCGACCGATTATCAGAAGGTCCGCAACATGACGGTCAGCTCGGGCCGTTGGCTTTCGGCGGAAGACGAGGCGCAAAAGGAAAGAACTGCAGTTTTAGGAGCAAAAGCAGCGGAGAAACTGTTCGGCGAAGCGCCGCCGGAAGGCGAAAAATTGACGCTCCAGGGCATGCAGTTTCAGGTGGTCGGGGTTCTGAAAACAAAGATTCAGATTTCCAATTACAACACGCCTGATAACGAATGTGTTTTTATTCCGTATGGAACCATGTCGCTGCTACGCGATGTGAAGTACCCGGAGGATATTGTTTGGACGCCCACAAATCCCATGTTCCGGGCGGAAGCCATCAAGCAGATACGAGCCACTCTCGGGCGGCTGCACCATTTCTCGCCTACGGACGAACGCGCGGTCGAGATCCTCGTTTTCAACGAGTTCATGAAGCAGATTGACGGGATGACGGCGGCGCTGCGCATCCTGCTCGGCTTGATCGGGACCATGACGCTGGCGATTGGCGGAGTGGGGCTGGCGAACATTATGCTCGTGTCGGTCACGCAACGGACTCGCGAGATAGGAGTCATCAAATCCCTAGGGGCGACGAGGCGGTCTATTCTTTTCCAGTTTTTGCTGGAAGCGATGACGATTGTTACGATCGGCGGCATTCTGGGGATTGCTCTTGGATTTGCTGTCACAAAGGGCATCGGCTCCCTGCCGCTCCTGGGTCCGTTGTTTAAGGACAC
>CAXTWT010000015.1:0-9125 GCA_964247955.1 uncultured Bryobacteraceae bacterium
TAAGACTTGTTCGCCCACCTGCCCGCCGACGCCTGGAGTATTCACGTGGGAGGAGGGCCAAGCCAGGCGCGCTACCGCTTAAAAGACACGTTCCGTGTCCGGCAATTGTTGGAACAACTCGCCCAAAATCGTTCTGTGGCAATGGTGTGAGATCCTGCTTCTCCGCCCGGCGCAAACCGCCTTAGAGTGTAAAGCGAAGTTGGAGTTCGAGGCGGCGATTAGCCTCCAGTTGCTTGTGATACACCGCTGCGCCGCCACCGAAGTTGAAGCCGGGCGCAAGCGAACCGGATTCCCCAAACTGAGGTGAACTCAGGTCTCCTTCCGGCAGTCCCGGATTCAGGTGATTCGTAAAGTTAATAATCTGCGCGGAAAGGACTCGCAAGGAAAATTACGGATTCTAAAACGATAAACTTACCCACGGCTACACGGCTTGAGAAACTATGCTTAGCAAGCGTTCTACCGGGAGCGTCTACTGCTTCGGAGCATTAACAGATTGGGAGAGAACAAAATTTCTTTCCTCCTTAATTCTTGCTTTCAAATGCTCATCTGACGCAGCACGCTCCAGAGAGCGCAGAACAAATAATGTGGTTTTCGGCTCCCGATCCGAAACAGCCTGCACAATCGCGGGACGCTCAAACGACATGTGAATGATCCCCAGCACCCTATCTATCTGCTCTGCGCTGAGTTCCTGTTCATCTAAAATCTTGGTCAGGGTAACCGCTGCCGCATCGCCCATCCGGTAAACCGGTTTTACTATGGGGCTCACGATTACATCGGAAGTGAGAAGGTATTGGACAGCTTGCTCTCCGCCCGCTGCTGTATCGACCGGCTTTTTGGACTTGCAAAAACTAAAATCCGGGATTAGGACGATTCCCAAAACGACAAAGAAGATGAGGCGCATAATGTATTCCTGAGACGTTTCCAGACTTGGGATCGTTGCACAGTCGTTCGCTTGTCCCTCCTTTTGCGTTACACTCTGTTTGAGTGCGGCGGTTTCTGGCAATCTTTCTGGCGGCTTCCTTCAGCTTTCTGCTGATCGTGCCTGCATTGGCCGCGTCGCTTAAACCTGATTTGCCTGCCTGCTGCCGGAAAGACGGCAAGCATCATTGCGCCATGCAAGCGGCGAGTCGCCTTTCCGGGTCCGCAGTGATTGCGATTCGTGACAAGTGCCCCTGCTTCCCACAGTCATCCGTGGCCGCGCATTATGAGACGACGGCAACGGCGCAAGCGGCAGCCATCTTTGCCGGATGGGTTAGCCATCCCGGCGGCTCGCCGCAAACGGAAGCTGGCTATCGCGTCTCCCGCCAACGATCCCATCAGAAACGCGGTCCTCCTTTCTTCTCCCTTTCTTAACTCAATTTGTTGTTCCGTTTGTGTTTGCCAGGGAGGAATTGTGTCTTATTGTGTCTCGGCAAGAAGGCTTTGCCTTTTCTTGCTGCTCAGTATTTCCCCCGTCTGTACTTGCTTTGCGCAGGAGACGGTAAATTATGCCAGCCTCAGCGGCGTGGTGAGCGATGTTTCCGGCGGGGTGGTCCGTGAAGCGCAGGTGGAGGCGCGCCAGATTGCCACGAATCAGGCTACCCGCGTGTTCACGGACGGAAGCGGCCGCTTCCGCTTCGCGTATTTGAATGTGGGCGACTATCAGCTTTTTATTCATAAGCACGGATTTGCCGATTCCCGCCAGAACATTGCTTTGACGGTGGGAGCCGCGTTTAATCTGCCGATACAGCTTTCCCTCGGATCGACACAGCAACATGTGGAGGTCAACTCGCAAGCGGTAGCGGTAGAAACTGCCCGCAGCGAGATTGCGGGAACGGTAACGCCCGAGGAGGTGCAGGACCTGCCTTTGAACGGGCGCAATTATCTGGATCTGGCGCTGCTGATTCCCGGCGTGTCCCGCACGAACACAGGAGCCAGCCAACGCTTTGCGGAAACGTCGGCGGTTCCGGGAACGGGCATTTCGATCAACTCGCAGCGCAATCTGGCCAACAGCTTTGTAGTGGATGGATTGTCTGCAAATGACGATGCGGCGGAACTGGCGGGAACATTTTACAGCCAGGAAGTTATTCGAGAGTTTCAGGTCGTGACATCCGGCGGCACGGCGGAGTTCGGCAGAGCTTTGGGCGGCTACGTGAACATATTGACGGAAAGCGGATCGAACAGCTTCCATGGAGATGCATACGATTTTTTCCGCAATCAGCGCTTTGATGCGCGCAATGCGCTGGCAAGCAATAAGCTGCCGCTCACGCAAAGCCAGTATGGAGCGAGTGTCAGCGGTCCTATCGTGAAGGACCGCGCTTTCTTTTTCTCGAACTTTGAGCAAACACGGCAGAACACAGCGGGCGTCATTACGATCTCGCCCACGGCTGTTGCCGTTATTGATACTCGTCTGCGGGCGCTCGGCTATGGGGGCCAAACAATCAGTACCGGCGAGTATCCCACTACTCTGAACACGACAAATTACTTTGCGAAAGTCGACACTCGCCTGAGCGACCGCGATCAGTTGAGCGCACGCTACAGCTTGTATGACGTCGGGAGCATCAACAGCCGCAACGTGGGCGGACTCGGCACCGTAAGCCGGGGAACCGCGCTTGGTGATCGAGACCAAACGATAGCCCTGAACAACGTCCTGACGATTACGCCAAATCTGGTCAATGAAACCCGGTTCCAGTACACCCGAAGCCGTTTAACGGCTCCGGTCAATGACTTGATTGGGCCGGCCGTGAACATTTCCGGCGTGGCAAGTTTCGGCACGGCGGGATCTTCGCCGACGGGCCGGGATATTGATCTTTATGAGCTGGTGAACAATGTGGCAGTGCAGCGCGGCTCACATTCGTTGAAAGCCGGAGCAGATTTTCTGTATAACGATGTCAACATTGTTTTTCCCGGCATCCTGCAAGGCCAGTACACGTTTTCCTCGCTTGCGAATTTTCTGCTGGGACGTTACGTTAACTTTCAGCAGGCGTTCGGGCCAGCCGCACAGGTGCAGACGAATCCGAATATCGGCATTTACTTGCAGGACGAGTGGCGCGTCAACCCGCACCTGACGATCAATGCCGGAATTCGCTATGACCTGCAGTTTCTGGCGCGTCTAGTGAATACCGATACAAACAACGTGGCTCCCCGAATCGGCATTGCCTGGAGTCCCGATGCTTTACAGAAAACGGTGCTGCGGGCCAGTTACGGGCTGTACTATGACCGCATTCCCTTACGCGCCCTGTCCAACGCTTTGCAGCGCGGCGGCACACAGTACCAAACGGCTGTGTTGACACCGGCGCAAGCGGGAGCGCCAGTGTTTCCCCAAGTCCTGCCCGGCTTTCCTCCCGGCGTGCTGACCAACATCACGACAATTGATCCGAATATCCAAAACGGGTATTCGCAACAGGCGAGCTTTGAAATCGAGCGGCAATTAAACAATCGCAGCACGTTCAGCATCGGTTATGAGCATCTGCGCGGCATTCACCTCATCATGACGCAGAACCAGAACGTTCCCCAGTGCAGCAGCGGATTCAACCTTTGCCGTCCTAACCCGAGCTACGGCAACAATTCGCAGTACAAATCGGTCGGCGATTCTTACTACGATGGCCTGACGGTGGCTTGGGTGCAAAGGCCGGTTTCGTGGGGCAGCTACCGGCTTTCGTACACATTCTCGAAAGCAATTGACGACCTGGGCCAGTTCTTTTTCAGCACGCCGCAGAACAACTTCAACATTGCGGCGGACCGCAGCCGGTCCGACAATGACCAGCGGCATCGAGTTGCGTTCAACGGAATGCTGCAAACGCCCAGCGGCCCGGCTTCGTCGCTATGGCAGCATCTGCGGAACGGTTTTCTGTTGAGCACGATCCTGACATATAACTCAGCGCCGCCGTTCAACATTCAAACAGGAAGCGATAACAACGGCGACACCAATACGAACGACCGGCCTGCTGGATTGGGTCGCAATACCGGACAGGGTTTCGATTACTTCACGCTCGATGTACGTTTGAGCCGCAATTTTCGTTTGAGCGAGCGGTTCCGGCTCGAAGGGTTAGCCGAAGCATTCAATGTTTTGAACCGGGCGAATTGGCAGCTTCCGAACAACATATTCGGCAACGGCCCTTATCCTCTTTTGCCCGCTCCGGGATTTGGAGCGCCGCAAGCGGTAGCTGATCCCAGGGAGTTGCAGCTTGCGCTTCGGCTTAGATTCTAAGGATTAATACGATGCACTTATTTGTTTTCGCGGCCATCGCTGCCGTTATTGCTCCAGTCCAGGAAAGTTTGCCGAATAAGCAGCCGCAATTCGCAACCGGGGACGGAATCACGGCGCTGGTCTTCGGCAGCGGCAACTCGATTTGGTTTTCCCGTTCGCCCGACGGTGGCCGAACCTTCTCCACGCCGACGGAAGTTGCGGAAGTTCCGGTTTTGGCTTTGGGGCGGCATCGGGGGCCACGTGCTGCTATTGCTGGAAAGACGATTGTGATCAGCGCGGTGTACGGCGAAAAAGCCGCAGCGGGGCCGCATGCTCATGGGCTGCCCGAAAACGGGGATCTGGTCGCTTGGCGCTCCACAGACGGAGGCCGAACGTGGTCTCAACCCGTGGTTATCAATGACGTGCCCGGCGCGGCGCGGGAAGGATTACACGCAATGGCGGCGGGCGAAGGCGGGCAGGTAGCTGCCGTCTGGCTGGATTTGCGGGCAAAAGGAACACGCTTGTACGGCGCGTACTCGCAAGACGCAGGCAAGACGTGGTCCAAAAACGTGCTGATTTACGAATCACCTGACGGCACGATCTGTCAATGCTGCCATCCGTCGCTCCTGCCTTCCGGCAAGAATGCTTATGCGGTAATGTTTCGCAATGCTCTGCACGGCAGCCGGGACATGTATCTTGCTGAATGGCAGATTGGTGATTCAGTTTCGGAGGCAAAAAAGCTGGGAGAAGGGTCATGGGCGCTTGACGCTTGCCCAATGGATGGAGGCGGATTAGCTCGCACAGGAAACGGAGTTGTAACGGCGTGGCGCAGAGACCATACCGTGTTTCTCGACTTTCCGGGTAGAAAGGAGAAGGCGCTGGGTGATGGGAAGGACATAGCTCTGGCCGCGTCACCGGAAGGTGCTTATGTCGCCTGGACCGACGCAAAAGGGGTTCAGTTGCAAACATCGGGAGAAGACATGCCCGTTAATTTATCCCCAACTGGTTCGTTTCCGGTATTAATCACATTGCCCGACGGTTCGGTTTTAGCAGCCTGGGAGCAAAATGGAGAAATTGCGACCTCCGTAGGCAAGTGAGCGGTTTACCGTTTGTTAGCTTCCTCGCGATCAAACTTGAAATCAGGAGGGAAAGGCCGTGCCAGACGGCGAATGGACTCAATTGCTTCTTTCCGTCTTTGATCGGAAACTACTTCGATCTCAGGTTTTTTGATAATTGTGATTCAATTTCGTCACCCTCTTGCAGACTGAGTGCTTCTATCTCGGCAGCAGGAAGTCGAACGGCTAAACTCTTCCCCCACTTTGCAACTTTCATATGATATATATTCTTGCGCAGCCAGATCAACGCAACAAGTCGAATTTGGTATAACCATTTTTTATACTTTGATTCTCTTGCATAAAAACCGCTTCTAGGCTAAGGTAGATCCATGTAGTCTTTGTCGGGCTTAACCGAGCCAGGCAAATACCTGTTACAGCGAAGGCGCTCTCCATAGTGCCGCACTTCGCAAAGGTAGACATTAGGGCCACTGACGGCGAACGAAGCAGCCAGTTGGCCCTTTGCAATATATAACTACAATTTTGGTAAGTAACTCATGGCCAACAATCTTCTTTCCGGCGCCAATATCCTTTTGAACTGCCTGGTTCGCGAGGGGGTCGACTGCATGTTCGGCTACCCCGGCGGTGTGACGCTGCCGCTTTATGATGCGCTGTATGACCATCAAATCAAGCACATCCTAGTGCGGCACGAGCAGAACGCAGCGTTTGCCGCGCAAGGGTACACGCGGGCGACGGGAAAAGTAGGCGTTTGCTGCGCCACTTCGGGGCCTGGGGCAACGAATCTAGTAACCGGCCTGGTAGACGCCATGATGGATTCGATCCCGATTGTGGCGATTACCGGTCAAGTAACCAGCAAGCTGATGGGCAGCGACGCTTTTCAGGAAGCGGACACATTCGGTATTACCCGGTCCGCCACGAAACATAACTTCCTGGTTAAAACTGCCGGTGAGTTGCCGCAAGTCGTTCACGAAGCGTTTTATATTGCGGCTTCCGGGCGGCCCGGCCCGGTGCTGGTCGATATCACTAAAGACGCCCTCCAGGGCCAGGCGCACTATACGCCTGTGACCGAGATTCATCTACCCGGTTACCGGGTTTTCAGCGAAGGGCACAACGGGCAAATCCGGCGCGCGGCGCAGATGATGTGGGAAGCGGACCGTCCACTGGTGTATGCGGGCGGCGGCATCATCCTTTCCAATTCAAGCGCCGAACTTCGCGAGTTGGTGGAAACGTTGGACGTTCCCGCTGTTTGCACCTTAATGGGTCTGGGTGCGCTGCCGAGCGATCATCCGAACTTTATCAGCATGCCCGGCATGCACGGCAGTTACGCCGCCAATATGGGCATGACGCACACCGACCTGATTATCGCGCTCGGCGTGCGGTTTGATGACCGGGTCACCGGGCGACTGGCGGCCTTTGCTCCGCATGCCAAGGTGATCCACATGGATATTGATCCGGCGGAAATCGGCAAGAACCGGTATGCGGATCTGCCCATTGTGGGCAATGCCAAGCGCGTTCTGCCAAAGCTGACGGCGGCGTTAAACGAACTTGCTCCCACGATGAAAGATAAGAAGAGCGGGGCGCGGGCCGAGTGGAAACAGCAGATTGCCGAGTGGAAGGCGGAGCATCCGCTGAAGCCCGAGTTCTCCGACACCGAAATCAAGCCGCAGCATTTGATGGCGGAGATTGATCGGCTTTCGGGCGGACAGGCGATTGTGGCAAGCGACGTGGGCCAGCATCAGATGTGGTCGGCGCAACTCATCCGCTATAACGAGCCGCGCTTATGGATCAACTCGGGCGGCCTCGGCTCCATGGGATTCGGCTTGCCTTCCGCCATTGGGGCGCAGTTTGCGCGGCCTGACAAACTGGTGTTCGCGGTTGTAGGCGACGGCGGGTTTCAGATGTCCATTCCCGAACTGGCGACAATCGCCAATCATGCGCTGCCCATCAAGATTGTTGTCATGAACAACGGCCATTTGGGTATGGTGCGTCAGTGGCAGGAGTTGTTCTATAACAATCGCCTGAGCGAAGTGGTTCTGTCTTCGTTCCCCGATCCGGAAAAGCTGGCGGGCGCTTACGGCTTCAAGGGCCGCACGGTGGACGATGTCAAGGATTTGCGCGTCGCTTTGGAAGAAGCGGTTCATGAGCCGGGACCTTATCTGTTGAATGTCAAAGTCTCGCCCTACGAGAACGTTTTCCCGATGGTGCCCGCCGGCGGAGCGATCAACGAGATGGTGCTGCGTCCGCCGCAACCGGTGGAAGTGTAAGCGGAGGGCCGGGCATTGCAACAGATTATTTCCCTTCTGATGGAAAACAAACCCGGAGCGCTGATGCGCGTGACCGGGCTGCTGAGCCAGCGCGGATACAACATTGAAACATTGACGGTGGCGCGCACGCTTGATCCTACGCTGTCGCGAATGACCATTACAGTCGAAGTGGAACCAAATATTCGAGCGCAGGTGATCAAGCAGATGAACAAGCTGATCAATGTCCTGCAAGCGACGGATGTCACGGATGGACCGGCGGTGAACCATGAGTTGGTTCTTCTGCGCGTGCGGACAAGCCAGAATACGCGCACGGCAGTTTTAAAAGAAGCCGAAATTTTCGGCGCGCGTGTTGCGGACTCCACCCCTGAGGGCTTTGTGCTGGAAGCTGCCGGGGACAGCGAGAAGCTGGATGAGTTTGTGGATGCCATGCGGAGCTACGGCGAGATCGAAGTGACGCGTTCGGGCACGGTTTCGATGTCGCTCGATAACAAGAAGCTCCGATTATCGCCGCCGATACCTCGCGGCGCGGCGCCGGAAGAAGCGCTGGAATTACAGGAAGCGGAGTAGTTCACACGGCTCCGTTTTTTCTTTAAACAAAAGGATCGAAATGCCAAGACGATTTTACGAACAGGACGGCAGTCTTGCGCCGTTGCAGGGCAAGACCATTGCCATTATTGGTTACGGAAGCCAGGGGCATGCCCACGCGCTGAACCTGCGTGACTCCGGGTTAAAGGTCCTAGTCGGGCTGCACGAAGGAAGCAAGAGCAAAGCGAAGGCGGAAGCCGTCGGCCTTCCCGTGCTGCCGGTAGCGGAGGCGTCGAAAACAGCGGACGTCACCATGATTCTTCTGCCGGATCACCTGCAAGGAGAAGTGTACCGCAACGAGATCGCGCCGAACATGACAAAGGGCAAAACGCTGATGTTCGCGCACGGCTTTAACATCCACTTCAACGAGATCCAGCCGCCTCCTGACATTGATGTTTCGATGATTGCCCCGAAAGCGCCGGGGCATCGCGTGCGGGAGTTGTTCGTGGAAGGCGTGGGCGTTCCCGCGCTAATTGCTGTAGCGCAGGACGCTTCCGGCAAAGCGTTCGAAAACGCACTGGCTTATGCGTATGGCCTCGGCTGTTTGAAGGCGGGCGTGATTGAAACCACTTTCAAGGAAGAAACGGAAAGCGACCTTTTCGGCGAACAGGCGGTGCTGTGCGGTGGCGTGAGCGAACTGATCCGCGCCGGTTTTGAAACGTTGACGGCTGCCGGGTATGCGCCCGAGATCGCTTACTTCGAATGCCTGCACGAGTTGAAGTTGATTGTGGACCTCATCTATGAGGGCGGCTTGGGCTACATGCGCTACTCGATTTCCGACACGGCGGAGTACGGCGACTACACCCGTGGACCGCGCATTGTCACCGAACAAACCCGCGCGGAGATGAAAAAGATACTGGCGGAAATTCAATCCGGCGAGTTTGCCAAGACTTGGCTGGCGGAAAACCGCAAGGGCCGTCAGCAGTTTCTCGCCATGCGCGAAGGAGCGAAAGACCAGCCGATAGAGCGCGTCGGCGCGGAACTACGCGCCATGATGCCGTTCCTGAAAAAGCGCAAAGAAGCCGGAGTGCCGCA
>CAXTWT010000015.1:9225-32071 GCA_964247955.1 uncultured Bryobacteraceae bacterium
GAAAGGGCGACTCGCGCCTATTTGGCGACATTGCCGCCGGATAAAAAGGCGCGCTCCGATGCTTATTTCGAGGGAGGATACTGGCTGGTTCTTTGGGATTTTTTGTATGGGGCGGCGATCTCGATCTTCTTGTTGAATACGCGCCTTTCCCTGCGAATGCGCAACTCGGCGGAACGTATTACGCGGCGCAGGGGGCTGCAAACATGGCTTTACTGGGCGCAGTACACCCTTGCGCTTTTCCTTCTCAGCCTGCTTTTAGCCGTTTATGAAGGGTACTTTCGCGAACATCAATATGGATTGTCGAACCAGACGTTCAGCCAATGGTTCGGAGATCAATTAAAAGGGCTGGGCATTGCGGTTGTTCTCGGCGGTCTGGCCGTGATGACGCTTTTTGCCATTGTTCGCCGTCTACCCCGCAGCTGGCACATTTGGGGTTCCGGCGCAGCGATTGTGTTTTTTATGATCGGCGCCCTGATCGGGCCGGTGTTCCTCGCCCCTCTGTTCAACAAATACACCGTGTTTACCGACCCCCGCGTGCGCGATCCGATCTTGCGACTGGCGCGTCAAAACGGCATTCCCGCGACAAACGTGTACGAGGTGGATGCTTCACGGCAAAGCAAGCGCGTCAGCGCCAATGTGAGCGGGGTTCTCGGCACGGAACGGATTACGCTGAATGACAATCTTCTGAACCGATGCTCGCCCCAGGCGATCTTCGCAGTGATGGGCCATGAGATGGGGCATTACGTACTCAATCATGTTTATAAGATGCTGGTGTTCTTTGCCCTGATTGTGTTACTGCTATTCGCGGCTCTGCGGTGGGCCTTAACTTGGTCGCTCGCGCGATGGGGAGAACGCTGGGGCATTCGGGACATCGGCGACCCTGCAGTGCTGCCGCTGGTCGCCCTTCTTCTTTCCGCGTTCAGCTTCTTGCTGACGCCCGTGACGAACACGCTGATTCGCACGCAGGAATACGAAGCGGATATCTTCGGGCTGAACACAGCCCGGCAGCCGGACGGCTTTGCGGAAGCGGCGCTGCTGCTCAGCGAATATCGCAAGCTCGATCCAGGTCCGTTGGAAGAGTTCATCTTCTTCGATCACCCGAGCGGGCGCACCCGGATCTATTCGGCCATGCGCTGGAAGGCTGAGAATCAGTAGCTCTACATATCGATCCGTTGCTCCTGATGGCGGCTCAGGTACCAGCACGGGCTCAAGCCCGAATGCGGAAATAAGGAGTGAACGCAAGTTTGCTCCTGGGGATCGTTGAACATGAACTCGGTTCTTCCATCCTTGCGCGGAACCGCAAAGTAAGTCTTCACGATTACCGTGCCGGTCGGGTTATGCTTGCCGAAGTACTTCCAGCGCAGAAGCAGGAAGTCGCTCAGGTAAGCCACGCAAAGAACAAATACGGAGCCAAACAGCGTTCGCAGAACAAAGCGCTTGATGAGGGTGCGTCCATCAGCCATTCACTAGAAAGGATGCCAGACCGGGCGAACGAAAATTATTTATATGACACAAAACAGCTCAACTGAACCGTTACGCCGACAATTGATTGATGCCATGCGCGGCCATCAGGCCCACATCGACTTCGACTCCGCCATGGAGGACTTTCCGCCTGAAATGCGAGGCGTCAAGCCGCCGGGCGCTCCGCATACCGCCTGGCAACTGCTGGAACACATGCGGATTGCGCAAAATGACATTCTGGAATTTTCGCGCAATCCCCAGCATCAATCCCCGAAGTGGCCTGACGAGTACTGGCCCGAGACCGAAACGCCGCCCAATGACAAAGCTTGGGCAAACAGCATAAAATTATTCCGGCAAGATGCCGTAGAAATGGCAAAGCTCGTGGGAGATCCGCAGGAGGATTTATTCCGGCCTTTTGCGCATGGCGAAGGGCAAACTTTGCTTCGCGAAGCGCTGCTGGTTGCCTCACACAACTCTTATCACCTGGGCCAGCTCATGTTCTTGAAGAAGACTTTCCAAGGGAACGGCTTAAGTAGTTTATAATAGTTTGTAATTCTCAGGTCCAATGATGCTATCCATTCCAAGCATTATCGTGGGCGTGGCCATTACCGGCCCTGCCTGAGACCTCGTGTATTGTTTTACTTTGAGGCCACCGGCGGGATAAAACCAGCCTGGTGGCTTTTGGTTTTTAGGGCAGCTTTTATCAGGGCAATTAGAAAGATGCAAGAACAGGACTCATGAAAATCTTTACGTTCGATACCACGCTCCGGGACGGCACGCAGGGCGAGTCGGTCTCCTTTTCCGTTGATGACAAACTGCTGATTGCGGAAAAGCTGGACGAGTTTGGTGTTGACTATATCGAAGGCGGATGGCCGGGGTCGAATCCGAAGGACAAGGAGTTCTTTACCCGCGCCAAGCAATTAAAACTCAAACATGCGAAGCTGACCGCCTTCGGAGCAACCCGCTTCGCTAAGAACTCAGTCGAAACCGATCCGAACGTGGCGGAACTGCTCGGGGCGGAAACGCCGGTCGTGTCCATCTTCGGCAAGACCTGGGATTTCCATGTGCATCGCGCTCTCGGCATCACCGAAGAGGAAAACTTGCGCCTGATCTCCGAAACCGTGTCTTACCTGTGCGCGCATGGCCGCGAGGTGGTCTACGACGCCGAGCATTTTTTTGACGGCTACAATGCCAACCCGGTTTTTGCGCTTCGAACTTTAGAGGCAGCCAAACGCGCCGGAGCGAATGTTTTGTGCCTTTGCGATACTAACGGCGGCACTCTGCCCCAGCGATTGGTGGAAATAGTGGGAGAAGTGCGCGCTCGTTTTGACGGCATTCTCGGCATTCACTGCCACAATGATTCGGAGCTGGCCGTTGCCAACACCCTGATGGCCGTGGAGGCGGGAGTTACGCACGTGCAAGGCTGCGTCAACGGTTACGGCGAGCGCTGCGGCAACGCCAATCTTTGCTCCGTTCTAGCAAATTTGGAATTGAAGTTAGGCCATACCACGGTCGGGCCGGAAAATTTAAAGAAGCTGACCAGCTTGGCCCGTTTCGTCGCGGACTTAGCTAATCTGCCCTTGCGCAATGAGCAAGCCTTTGTCGGCGGCAGCGCCTTCGCGCATAAGGGAGGCATTCATGTCAGCGCCGTCATGAAGGACTCTGCTACTTACGAGCACATCAAGCCCGAAACTGTGGGCAATCGCCGGCGCGTTCTTTTGAGCGATCTTTCCGGGCGCGGCAACATTTCCTACAAACTAGACCAACTCGGCCTGCACGAACACTTAGCCGATGCAGCGCGCCGGGAGCTTCTGCAACGCATCAAGATGATGGAGCATGAAGGCTACGACTTCGAAACCGCCGAAGGCACTTTTGAACTGCTTGTGCGCGAAGCGGCTCATCCGGAGTTTGATCCTTTTGAAGTGATCGGCTACGAAGTTTCAACAAAGCTCGACCGCAGCCTTGCCGATAAACTTCCCGGCAATGATGAAACAATAACGGCTGCGGGCGTCACGTTGCGGGCGAACGGCGAGGTGTACACTCATACGGCGACCGGCAACGGACCCGTACACGCGCTCGACATCTGCCTGCGCCAATGTCTGGCGGCTGCTTACCCGGCGATCACCGCCGTTCAATTATTGGATTACAAGGTTCGCGTGCTGGGCGTTAAGGGAGGCACCAGTTCCAAAGTGCGCGTACTGGTGGAATGGACCGATCACCACAATACCTGGTCCACTGTCGGAGTTTCGAATAACGTGATCGACGCCAGTTGGCGGGCTTTGGTGGATGCTCTGCGCCTGGAACTAATTCGCCTGCTCGACAAACAACCCGCTGCCCAAAGTACCCGCGACTTCAGTTGGGCAGTGTAAACAGACACTTTACACATTTGTTGTTGACATCCGACACTATAAACGTATACTGTAGTCATTCGACAGTATGGAACAGGCATCTTCCCGACTTGGTCTTTTGCAAGGAACGCTGGATCTGCTGATTCTAAGAACTCTTACTGCCTGCCCGAGGCACGGCTGGTCCATTTCGGAGAGTATTCAGCAAATTTCGCAAGACGTGTTGCAGGTTAATCAAGGATCGCTTTACCCGGCCCTTCATCGCCTGGAGCACCGGGGCTGGATTAAGGCCGAATGGGCTACTTCGGAATTAGGGAGGCGCGCGCGTTTTTACCGGCTCACTGCCACAGGACGTAAGCAGCTAGAAAAAGAAACGGACGAGTGGGCGCGTTTGTCGGTCGCTATCGGGCGTGTCCTGGAGATGGCCTAATATGCGATGGGATAGCTTTCAACAACGGCTTCGATCCCTGTTCTTTCGCCGGAAAGTGGAAGGCGATCTCGATGAAGAGCTAAAAGCGCACCTGGAGCTTCAATTTCGAAAGCACCTTGCCGAAGGAATGAGCGAAGCGGAAGCACGGCGACTGGCGCAACTGGAGTTTGGAGGAGTCGAGAACACACGCGAAGAGTGCCGGGAAGCGGATCGCTGGCGTTGGATTGATGCGGGTATGCGTAATCTTCGGCATTGTTTCCGTTTGCTCGGGAGGAGTCCCGGTTTCATGGCGGTTGCCCTGCTCCTCCTCACGATCGGCATCGGTTCTAACGTGGCCGTGTTCAGCACAGTAGATGCTCTTTTGCTGCGTCCTCTTCCGGTAGAACGACCTGAAGAGCTGGTGAAAATCTCTTTGCTTAGCAACCAAGGGCAGCCCCGAGAGACGCCTTCGACCGGCCTTGCGGTGCTGCAGGCAAACGCAGCGCTACAGAGCATCTGCGGCTTTGATACATCTCTGTCCGGCGTGGAGATTGTTGGCACTATGCGGCCCATTGGAGTAGCAGGATTCACGGGAGATTGTTTCAAAACGCTCGGCCTTCATCTTCAGTTGGGACGACCTCTCACGCCGGAAGACAATCGCTTAGGAACGGAGGGTGTCGCCGTGATTACAGACTCGCTCTGGCAGCGCGAGTTTGGAGGAAAACCTGATGCCTTGGGAAAATCGCTCAAGATAGGCAGCCAGTCTTACACGGTTGTGGGCGTGACCCGAAAACCATTTACGGGCTTGCTATTGGGCTTCCCGGAAGAAGTGATGATCCCATTGCTTCAAAGGTCTGAGGCGCTGCCGAACGGAAAGAAGCAGACTTGGTACTGGATAAACGTGCTCGCGCGGAGAGCGCCGGGCATTTCGGAAGATCAGGCGCGCGCCAGCGTTCTGGCGCAAAAAACACAGCTCTTGCAAGAGAGCGTTCCATATCGTTACAATGCTGCGCAACGCAAGCATTACTTTTCGCGAGAACTGGACGTGGCGTCCGGCAGGAGCGGAATCGACTACTTTCTACGCAGGCGTTTTGGTGAGCCGCTGTATGCAACGTTCGGCATCTGCGCGCTCATGTTGCTGCTCACTTGCGTGAATCTCACGAGTCTGTTGCTGGCTCGCAGCTTACATCGTAGGCGGGAAATCTCCATCCGACTGGCGCTCGGCGCGAAGCGAAGCCAAATCGCCGGGTTTTTTGTGTTAGAGAACGCGATTTTAGTTCTCGCCGGTACTGTCATAGGCACTCTCGCAGGATTGTGGACGGCCCAGGCAATTGTCGCCGGAGGAGGCCCGATGTTCGGAAATTTTCATCTGGATATCGGCTTCGACGGGCGAATTGCGGCGTTCCTCCTGGCTCTCGCCGGGTTTATTCTTGTCGTTTTTGCCATTGCTTCCGTCTGGCAAGCTGGCCGACTCTCCCGTTCCGAGGCATGGAAGGAAAGCGGACGCGGCATGATCGCAACGAACAGTTTGGCCCAGAAAGCCTTGGTAGGAACTCAGATCGCACTCACGCTGGCGTTCGTGGCGGCAAGCACTTTATTGGGCACATCGCTGAAAAACATGTACAGCATCGATTTTGGGATCGACTTGCGGAACTTGTGGGAAGTATCGCTTGCCGGACGCTCCACCGTTGCCGACCTGACCACTTTTTATCGGGGTCTCCTACAAGAGATTGAATCTCTGCCTACCATACAATCGGTTAGCTTTACCGATAATGTGCCGTTTCTCACATCCAGCGACCCGGAGCCGGTTGGCACGGTGGAGAATGCGCGGGTCGGCGGCGAAGCCCAGGCGCGGATGATGGGCGCAAGCGATGGTTTTTTCGGAACGCTCGGCGCGAAGATCATCACCGGGGAAGACTTCCGGCGTAATGACTCCCCCTCCAGCGAACCGACGGTCATTCTCAGCGAATCCTTGGCCCGGCATTTCGGGAATCCACGCGATCTGATCGGACATCATGTGCGAATGGGGAGCGAAGCCGCATACCAGCGATTGAAAGTGATCGGCATCGCTTCGGACACGGACCTCAATTTAGCTAATCCAAGCGATACAAAGCCGTTCACAGTCTACGTCAATGTTTGGCAGCACCGCACGCTGCAAGGTTACCCGGTTTTGCTCATCAAAACACGGGGTGACACCCTTCCTATCGCTGCTGTACAGCGCGTGATTAAGCAAAAGGGAAATGAGTATGTTGATCGTGTGACCACTATCAGCAGCGAAATCGATAATGCGCTGGTGGAAAATCGTTTTCTGGCGTATGCGTCAGGATGGTTCGGCGTTTTGGCAATCATTCTGGCAGCAGTTGGTCTTTTCGGGTTGCTGAGTTATCAAGTGGCGAACCGCACGGGCGAAATTGGCGTTCGTATGGCGTTGGGCGCGCAACGCCCGCAGATCCAGTGGCTGATTTTGCGGCAAGTCCTACCGATCCTAGCGTGGGGAAATCTAGCAGGTCTTACGCTCACGCTCGCGCTCGGCAAACTGATGACTGCTTTCTTCTATGGCGTGAGCGCATATAGCACTCCGCTGCTGCTGGTCTCGGTCGCGGTGCTGGCGACAACGGCAGCAGTGGCGGCATGGATTCCTGTGCAACGCGCTTCGTCGGTCGATCCCATGCAGGCGCTGCGCCACGAGTAGCACCCATGCTCTGCACCGGAAACTGCACGAAGCAGCGGCATCAACATCCCGTAGTACGCGTAATTGACCTCACAATTTAAATCGAGTATCATTGCTTCATCTCGCTGCTCGGAAAATCTAAGAGGTTAAAAGAATGAATCAATTCAGAACGCGCCGTAGGCTGACACGTTCACGAGCACTGTATGTTCCGTTATGTTCGGCTGTACTCGTGTTTGTCGTAAGCACACAAGCACAAACACAGTCAACACGGACGCGTCATATTCATGAAGATGTAATTAACCGGCAGGCGTCGCTCCTGCATCGGTTGCCCGCAACTCAGTCCTTGCATTTGAACATTGCTCTGCCGTTGCGCAATGAGCCGGAGCTGGACACGCTGCTGCAAGAACTCTATAATCCGCAAAGCCCTTTATTTCATCACTTCCTGAGCGTGCAGGAATTTACTGAGCGGTTTGGTCCTACCAAAGAGGACTACGCTAAGGTCGTTAGTTTTGCAGAACAAAATGGTTTAACGGTCACAGGCACGTTCCCGAATCGCATGGTTCTGAATGTAGCGGGGCCAGTAGCGAATGTGGAAAAGGCTTTTCGGGTGACCATAGCCTCTTATCAGCACCCGACTGAAAATCGCACGTTCTACTCGCCGGACCGGGAACCGGCGCCGGCACTGGATGTGACGTTGTGGCATATTTCGGGCCTGGACAACTTCTCGATTCCGCAGCCCATGAGCCTGCGCAGAGATGCGGCAGTAAAAGGCAACACTACCGGCTCTGGGCCTAACGGTTATTTTATCGGCAGCGATATGAGGGCAGCCTATTATGGCGGCAATGATCTTACGGGTGCAGGCCAGTCGGTCGGGCTGCTTGAGTTTGCAGGCTACAACATTGCTGACGTTAATAACTATTTCAAGCAGGTCGGGCAGCCGCTCACTGTAGCTGTGACCGGTGTCTCGACAGATGGTTCCAGTTTGAGCTGCACAGGGAGATGTGACGACGGCGAACAAGCGTTGGACATCGAAGCGGCCATCTCGATGGCGCCGGGTTTGGATCAGGTGCTTGTTTACGTATCTGATACCAGCGATGTCAGCATCTTTAACAGAATGGCTTCGGACAATATCGCCAAGTCGTTAGCCTGCTCATGGGGCTGGAGTCCAGCCGACACAACCAGTGACGACCCTATCTTCAAAGAGTTTGCCGCGCAAGGCCAGACTTTGTTTGTGGCATCCGGCGACAGCGGCGCATATAAAAGCAGGTCGCGTTACGTTTACCCAGCGGACGATGTCTGGGTGACATCGGTGGGCGGTACTGACTTAACGACCAATGGTCCAGGCGGCTCTTGGGGATTGGAAACGGCCTGGAGCAGCAGCGGCGGCGGGGTCTCTCCCAATCGAATTGCGATTCCCGGCTACCAGACGACCGCAGGAGTGATTACCTCGACGAACCGTGGTTCTACAATTTATCGCAACGCGCCGGATGTAGCCGCAGAAGCAAACACGGACAACTACATCTGTTACGACGGAACCTGCGCTGGAGGATGGGGGGGAACCAGCTTTGCGGCGCCTCGGTGGGCCGGTTATCTGGCGTTAGCTAATCAGCAATCTGTTGCTT
Organism: uncultured Bryobacteraceae bacterium; assembly: GCA_964247955.1. Lineage (GTDB taxonomy): Bacteria > Acidobacteriota > Terriglobia > Bryobacterales > Bryobacteraceae > Bog-105. Next base: position 17,734 of record CAXTWT010000015.1, read on the forward strand.
ACGGCAACGCGACTCTCGGCTTTATCAACCCAACGCTTTACTCGATTGGCTTGGGGTCGAGTTATTCCGCTTACTTCCACGATATTGTCAGTGGCAGCAACGGCACGTATTTGGCAACACAGGGCTACGATTTGGTCACGGGCTGGGGCAGTCCGAACGGCTCACACCTGATCGACGCTTTAACCGGCAATCAGTAGCGTAAAAGCAATCGTCAGCTTGGTGGAAGGCTGACGATTGCTTTGCCTTTTAAGATTGGGACGATGGACTACAACAAAATCAATCAAGAAGGTAAACACCCTGAACCAGCGATGAGCGATAGATTGGTTTTCCAGGTCGCTCGGTAGTGACGAGTTCATCGGCTCCTATCAAGTGTGCCGCTGCCGTATGAAGGGAGTCCAGGGCTGCCAAGCCCGACTTGGCAGCTTCTGCTTGAGCAAGCGCCTCCATGCGGTTTAAATCTCGCATCCACTCGGCTGCCCGAAAATACTCGGCGTAAAACACCCTTTCCAAATATTTTTATGGTAGATCCGGGACTTACATACTTTGCGATCACACACTTACGCTAGCAGGCAGTAGTCCCCAAGCGGTTGCGCTATATGGGGCGCTGCGCGGGGATTGCAATCAGTCTAGTAATGCTCGCTCTGTAGCTTCTGTCGCCAGATGACTGCTCGTACCGAGATTGTGAGCTGAGCGGTTCAACAAAGGGAATTCCTTATGGTTCAGTAGAATCGCCTTCTTCGTCGCCCTCAGTTGCAACTGCTTCATCACGATGTGGGCGCGGAATTGTCCAAGTGTGATCGCCCATTGTGATCTCGATGGTATCTCCATCCTTGCCTGTGCGGTAGCGTAGACCAAGGTCCAGAAGCTCACGCTCGCGAACTGCGATGCTCGCTATAGGGTCTTTGATATATTGCTTAACGAAAGTGGCTATTTCCTCGCCAGACAGATCGGACAAATGTGACCACACTTCATCACCCAGGAACACGCGTCCACCGTTCTCCTTGAACGCCTTAGTTATCGCGGTCAACTTTGGATTTGGGATGGGGTCCATAACCAGGAGGACAGGAATAAATCCGGAAGCCGCACAATCGCGTGGAAATGCGAGTTCCTCCGCAAAACGTCCTTGGCCAGATGCCGCAATCGTGATTCAATCCTTAAACTCGTAAGCCAGCTTTTCGCCATCCAGGTCTACAATGCAGTCAACTTGTCGACCCTTGGCCGGGTCGTCAGCGCGCTTGACAGGCGAAGTCCTTGCACTAACCGACCGGCCACCCAAAGATTCTGTTAGCATCGGCTCAAACAGGTAGCCGGTTTCCTGCGCGGACCGATTATCAATATCGTAGACCCACTTTCTCCAAGTGAGCCAGGATGCCAAGGCGTCCACTGGAATACCCCCATATTCCAGCAGGCCGCGACGCGCGACTTGTTCCATGGTCGGGAGGGGCTGGGTGCGCAATATAACTTCATACTTGCGGCGGTGACGATGCAGCTTTGTAATGCATCGGAAGATTACCCTGAAGTTTTCTACCGTTTCGCTACAGGTAATGAAGAAGCTACTGAAATCGAAGGGCCGGGCTTCATCGCGAGTGAACCAACTGAGTGGAACTCCATAGTAATCTCCCGGAGGTATGTCGCGTGCCCAAGCTGGAATCAGGGTTTCATGACCTAGGTCTCGCAACACAATTGAAATCAGACGCGCCATTTCCCTATCTGTCATAGAGATCGGACCGAGGTCGCGGCCTTCGGCGATAATTTTTCGATCCTCCGGCCCCAAGCGGGCATGATCCTCCATGTTAAACAAGGTCTCTGTTGAAGCCACAGGTCGTTTGGTTCGCGCCATCGTTCTTCCCTCGGTATGAGTGATCGCCCGTAGGCGCTGATCCGTAGTTTGGAGAGCTGGCGACATCCCCGAAGCTTCGGTCAGGCTATACCCGATCAACCCCGGCACTACGTTTGCGCCGATCTTCCCGCAGTCACCACCTGCTAAGCCGTGTACAGATTGCAGCCACCTTCCAAGCAGTTCCGCAACTAAGGGGGGGAAAGCGTTCCCAATCTGGGTAGCTACAGATTGGAAGCTCCCCTGGAAATCATATTTATCGGGGAAGCTTTGCAGTCTTGCACATTCCCGAAGTGACAGTGGTCGGTCGAAATCGGGGTGAATGAGTTCTCGCGAAGAAAGCGATGTGACAGTGAGACAGGCGTGGTCGGCATCTAATCGACGAATACCAGATGGAGCACCTCCCCTTTTTTCAGTAGGCATTCCATCCGCGACACGTCGGAAAGCGCGACTACGAAAGCTCTCCGGCCAAAGATCTTCAGGAAGATCCCTCAGCGATTGTCCAGGCTTCAAAAGCCGAATCCGTTCTGCATCGCGTTCGAAGCCAGCGACTGTATGCGCGCGCGGTCCGGGCGGGCGCATCCGCATCCTGGCATCGTAGTCAGTAAGGGGGACTCCTGTTGCGTAAGAGACGGTGTCTAAATGTGAATCGGCAGTGGTCGGCGGCAGACCCGCGACGGCATCACCCAACGTGTTTAATGATATGCCGCGAACTCCGCGATGTTTTTTTCCGTCGAATGCGTGGGTAGGCTCAGGCAAAGCGAAGTTTATGCCATGGCGGTTTCCAATGATGAGCACTCTTTTGCGAGCCTGCGGCAGTCCCCATTGTGCAAAGTTCACCTTATCAACTCGGAACGAATAGCCTAACGCTGCGAACTGTTCCGCTAAACCCACGACGGCATCGCCCGCGCCACTTGTAAGGATGCCCTCGACATTCTCGAATAGGAACCACGAGGGACGCAAGCGAGATACGATTTCCAGGTATGAAAAGACCAATTGGTTTCGAGAATCGTTATGATCACGTGCGCCAGCAGTGCTGAATCCTTGGCAGGGCGGCCCGCCTACGACAACGAACACATCCTTCCCGCCTGTTCGCGCGTATACCTCTCGGGCAATGCGCCCAGCTTCCATTCCTATGTCCGCCTGTATCACGGCGTCTGAAACATTCGTCTGGTATGTGGCCACTGCGTCACAACCGATTTCAGCAGCAAGCGTCGGGCATAAGCTGGCGTTTGCGAAGCCTTGCGACAGGCCCCCCGCACCACTGAAAAGCGAAACGACGACAGGCATTTCTTTAATATTAGGCGACGCTGGAATTCCCGTATATCCGTTTGATCGTGCGTCTCTCTGTAGGCGGATCATCCTGTGCGGCCCTTACAGTCGTTATCAAGCCGATTCCCGCGCCCCGAAGCACGGACCAAAGCGCCAGCGGAGGGGCGCGGCATTAGGGCGCTTCCTGTTTCTGACGCGCGGAACGCGCGCTTCCTTCACCTCCGATTGCGTCTCCGGGGGGAAAGCTTGCAAGGACTTTCAGCTTTTCGACAAAGTCAGCTTCGTTCTCATCGCATCCGGCCTCTTTCGCCGCAGCGGTGAATCGCGCGATGCTCTCCGCCTCTGCTTGCGCAAGATCAGATTTGACGTGTTTGGTGCTTGAACCATTTTTCTTCAAATTTATGGTTCTCCCACTTGAACCATGGTTCAAGGCTCATTATCTTAACCCGCATGAAGCCAAACCTAATGCTTTGTTTGACCCGACACTTTGTAAGTCGATGCTGACACCCGCATCCGCTATTATCGGCAAGTATGAAAGTTGTTGTTGCTGATCCCGTCGGCGGACCTGAGAACCTGCGTTACATCGATCTTCCTGACCCGCAGCTTGGCGATGGTGAAGCGCTGATTAAGATCGAAGTAATCGGCGTTAACTTCATTGATGTCTATTTCCGCAAAGGTTTTTATCCGGCCCCCGAAAAGCCGGTCAGATTAGGCAACGAAGGAGCAGGAACGATAGCAGCCGTTCGGGAAAACTCCAAATTCAAAGTAGGCCAGCGCGTTGCTTATGCTTTGTCGCGCGGCTCCTACGCCGAATATGCGGCTGCGCCGGAAAAGCTGCTGGCTGTTTTGCCCAACGACGTCAGCTTCGAAGACGGAGCCGCTATCATGCTGCAAGGCATGACCGCTCATTACCTGACGCACTCCGCATTCAAGCTCGAACGCGGCCAAATCTGCCTCGTTCATGCCGCTGCCGGCGGAGCAGGTTTAGCGCTGGTGCAAATGGCGAAGATTCTCGGCGCAACTGTTATCGGAACCGTTTCCACGAATGAAAAAGCGCAACTCGCGAAAGCACACGGCGCTAACCACATCATCCTTTACACTCAATCCGACTTCGTTGGCGAAACCAAACGGCTCACGCAAGGTGCAGGCGTCCACGTCGTTTATGACTCAGTGGGCAGCGACACTTTCAGCAAAAGCCTCGACTGTCTCCGCCCCCGAGGAATGATGGTTACTTTCGGCCAGTCCAGCGGTCCTATCGGCCTTATCGATCCTCTCGTGCTGATGCAAAAGGGTTCGCTGTTCCTCACGCGCCCCAACTTGGCGCAATACATCGCCACACCCGAAGAGCTGGAATGGCGCTCATCGGATCTGTTTCGTTGGATTGCCTCTGGGCAATTCAAAGTTCACATCCACCGGGTCTATCCGCTCGCGGAAGCTGCCGAGGCGCACCGGGATATTGAAAGCCGACGCACTTCCGGCAAGCTTTTGCTGAAACCCTGAGGCGTTACCTTGGCCAATTTGTCCGAACTTTTCACGCGACGGCAAGAAGTTTTTCCGCTTCTTCAGGAGGCAAAGGCGCAGGCGTTTCTCACCACCGCGCTTCCCAACGTGCGCTATCTCACAGGCTTTACCGGAAGCAATGCGGCGCTTCTGTTAACAATGGACCGCGCCCTCCTCTTTTCCGATCCACGCTACGCAACGCAGGCACCCCAGGAATCCGATTGCGAAGTAAAGATTGTGAAAGGCCCGTTGCTGAAGGGAGTGTCTTCCTGGGTTAAACGCCTCCGGTTGAAGTCTCTCGCTTTTGAGCAAAATCGTATTAGTTTTGAAGACTACAGCCAATTGAAGGAATACGCAAAAACTTTGCGTCTGAAAGCGGTGGCCGGTCTGGTTGAAACCTTGCGGGCGGTTAAATCAGAAGCGGAGATTGCGGCCATTCGCCGCTCAGTCACGCTTAACTCGGAGGCTCTCGGGCAATCGCTCCGGCACTTTAAACCGTCTATGAGCGAGAACGATCTGGCTGCCGAAATTGAATATCGAATGCGCCGCCTGGGAGCCGAAGCACCTTCTTTCGAAACCATTGTCGCTTCCGGGCAGCGCACGGCCCTGCCGCATGCCCGGCCCACGCAAGCGCGAATACAGGGCGATGAATTATTATTAATTGATATGGGCGCTACGGTCGCTGGTTACGCCAGCGATATGACGCGGACCCATGCCGTAGGCAAGCTGGATGCGAAACAGCAGCGCATGTATCGCGCTGTTCTGGAAAGTCAGCTTGCTGCCCTTGCGGCAGTGAAGCCGGGAGTGACGTGCGCCAGCGTTGATCGCGCTGCCCGTGACGTTTTGCGTGGTTTCGGATGGGACAAGTTGTTCGTTCATTCCACCGGACACGGACTCGGCCTGGAGATTCATGAGCGCCCGCGTGTGGGCCGGAAGGAAAAAACGAAGCTCGTAGCGGGCATGGTGATTACAATAGAACCCGGAGTCTACCAAGAAAATTTCGGCGGTGTTCGTATTGAAGACACCGTTGTTGTGACAGACAATGGCTGTGAGGTTCTCACGCCTACAGCCAAAGAACTACTGACTCTGTAAGTTGTCAGCCCGAAAAACTGCGACATGAGCCAATCATGAAGATTGACGATATCAACGACCTTAAAGAACTGATCCGTGTCGTAAATGAAACGGGAATCGCCGAGCTGGAAATACAGCATGGAGAAAGGCGAGTACGTATTCGAAGGGCATTGCCCGCTGCACAGGAACTTGTGGTGCCGACAGTTCTTCCTCCTGCGTCTCAAGTCGTAGGCTCCCCCTCGCTGCCCATGGCGCAACCGGAACTGCCCGCCATAACGTCGTCTGCCGCCTCCGCTTCCAAAGAGGGCGAAAACGATGTAGTCGTAAAGTCTCCGATTGTCGGCACCTACTACGATTGCCCGTCTCCGGGATCTCCGCCCTTCGTGAAGGTGGGAGACCGTGTGGAGCCGAAACAGGTTCTCTGTATTATCGAATCCATGAAATTAATGAATGAGATTGAAGCTGATATAGCCGGTGTCGTGACCGCTAAATTCATTGAGAACGGACGGCCGGTCGAATACGCGGAATCGCTTTTCACCATTCGGCCCCTGGGCTTCTAGCGGCCATGTTCCGTAAAATTCTCATTGCCAACCGGGGTGAAATTGCCCTGCGCGTGATTTGCGCCTGCCGCGATCTCGGCATCAAGACGGTAGCCGTTTATTCCGAAGCCGATCAGCATAGCCTCCACGTCCGCTTTGCTGACGAAGCGATCCGTATTGGTCCCGCCAAAAGCGCCCTCAGTTATTTGAATATTCCGGCAGTGATTAGCGCCGCCGAAATTACCAACGCGGACGCAATTCATCCCGGCTACGGTTTTCTCAGCGAGAATCCCGATTTTGCCGAAGTCTGCGACCTTTCTCAAATTAAGTTTATCGGTCCACGGCCCCAAGTGATCCGCGATATGGGATTGAAACAGCGGGCCCGCGCACTGATGAAGAAAGCGGGCGTGCCGATTCTCCCCGGCTCGGAAGGCGTATTGAGAGACGCTGACGAAGCCTTCACGCTGGGGAAGGAGATTGGCTTTCCCGTGATGCTCAAAGCGGCAGCAGGCGGCGGCGGACGCGGCATGCGCATTGTGCGCTCCGAAGGGGAACTCCCCGGTCTGTTAGCGCAGGCGCAGTCCGAAGCACAAGCCGCCTTTTCCTGCGGCGACGTTTACCTGGAGAAGCTGGTGGAAGCGCCGCGTCATATCGAGTTTCAGATTCTCGGCGATGAACACGGCAACATGGAAGTGTTAGGCGAGCGCGAATGCTCGGTCCAGCGCCGCCATCAGAAGCTTTTGGAAGAGTCGCCCTCTCCGTCCGTCTCACCTGAGTTGCGCCGGCGCATTTCTCAAACCCTCAGCGTCGCTATGAAGGCCATCGGCTACACCAACGCAGGCACCGTTGAGTTCCTGATGGACAGTCACGGCAACTTGTACTTTATCGAGGTAAACGCCCGTATTCAGGTAGAACATCCAGTAACCGAGATGGTCAGCGGAGTCGATCTGGTGAAAGCGCAAATTCGAATTGCCGCAGGCGAGAAACTTGACAGTATTTTAACCGGCCCTGTCACCCTGTCCGGTCATGCGATGGAATGCCGCATCAACGCCGAGCATCCTGAAACCTTCGCGCCTTCTCCCGGCCGCATCACGGGCCTCAATCTGCCCGGCAGCATCGGCGTGCGCGTTGATACGGCCGCTTACACGGACAGCGTGATTCCGCCTTATTACGATTCTCTGGTTGCTAAACTCATTACTCACGGCAAGGATCGCCGCGAAGCAATGGAGCGCATGCGGCGCGCGCTCAGTATGTTTGTTGTCGAGGGCATTCATACAACGCTTCCCCTGCATGAGCAGATTCTGTCCGACCCTGACTTTATCGCAGGCCGCTTCGATACCACCTTTCTTGCCAAACTAAAAGGGAAATCTCCGGCCAGCGCCGCCTGATGTTCCTAACCCTTTTTAATTAGCGCTCATTTTTCGCTATTTAATAACTATTTAAGAGAAAAGTTAGCGCTAAACGCAACTTTTGCAAGCGATTCGCGTTGCTTCCATCGGGGTTTACGATTGTTGTAACTCCAAAAAGCTGGAACGAATATTATCTCTAGCGAATCAAACTCAAAGTATATGGCCGAGCTTCCTGGCGAAAAAGCGCCTGCGCAAACAACAAAGACAAACGGCTCGCCCGCTGTGGACGCCAAGTCTCGTGTTCGTTCGTCGTTTTTCAAATACTACATTCACGACAGTGTTGATACGCTCCGCTTTCAGCTTTTGGGTGATTTTAATGAGTTTGATGTTCCCGAACTGAACGGCTGCTGGGGTACAGCAAGGACCACGTTAGGCAAGCGGAAGCTGGTCATTGACCTGCGCTCCTTGAAGAGCGCGGATGAAAACGGTAAAGAGTGGCTGCTTTCCATGGCGAATGAAGGCGCGACGTATCTTCCGGATTCCTACTTCCGCACTGGTTTAAGCGGGCAAAACTCTTCGCCGAATAGCGGAGGAGGCAGGCAAATCGGAATCCTGTCCAGGCTGACGTCCCTCTTTCGCGGTTCGCGTCCTTTACCGGCAAGTTCTTCTACTACACCAGCACCGTAAAAGCGGATTCAGTGCGCGTCACCGGACGATAACTGGTATCGCGCTCGACCGGTTCGCGCCCGGCTTCCCGAATCAACCGGAGCAGATCCTGACGCCGCAAATGCTGGGCGGTAGTTGCGCCCGCATCATGGTAGATCTTTTCTTCCACCACTGTTCCATCAATGTCATTTGCTCCGAAACGCTGCGCAATCTGCGCCACGCTCGGCGTCATCATGATCCAATACGCTTTGACGTGCGGAATGTTGTCGAGCATCAGCCGCGATACCGCAATCTGCTTCAAATCGTCAAACCCGCTGGTTGTCGAGAGGTGCGACAAAGCCGTATTGGCCGGATGAAAGGCCAAAGGAATAAAGGTGACAAATCCGTTTGTTTCGTCCTGCAGCGCCCGCAGCCGCACCAGATGATCCGACAAATCCTCCGCCGTTTCCAGGTGCCCGTACAGCATCGTGCAATTGCTCTTAAATCCGAGTTCATGCGCCATCTTAGCGGTTTCCAGCCACTCGTTTCCGTCAATTTTGTGATCGCAGATAATCCGGCGCACCCGTTCCGAAAACACTTCCGCTCCGCCGCCCGGCATCGAATCCACTCCGGCATCTTTCAAGCGCCCCAGTGTTTCCCGAATCGAAATCTTGGCGCGTTTGGCGAAATAGGCAATCTCCACCATCGTGAACGCTTTCAGATGGACGCCGGGATACCGGGTTTTCAGTCCTGCAATGGCCTCGCAAAACCAGTCCAGCGTCAGCTCGGGATGCAATCCGCCCACAATATGAAACTCGGTGACCGCTTCAGCGTAGCCCTTGCCCGCCATTTCCCAAACCTGTTCCATGGACATGGTGTAAGCGGTCGGATCTTTCGCTTTTTTTCCGAACGCGCATAAGCGGCAGCTCGCCACGCAAACATCGGTCGGATTAATATGCCGGTTCACGTTGAAGTACGTGATATCGCCGTGCCAGCGCTCACGCACCAAGTTCGCCATGTATCCCAGCGCCAAAAGATCCGGAGAGCGATACAGCGTTACGCCGTCCTCAAAACTGAGCCGCTCGCGGTTCTCGACTTTTTCGAGAATGGACCGCAGCTTGCGGTCGTCTATCTGCGGCGGAACACTTGTCATAGAAGAAGCACTCATTACACCATTCCCTTGCGACCGAAGAAAATATCGGCAGCCCAAAAAGCAAAAAACAACACGCTGACGTAGCCGTTTACTGTGAAAAAAGCGGCATTCACCCGCGAAAAGTCATGCGGCTTCACCAAGGCATGTTCATAGATCAGCAACGCGCTCACCGCGCCCACGCCCAGCAGACTCAGGGCATGCAGATGAAATGACGCCACCAGCGCCAGCAGGCAAAGGATCATCAAAACATGCAGAAATCGCGCTATCAGCAAAGCATTCTTCAACCCAAACCGTCGCGGAATGCTGCACAGCCCTTCCGTGCAATCAAATTCAAAGTCCTGGCAGGCGTAAATTACGTCAAACCCGGCTGTCCAGAACATCACCGCCGCTGTCAGGAAGAGAATCCGCACGTCCAACGTTCCGCGCATGGCAATCCAAGCCGCCGCCGGTGCAATCCCCAGCGCCAGGCCGAGCCACAAATGCGCCAGGGTCGTGAACCGTTTGGCGTACGAGTAACCGAACACCACGGCCAAAGCCACCGGCGCTAACAACAAGCATACCCGTCCCAATTCCCGAGCAGCCCAAAGAAAGACTAACACTGAGACCGCCGTAAACGCCCAGGCAAACCGCGCCGTCAACAAACCTGCCGGCAAGGCCCGAGCCGCCGTGCGCCGGTTGCGTCCGTCAATCTCCGCATCCAGCAGCCGGTTAAACGTCATTGCCGCCGACCGCGCCGATATCATCGCCGCCACGATCCATCCTAAACGGAAGCCGATCCCCTCCGCCCCAAATCCGCTTTCGCGCCATGCCAGCAGCGCTCCGGTCAACGCAAATGGCAGCGCGAACACGGAATGCTCGAATTTAATCATTTCAAGCGTTAAGCGCAAACGCCGCCAAAAAGAAGCCATAACGGGAAGGACGTTACCATTTTAAGAGATGCACGTACGCCCCCGTTTGACGTAAGCAATCCGTTTCTCACCGATGAACTCCCAACAACTCCAGCAACTTTTAGAAAACGTACGCGACGGCCAGACCCCTGTGAGCGCTGCGCTCGCCAGCCTTCGCGACCTGCCCTTTGAAGATCTCGGCTTCGCCAAAGTCGATCACCATCGCGCGATCCGTCACGGCATGCCGGAAGTCATTTTAGGCCAGGGAAAGCAGCCTGACCAGGCAGCAGCGATTGCTAAGGCGCTTCTGAATAAGTCGCCCAATCTGCTGCTTACCCGCGCCACGCCGGAAATGGCCGAACGAGTACTAGCCCTGACAAGCGAAGCCGAACACTTTCCCCTTTCGCGAGTGGTGCGCGTCTGGCGTGATCGCACAATTTCAGGCAAAGGGAAAATTGCGGCGATTTGTGCGGGCACCAGCGATATTCCGGTTCTGGAAGAAGCCCGCTTGACTGCGGAAGTGATGGGCAACGAAGTGGACACGATCTGCGATGTCGGCGTAGCAGGCATTCACCGCCTGTTAGACCAGCGTGGACGTTTGGGGGAAGCCCGCGTAGCGATTGTCTGCGCGGGTATGGAAGGAGCGCTTCCGAGCGTGGTCGGCGGCCTAGTCGGTTGTCCTGTGATTGCGGTCCCCACCAGCGTTGGCTACGGAGCCAGCTTTCACGGCTTGGCCGCCCTGCTCGGCATGCTGAACAGTTGCTCCAGCAATGTCACAGTTGTGAATATCGATAACGGCTTCGGAGCCGCTTATGTCGCCAGTTTGATCAATCGGTTGTAGGGCAGAAATAAGCGGCTCACTCGCCAGTTGGTTTTTGGTTGTTTGCTACTGAGTCAGCGGAGCGCCCAGGCGCACCGGATACCAAGCGTAAGTTTTATTGGTCATATGATTCCGCAAAGCGGTCCACATCGCCTGTTGACAAGCATCATCCGGGTGAAGGTTGTCGGACAACCTGCAGCTCCTTTGCTGTGCCGCCAGCGATCCGCCGAAGGCATCCGCAAAGCTGAAGAAGTAAGACCCGGTTGCTTTGGCGAACCCGTACGCCGCGCCTGCATACTGATCCTGACTAATGGACCCGCCCGGCATCGCCGCCCAGGGCGCTACCAGAACCGCAGAGCCGACAAGTCCACGCGGGGCAAAATGAGCCAGCACCGCCGAAAGGTATTGCCCGTACTGCGCCGTAGGCACGCCTGCCAGATAATCGTTCGTGCCGAGCATCATCACTACATAAACCAGATCGCCCGGCGCAATGGATTGGTCGAGAAAGGCCAGATTTGCCTGTGGTTGAGAACCAAACATTTCCGCGCGCGCACCCCCAATGGCATACACGTCAACCGATGCGCCCACTGCCCCGGACAGCCACTCGACCGCGCTGAAGTAGCAATGGTTTGACGCAGTGCCGTTGACCACCAGTGAAAGAGAGTGCTGCGCATTGGCATTGCCGGCTGGAACAGGAACAACAACGCGGCCGGCAAGCACCGTGCCCGCCTGTGTCGCTTGTGTGCCGAAAGTTCCCTGGTCCGCTCCATCAATGATGACGTGAAAGCCTTGACCATTATCAGGAGCAGAGCCGTACGCATAGTTGACGGCAACATGGTCACCGGCAAACGACTGGGTGAGTCTCACGGTAGAGCCGCCGGGAACGCCGACAAGCGACCCCATCTCACTTTGATAAGGGCCGTAGTACTGCAACACGTTGGGCGTGTAAGCCGGAGTGATGGAATACAACGAGCTAATTACTGCGCCGTTAATTTGCGAGAACAGCGGCAGCAGGCCGGAGCCGTGGCTCGGGTAATGCGACCGGATGTAAGAAGCAAATTGTGAAGACCACAGCGATGATTGAGACACCGGACCCGTACCCGCGCAGTTGGCCGCCCAACAGCCCGTGATCGAGTCGCCCAGCAGCACCACGCGCACCACCTTGGAAGAAGATTGCGCGAGAGCATCCCACAGCGCCGCAATATGAGGATCGGCGTAGGAGCTGAGGCAAAAGTGCAAAGACTCGCCAGCGCCGGAGTTGATCCGACGCGGCGCTCCATCGGTTTCCGCCGAGCATTGCATCGTCCGCAAATCCAAATGCACCTGGTTCGCCGGAGAAGCAAGAATCTGCATGAGCTGGGCCATGCTGGACACACCGGACGCCGGTACGCGCCACAGTTCGGTGGTCGACTTACCGCCGCTTTGCAGCAGCACTTGATACACATAACCGGCATTATCGGAAGCCGTTAGGGAAACGGACAACTGGCCGTTGGCAATCGTTGCGGTCTTCGACCCGCCGGAAACCAGCTTACCGTCGTTTCCTACGAAGGGTTTCCAGGTGATAAAGGCCAGACCGGAGGACAGAGGAGTATTGGCATCATCCACCGCAGGGACGTTGATAGCCACTGTTTGAGCACTCGCGCATGACAGCGTGAACGCCAGAAAACAGAGAAGAAGTAGTTTCACTACTTGCAGATTTCCCGGTCAGGAAAAGGCGCGCTCCGCTGCAGCTCCGCTATCTATGTGCAACGCAAGGCGAAACGTTTACAAAGTTCCCGTTACCGACACTGATTCACTCTTGTCGTAACGCGCGTACCGGATCAATTCGCAGAGTGCGCAGCGCGGGTACCGCAATCGCCGCTAAGCCGACGGCCAACAAGCTCGCAATTACAATTGCGAACACAGGAAAATTCAGCCGGTCTACGCCGAACAGCAGATTCTGCAGCAAAGGCCGCAGTAACAGCACCAGGACAGACCCTGCTCCCAGGCCAATGCCGAGAAGGGCAAACCCCTGCCCCGCTACCAGCTTCATCAGATCGAACGGCCTTGCTCCCAGGGATAAACGAATCGCCATTTCGCCGGTGCGCTGCGTTGCTAGGTAGTTGACTACGCCGAAAATACCCAACCCCGCCAGGACGCAAGCTAAGACTGCGAAACAGGTCAGCAGCGTTGCCACAATGTTTTGGTAAGACACCGTATCAGTGATGACGGCTTCCATGGGTTTCACTTTGAAAATGGCCGCGTCGGCGTCCACGGAATGCAGCCTCCGCTGCAAAGCCGGGAGGAGCGTTGTCGCAGGCAGCCTTGTTCGTACTGCCAGGGACCACGATGTAAAATTCACTCCAAAGCTGACAGCCGGAAAATAGATTTCACCGCTGGCGCGTTCTTCCAGGCCGGACTGCCGCACATCCTGTGTCATGCCAACCACCGTGACCCACTCAGGGCTGAAGCAGCGAATGTGAGCGCCAATCGGATCGTCCGTACCGAACAACTGCCGGGCCAATGTTTGATTGATGACCGCCGCTCGCCTTGCACCTTTCATTTCCTCCGGCAAAAACCAACGCCCCCGAATCAACGGAATATCAAATGTCTTCAGCAAGCCGGTAGAAACCCATCGGTACTCCGCAAAGGACGACTTGGAAGCAGCAGGCCGGTTCTCGGCTTCCACATTGCCGTTAAATCCTCTTTCTTCGACGGGCATCATATTGATTGCCGCCGCACTCTCCACGCCGGGGATGCTTTCGACAGCGGCAGCCGTTTCCTGATAAAAGCGCCCAATCGCGGCGCCGGTTTTGTATTTGCTGACCGGAATTTCAACATGCGCAGTCAGCACGTGTTCGCGGTTAAATCCCACATCGACACGCAGCAATTTCCACATGCTTTGGATCAATTCGCCTGCTCCGCCCAGCAGAACAACAGCGCAGATTACCTGCAAAACGACCAAGCTCCGGCGCAGAAAAATGCTTTTTCGGCTCCCCGTGGCGCGATTGCTCTCCCGGAGGGAACTCTCCACCTCCTTAGCATTACGGTGAACCGCCGTGGTTAACCCAATGGCTAACGCGCCCAGCAACGCCACAAGGAGCATAATTGCCACGATGCGCCAGTCCACGGAAACCTCCTCTGCTCGCGGCATCCCGTCGCCATACAACCACAGCAGAAGCCGCACTCCCGCCCAGGCAACTCCTACCGCAGCGACGCATCCTAACGCCGTAAGCACCAAACTCTCGGTCAGACCCGCCCGCATTTGCCGCCAGCGGGACGCACC
>CAXTWT010000016.1:0-9699 GCA_964247955.1 uncultured Bryobacteraceae bacterium
TGGGATATCGGAACCTTTGCAGATCTTTCGAACATTGGAACGTTGTTTGCGTTCATCATTGTGTCGGTGGGCGTGGTGATTTTGCGCCGCAGCCAGCCGAACCGCCCGCGTTCTTTTAAAGTGCCCTTTTGTCCCCTTACGCCGGCGATCTCGGTTCTTTGCTGCCTGGGGCTGATGCTGGGCCTGCCGCTGGAAACCTGGATTCGCTTTGTGGTCTGGCTGGTAATTGGATTGGTCATATATGGAAGCTATAGCCGGAAGCGCAGTCCCTTGCACGATGCTTGATTAAACTGTGAACAAACCGAAGCTGCAATACATCATTCTGGGAGCGCTGCTGTTTTGCGCGTTAAATGCACAACTAGCTTATACCGGTTTTGTCCTTTACCTGCAAGCTACCCGCTCTGCATCCCCAGGACTTCCCTTTTACCGCCCGAGTTTCACAAGGAGAGTTGGCGCAGTTGCCCAAGCGTATAAAAGCAGCGGACTAAAAGCAAACGACCAAGTGCTTGCGTTGAACGGTCAGCCGGTGACTGGCGCCAAGGTGCTGAATAAAATCCGCTTCGGCCTCCATCCCGGCGATATCCTCCAAGTGAAAGTCAGCCGGATCGAGGGCGGGCAACGTCGCATTCTGGAGGTACCTGTACGGATACAAAGCACTCCAGCCGATCCGTGGGAGTGGGCGCTCCTTCTAAGCCTGAACGTTTTCTTTGATCTGAGCTGTCTTCTGATCGGATTCTATATTGCGTTCGCGCGTCCAGGTGATCCATTGGCGTGGCTTGCCATGGCCATGCTTTTGTCGATCACGCAAACTATTGGAAGTGGAACCTCCTGGGCGCTCTGGTCTCCCTGGCGGGAACTGCTATTTATTTATCACCCGATTTTGAGCAATTCCTGGCCGCTGTGGCTGGTGCTGTTTGCCTTGTACTTTCCCGTTCCCTTCCATTTCATTCAGCGGCGGCGCTGGCCGCAGTGGGGTTTGGCGTTGCCGTGTGTCGTGCTGACCGCCTTCGACATCTACGGCAACTTTCGCGAGGGATCACATATCGGCGAACTCGGTTGGCTTGTCGCCTTTTACGGAAAAGCATCACTCCCCATCACGGTGATTTTCACCTTGTACATCATCGGGTTTCTTTCCCTTTTAGTCGCAAAAAAACACAGGCTCCCGAACAAGGACGCTCAAAGGCGCATGAGTTTGATGTTCTGGGGCTGCGCCGCAGCGTTGCTTCCGCTCCTGCCGATTGCTCTGGCGGATACCGGCGTGATTCCGCGCCTTCCCCTTTGGCTCACGTCTATTTGCCTACTGATGCTGCTGCTGTTTCCTATCACCATGGCGTACGTGATTGTAGTACAGAAGGCGATGGACGTGCGCATGGTGGTGCGCACGGGCGTGCGCTATGCCATTGCCAGCAACGGATTGAAGGTCGCGCGCCTGCTGCTTCTGGCCGCCCTTGCCGCTTTGACGATCCATTTGACAAATCAAAGCGGGCATCGGTGGCAGGCGGTGATTATTGCGTCGGCGGGAACGGCGGTGATTATCGGCTTCCGAAATCTGGCGACAAAGGCAACTCAATGGATGGATCGCCGGTTCTTTCGCGAAGCCTACGATGCCGAAGTGATTTTAACGGAGCTGAGCAACTCGGTAGCGAGCATTCGGGATATCAGGATGCTGGTGGAAACAGTGGCCCGGCGCATTGCCGTCTCCTTGCATGTGAGGCAGATCGCTGTTTTGCTGGACCGGAACGGACTTTACCAGCCGGTGTACGCCCTGGGATTCAACGAGCCAGTACCGGTCGAGTTCAATCGGAGCGCTTCAACGATTCGACTTCTGCGGCAAATGGGCAGTTCGCCTTCGAAGATACGTTTTGACGATCCGCAATCCTGGGTACACGGAACGCCTCCTAGCGAGCAGACGGCATTGCAAAGCCTCGGTGCTGAAATTTTGCTGCCGGTCACATTAAACAGCCGGATTCTCGGCTTGATCAGCCTGGGTCCGAAAAGGTCGGAAGCGCCGTACTCACGGGAAGATTTGCAATTGCTCGGCGCAGTGGCGTCACAAACCGGCTTGGCGCTGGAGAATGCGGAGTTGACCGAAAGCATCCGGCGGGAGATTGCACAGCGCGAACGGCTGGACCGCGAACTGGAAATCGCCCGCGAAGTGCAGCAGCGGCTTTTTCCGCAAACCTTGCCTGTAGTGAAGGGCTTGGAATTTGCCGGATACTGCCGTCCGGCGCAGGGCGTGGGCGGCGATTATTATGACTTCATTCGGCTGCAGGAAGGCTGCCTAGGTGTGGCGATTGGGGATGTATCCGGCAAAGGCATTGCGGCAGCGCTGATGATGGCAAGCTTGCAGGCGTCGCTGCGTGGGCAGATCATTAAGCCGTGTTCCACGCTTTCGGAAATGATTCAGCATGTGAACCGCCTCGTATATGAGGCTTCGGCGGCAAATCGGTACGCGACGTTCTTCTATGCCGAGTACGACCCGGCAACGCGGCTTTTGCACTACGTCAATGCGGGCCACAATCCTCCCATCATTCATCGCAAGAACGGGACGGGCGAGGAGATCATCCGGTTGGAAGCAGGCGGCACGGTGGTGGGCTTGTTTGCCGATTTCCCTTATCAGGAGGATCGGGTCGAGTTGCAACCCGGCGACATGTTCATCGGCTTTACGGACGGCATCAGCGAGGCTATGGATACAAACGACGGAGAGTTCGGCGAAGAACGTTTACTCGAAACACTCCGGCGCTGTCAGGCCCGATTAGCGGCGGAAACGATTACGTGTATTCTCGATCAGGTAGACGCCTTCACAGCCGGAGCGCCGCAGCATGATGATATGACGCTGGTAGTGGTGCGGGTGCAGTGAAAGGAAATTTCAAACTACTCGCCTGCATCTTTTAAAAGCTCAAGTTCCAGATCTGTTTTGATAAAGAAATGAGCTTGGCTCCTTAGAGCCTCAATCTCTTTTCGAAGAGATGTAATTCGTCCTGCTAACCGAGCCTTCATCAAAACGCCTAGAACGCCTGTCACTTGTAAGCCAGTTTGACGCGCTATGGAACGGCCGTCTCGCTCATCCATTAATACGTAATCTGCTTTGAGTTCAATTGCCAGCGCAATAGCTTCCGCCTCACCCTGATCTAAGCGCCCGGACAGGGCTGCAGCAATAAGGAAATTCTCTACAGAGCGTACCTTCAGCCAAGCATCTTTTTTACTGACAAGCAGCTCTTCTTGAGCTTTTGAGTGCTTGAGACGCCTTAGCTCCGTTGAAACCGCTTGGGGAATCCAAACGGTTCCGAACTGCTCTTTCAACAGTTCTAATTGACCAATGATAGCTAAGTTGGACAGCGGTGACGTATTGCTAACGACGTGCATAGCCGACATCCTCGGCCAGTTCATCCGGTCCGTAGTGCCGAGCCACTCCGCGTTGACTCAGCAGTTCTCCGAACTGATATCGGTCTACCGCCGCTAATTCACTCGCTTTTCCAAATGACAAGATTCCTTGTCCGTAAAGCGCAATGGCTAGCTCCGTCCGAAGACGAGTTTCAATTTCTTCTTCCGGTAACAGTAAGCTACTCACTACTGAGTCGGGGAGATGCAGCGTGACAGACATTATCTGATACTCCTTAATTCCATGCTACTCGTCAAAATCCTTCCCACACCAGCGCCGGAAAGGTGGCGTGCCGCCGAAAGCCGACGGATTCGTACAGCCGGATGGCGCCGACGTTGGTGCAGGTGACGGTCAGGCTGACCGTGGTGCAGGCGAGGTTTGCCAGCCGCAGGAGGGAGCGGCGCAGCAGTTCGTAGCCGAGATGCTCACCGCGCACTGCCGGAAGAATGCAGAGCTGGGTGATGTGACCGGCGGTGCTGGAGATCAGGCTAACCAGGCAGGCGCCGCAAACACGGCCCGTTTTATCATCAATCGCCACTGTGGAGGCGTCGGGTGAAAAGTTTCCGCATCCGGGATACTTGATAATGTTTGTCAGAAAGTGACGCGCCCCCGGAACCGTCCGGTACTGGTCGTTGATTTCGCTGTCCACATGGCCTCGATAGGCGGCGGCGACCAGGTGGGCAATCTCTTCATGATTGCGCTCCGCCCACGGCAGAAAGTTAATACGGGAGTTCACCGCCAGTTCGGGAAGCTTGGCCGTTACTGCCGCGTCTGCTTCCATGAACAGCCGATTATGGCGGCTGAGAAGGTGGCTGAATGGCAGCGAAACCGATTCGTTGCGAAGCAGCATCAATTGCGACTCAATGCGCTTCACGCCGGGCTTCCCCATGATGCCTCCGACAACGGCGGTCAACAAGGCGGTTTCAAAAGGGTCGCCTCCATAGCTGTTGCGAACATAGAAGTCGCCGATCAAGCCCTTTCGGCCTTCCACCACGAAGTAGCAATAACCCACAACGTGCCTGCTGACACGCAGGGCATACCCGTTGAGAGAATGAAGCTGGATAAAACGACGGAGCAGATCGGCGGAAGAACGGAAATCCCAAGCAAAGCGCTCCCGCCAGACTTCGATTTCTTCACCAAGCAGCGGATCAAGATCGCTTCCGCCAAGTTGCGAAAGCTCCACGATCTCCGGCAGTTGCGCTTCCGGAAGGGCTGCCATCTACCATTTCCTCTTCAAAGGGCCGAGAACCCGACTATCATTTTCTGAATTATATATTTACTGCGCCGGCCCCGGACATCGCGAGATGAGTTTCGGATTGCAGCATCCTTCCGATTCGCTCCGTGGCTTCACGGGTGCGTCCGAGATCCTCGATCAAGCTGAACCTGACAAAGCCTTCGCCCATGGGTCCAAACCCGATGCCCGGCGAAAGAGCCACCTGCGCTTCTTTCATTAAGAATTTTGTGAACTCCAGCGATCCCATTGACCGGAACTGCTCCGGTATTTCGGCCCAGACGAACATGGAGGCTTTCGGAGGAGGAACGCGCCAACCTGCCGCGTGCAAGCCGGAGATCAATACATCCCGGCGAGTCTGATAAATCTCCCGAATCTGGCCGGGAGCATCGTGGCATTCGCGCAAGGCCGTCACCGAAGCAATCTGAATCGGCTGAAAACTGCCGTAATCGAGATAGCTCTTGATGCGAGTCAGCGCGGCAATCAGCTTGCGGTTGCCCAGGCAGAAAGCCACCCGCCAGCCTGCCATGTTGTAGCTCTTGGTCATCGAATAGATTTCGACGGCATGCTCCGATGCGCCTTCAATCTGCAGAATGCTGGGCGGGCGATAGCCGTCAAAACCCAGCTCGGCATAAGCGAAGTCATGAATGATGTAACTGCCGTACTGCCGCGCCAGATCCACGATTTCACGCATGTAATCGAGATCTACGGAGACCGTCGTGGGATTGTGCGGGAAGGAGATCAGGATTACTTTGGGCTTCTTTTCCGCTGATCGGTACAGGTCTTTTAAACCTTGCAGAAAGGTGGCAGCGTCCGGCATGGGCAGCATGTGCGCCTCGCCTTCGGCCATGATGACGCCGTATTGATGAATCGGGTAGGCCGGGTTGGGAGAAACCACGCTGTCGCCGGGACCGATAATGGCAAACAGCAGATGAGCCAAGGCGTCTTTTGCGCCAATCGTGACGATAGCTTCGCTTTCACTGTCGAGCGTCACTCCGTACTGCTGCCGGTAACGGGCAACAATGGCTTCGCGAAGAGCAGGAATGCCCCGCGACACCGAGTACCGATGGTTGAGCGGATTGTGCGCCGCCTCCACCAGTTTTTCGACAACCGGCTCGGGACTGGCTCCGTCCGGATTTCCCATTCCCATATCAATAACGTCCTGCCCCACCGCACGGGCTTTGTCGCGTAGTTCATTAATGACGGCAAAGACATAGGGGGGCAGCTTTTTAATGCGATAGAACTCTTCGCCCGATGGAAGCGGCATATCACCCCAGTGTATCGAGGTCGCTACAACTTTGTAACGGAGAAACCGGCTCGAACCTCGGGGCTGACCTCGACCGGCCTGCCGGTACACGCGTCAAGGGGACACCAAACAGTTCGGGCTTTTGCCACCAGTTTTCCGTCGCTTGCGCGAACGAACTCGGTATAGCGTTCAAATTTCAGCCCTGCCGCCCGTCCCACCCAGGTTCGGGCAAGGAGCGTTTCGTGAACGAACGCAAGATGCTTGTAATCAATTTCATGGCGGAGCACAACCCAGAGCAGTTTTTCCTGATCCTTCGCAGGCGCGGC
The DNA here is from genome assembly GCA_964247955.1 of uncultured Bryobacteraceae bacterium. Classification (GTDB taxonomy): domain Bacteria; phylum Acidobacteriota; class Terriglobia; order Bryobacterales; family Bryobacteraceae; genus Bog-105. Next base: position 6,186 of record CAXTWT010000016.1, read on the forward strand.
AGCTTTCCAGTGCGCCACGGCAATGTCCTGCACCCAACGAAGATACGTGACATTGTTCACGTGTCCAAGCTGGTCGATATCGGCAGGCTCAACCCGGATCACCAGAGCAAAGGCGCTGGAACCCTCCGCCGTGTCCTGTTTGCTCATGCTTCAGATTACGACTTACTGCACGTAAATCTTGCTTTTCGATTTGGTTTATGGCATAAACTAGTTTATGAGTACAAACACTCAATTTGATTTGCAACGGCTCATTTATGCGACCTCAAACTTCCGCTATCTTCAAGGTCTCACGATGCTGCCAATGGGCTTCTGTTTCATTGCCTTTCCACTCTTGGGGCGTCTCAGCAGGAGTCACGGAACCATCGCCGGCGCTGGATTGTTCATTACCATTGCGGTCACAATCGTTGCAACCAAGCAGCTTTACGACTTTTACGACCGCCGTTACGGGAAAGTGGAATCGTCGAAAAAGAGCTGGCTTCTGTGGGTAGGGATGGGAATATGGGGCTTAGCCTTTCTCCGATGCCTCATCCTTGACGGCCTTCACCCTCAATTCAGTTTGGCCGCTCTCTGGTTTGCTGGCTTTTTCTGGGGAATTTACACGAGTTCCGCCGGGCGTCGCTGGCACTACCTGGTGTTAACGGCTTGCTTTGTGTTTCTTGTGCCGTATTGGGGTGAACTCGGCCAAACCTGGCAGAACATCGTTATCGGAGCAGCGTTCATTGCAGCAGGCGTGATGGATCATTGGCTGCTCACTCGACTTCTGCCGACACACCCAAAGGAACAGGCACTGAGTGCAGCCCTATAATTTGCTGCAGCCGGACAAGCTAGTCCATGAGCCTGCCCGGCTTGCCATTTTGACTGTGCTGTCTTCCTGCACAACGGCTGACTTCTTATTTTTGCAGCGTGTCACAGGATTGACAAAGGGCAACCTGTCGGTTCAGCTTGTGAAGTTGGAGGAAGCGGATCTCCTCAAAATCACCAAAACGTTTATCGGCAAGAAACCGAGCACTTCGGCAAGCCTGACAGAAAAAGGCTGCCGAGCATTAGCGGATTACTGGCTGACCATGGATCAGCTCCGAAACCATGCAGAAAAGATCCAAAACGGGAAGTAGATTGTATCAGGCAATGGCCCGTATCGCGCGGGCGGGCAGCATGATAACGGCTTTGACAAGATCCAGGACACCGTGAACTGCGATGCCCGCAATCCGAAACGGCAGCAGCAAAAGCCAGATCAACGGATAAAGAATCAGCGCCAATAAAGCAAGCGGCCAGGAAAAGATGAACAGAAGGCACCAGAGCAGAAAGGTCAACATGATGTCGCTTGCTGGAATACGCTGAGATCGCCTCGTTTGTTCCGCTTGGGACGCCATTATTTTCCGGTTAGTTTAGCTTGCGCTGCCCGAAAGGCCGCCGTTTTCGGGTTGTTCGCGTTCCACTGCGGCGCTTTGAGGCTGTTTGCTATGTTCACGGCAGCAAGGGCCACGGCGCGATCCACTTTCGCCATGTTCTCGTAGTCGATCTTTTGCCATTCGTCGGCAAGGCCGTGATAGTCGGGGTAGTCGAATGCCACACAAAGAGTGTGGGCCGGAACGCCCTGCTCTGCTAAAGCTGCGTTGTCGCTTCGCACGAAGTACTCATCGCTTGCTTCTTTGTCCAGATACACGGTGATGCCGAGTTGTCGGCCCGCGTTTTGTAAATAAGTAGTGACGTCGGAATAATCGAAGCCGGTCACGCTGGCGTTGTTCAACTGCTTGCCCTCGGTAGAATCCGTGCGGCCTACCTGCTCCAGATTAATGTCGGCCACGGTGTTCGGCACGGGAAACACAGGGTGCTTTCCGTAGTAGCCCGAACCAATGTCGCCGCGTTCTTCACCGAAGAAGGTCATGAACACTAGGGAACGCTTCGGGTGTGGATCGAGTTTGGCAAGCGATCGGGCGATTTCGATCACCGAGACAGTGCCGCTGCCGTCGTCGTTAGCTCCGTTGTAGATGTGGTCTTCCGTGTTCTTCGGCGTTTGCGGCGACAGGGCGTTGCCGGTTTCCGTCGTTCCGATGTGGTCATAGTGGGCGGTCAGAAGAACGCAGGTGTCTTTTAACTTCGGATCAGAACCGCGCAGAATGCCGATCACGTTTTTCAGGACGACTTTGTTGTCCTGCGGAGCCGGAACATCGAATGAAATCGTGCGGTTATCGGGCGTGCTGGTTGGACGGTCGAGCCATTTTTTCAGCCGGTCGCTATCGGCTACAACCATCGGCACGTTCTTGCTTCCCAACTGATCGACGGCGAGCAATCGGGAACGGCTTCCATACCTCAGCCTTCCCACGGCAATCTCGATTTTGGCGTGAGCGGCATTCAGGGCGTCGTCAAAGGCATAGGCCTTGCGGAACACTTCTTCCCGTTGCGCTGCCGGTACCGGACTGGAGAACGGTTCCGGTACGATAACCGCCTTACCGCTCACATCGACCCCTTTCAGGGCATCAGGATCTTTTGCCTTCAATACCAGAACCGGGCAATGGTCAATCCGAGCCGCTTCGTTCGCGTTGACGACGGTGATGGATTCTGGCGGAATGGCAAAGAACTCCGAGCCGTCCTGGGCGGTCATTTCAGATGACGGCTTCGGCATTTGGCGATCCACCATTTGCACCGTTTGAAAGTAATCGTGATCGCCGCCGGGTTCGAGGCCGGCAGCCCGAAACTGGGAAGCGATAAACTCAGCCGCTACATCCAGACCGGGAGAAGGCGTGTAGCGCCCCGCGAGGGCATCCGAAGACAAAAATGAAAGATCACCCTTCAGATTGGCTGCGGTAATCGCATTGAGAACCGCGTGGGTCCGAAACGGTACCGCGTTGGATGTTGTCTGCGTTGCCGTGCGGCGCGTTTGGCCGATAATGACTGCCGCGCTAAGCACAACAGCGCACCAAACAAGCAGCTTAGTCCGCATCGTACCCGACAAATTGCGTTAAAAGCACATTTCCTTTGTAGTTCATTTCCTGATGGATGCCGATTTTTGAAGAATAATAGGCAAAGGCCGTCGTCTGCTTCAGTTGAGTAAAGAACTTTTCGGCTGGAGTCTTTGGATCTTTTTCCGCTGCCGCAATTTTCGTCAGCAAAGCCATTTGCTGATCCTTTGTCGCCTTCAGAAATGATTTGTTGGTGGCGGAAGCAGAAAGCTCGTTCATCGCGGCCAGCCCTTTGCGCCAGGAAGTTTTCGCTTCAGGATCTATCGCTTCCGCTGTTGTTTTGTCGATGTACGCGGCTACCTTGGCGGCATGCGCACCGGGAGAGCGATCATCGGCAGGCACAATCATTTCCGTTAATACGTCGAGCAAAGCAAACTCATCTTTCGTGAAGAATAAGGGCGCGTCCGGCTCCGCCGCCGGAAGTTGCAGCGCAACAGCCGCAGCCGTGAGTGTTTTCAGCAGGGCGCGACGATGGAGCATTACACTTCTCCTTTTCCCATTTGCTCGGCCAGATAATCACAGGACCGCCAGCACAGCGCCATGATGGTCCAGGT
>CAXTWT010000016.1:9799-10920 GCA_964247955.1 uncultured Bryobacteraceae bacterium
GGAATGCCCCATGCGTCCTTCATGACGGGATCGATACCGACGGAGTTCTCGTAACGCGCCAGCACTTCGCCGAAAGCGCCCATGGAGATGGTAGCGCCCGCGTAATCACGAACCTTTTTCTTGTATTCTTCTCCAAAGCCCAGGGTGTCATACGCCGAGCCGGGAACCATGGCACAACCGCTTCCACCCTCGAAACCGTAGCCCCGCAGGTAGTTTGCTTTAGTATCGCCGAGATTCTGAAAACGCGGAATGTAAAAGCCGCCGGGACGACCATCATCGAGCGTGCGCGCCTTTCCCACCAGTTCCGGCATGAAACCATTAACAGATGGCCCCATAACGTGCTCGCAAAAGTAATGCCCGACGTTTCCGCTGGAGTTGCCGATGCCATTCGGATACAAGCTTGATTTCGAGAGCAGCATCAGGCGGGTGGATTCGAGCGTGGAAGCTGCCAGGATGACAGTTTTGGCTTTGGCTTGGTAGCTCTTCTTGGAATCGCTATCGACAAATGAAACTCCGGTAGCTTTGCCGGTATTGGGGTCGACCGTGACTTCGTACACAGTCGAATTGACGCGCAAAGTCAGATTACCCGTGTCCATGGCAGGGCGAATTAAGCCGGTAGGCGAATCAAAAGCAGCATGAATGTCGCAGCCGCCGACGTGCCGATCGCAGGCGCCCCGGCCATAACAGCGGCTGCGGTACTTGTTGTGCTTCAATCCGTCCGTTGTCACGCCCGCGCGATACGGAGTCAGCGTGCGATTCATGCCCTTCAGCGTGTTTCGCAGATGAAGCTCGGAGTAGGTCAGCTTGACGGCGCGCTGAAACTTGCCGTCAGGCAGCCAGGGCAGATTTTCGGGATGCCCCGACACGCCGAGGTATTCGTCCACGCGGTCGTAATAGGGCGCGATGTCCGCGTAGGAGATGGGCCAGTCTTCCCCGAATCCGTCGCGGCTCTTAGCTTTGAAATCGTAATCGGAAAGGCGCAGCGCCAAGCGGCCCCAAATGGTCGTTTTGCCGCCTAGTGTGCGGGCGCGCACCCAGGCATAGCGGGTGCCGGTATACGGGTTCTGCTTTTCATCGACGACGAGGGTTTTGCTGTAATCGGTGCCGCCCCAGCCTTGGAT
>CAXTWT010000016.1:11020-31635 GCA_964247955.1 uncultured Bryobacteraceae bacterium
CGCACCTTCTCCCTCACAGTAATCAATCTGGTAATTACCAAGTATTTGCCTACAGCGGCAGGGATGGCGAAAATAGTGGATGAGCCGGGGAGATTGGAGCTTTTCAACGAAGCGGTGGCGAACATGCCGGAAGGCATGCGCTTAAAGGGAGCGCTGGAGCCGTTAATTGCGGCGGCCAATCAGGACTTCACGCGGCTACGGGCGGAAATCGAGCAGTGGTTCAACAGCAGCATGGATCGCGTGTCCGGCTGGTACAAAACACGCACGCAAATCATTATTGCAGCGATTGGCCTGATGCTGGCTGCGGGAATGAACGTGGACTCGCTTGCTATTGTGCGATACCTGGACACCAACCAAACAGCGCGAGCCGTTTTGATTAATCGAGCAGCGCAGATTCAAAAGAACGACGACGCAAGCCCCCCGCGTAAACCTGCTACTTCTGATCTGATCGATCCCCTGGGCTGGATTGAGCGGCAAGGCGGGTTGCCGCTGGGCTGGGCGCTGCAAAAACAGCCGGATCAGGCAGATAATGACTTTAAACATGACTGGCGTCGGCCACCCGATAATTTCGGCGGTTGGTTGGCAAAAACAGCGGGAATTTTTTTCACGGCCTTTGCCCTGGCACTGGGCGCGCCGTTCTGGTTTGATCTGCTGAACCGTTTTATGGTGGTCCGGTCAACGGTGAAACCGGAAGAAAAAAGCCAGGTGGAACCGAGCAAAGACGTGTCCGGCAAACCGTCTGTGGAGCATTAATGGTCCGCTTCCGCCTCGGCCTGCTTGGTTCGGATTCGCACTTCCTCCCCGTTCACCAGGGAATCAGGAGGGTCGGCGATCACGGCTGTATCTTCGTTCAGGCCAGTCAACACCTCGACTGTGCTTCCGAAATCCCGTCCGAGAGTCACTGGAATGAGAGCCGCATGATTAGTGCTTGTGACGGTCGGCACGCGCAAGCCTTCGGATCGGAATAACAGGGACGCAGTGGGAATGATCAGCGTGGCGCTGCGCGCTTTCATCTTAAAATGCACCTCGGCATAAGCGCCGGGCATGAGCAGCCCCGTGCTGTTCACTACATCGACTTCCACCAGAAGCGTGCGGGTGTTCTGATCCATGGCGTCCGCCGTGCGGACGAGCGTACCGGAAAAGCGGCGGCTCGGCAGTTCGGGAAGCGTAAGATCGGTCCTCAATCCGGGCGTTGTCACGTGCGAATAGGTTTGCGGCACGTTCACGAAAACGCGCAGCTTGTTGATTGCGGCGATGTGGAACAGTTCGCGGTTAGCGTTCGACGAGGAGCCGGCAGAAACAAGCTGCCCAACATCCGTGTTGCGGGCCGTAATCACGCCGTCAAAAGGCGCGAGAATTTTTTCGAAAGAAACCAGCTGCTCCAGCCGGTTTACATTCGCTTGCGCTGATTTAACGGCGGAGCTTCGGGCGGCAGCATTCTGCACGGCGGTATCCACGTCCTGTTTAGCGATGGAATCCTGCTGGAGCAAGGCGCTGTAACGATCTGCCGTAATTTCCGCCAATTTCAAGTTAGCTTGGGCAGTGCTGAAATCCTCGCGGGCTTGTTGAAGCTGCTGATCGACTTCAGGACTTTCGATGTCCGCCAGTAACTGGCCGGCTTTCACATGTGAGCCGATATCGAAATACCAGCGTTTTAAGTAGCCGCTGGTCCGGGCATAGATCGGCGCATCCACGAACGCTTGGATGTTACCGGGAAGAACAACTTCCTCAGCGGGCGCTTCCCGCTTGGGATGTACAACCGTAACCACAGGTATGGCTGTGACGCTGGCTTGTTGGCGCAGGACTTGGCGAGCGCGCAAGCGGGGAATGATACCGGAAGCGATCAGCGCCGCCGCAATTGCCAGAACAATGAGCAAGCCGAGAACGACGCGAACCTTTGACATACCCTATCCGCTCCTTCGCCGGTTGTGCAACATGCTGAAGAAGGTCGGCACAAAGAAGAGAGTCGCTACGGTCGCGAACAGCAGGCCGCCGATAACCGCCCGGCCCAGCGGGGCGTTCTGTTCGCTGCCTTCTCCTAAGCCGAGCGCCATGGGCAACATGCCTATCATCATCGCAAGCGCGGTCATTAAAACCGGACGGAATCTGGTGAAGCCGGCCAGCAGAGCGGCGTCAGCGGCGCTGTCCGAATCCGGCAGTTGTTCTTTTGCAAAGCTGACAACCAGGATGCTGTTGGCGGTGGCCACCCCCATGCACATGATGGAACCGGTGAGCGCAGGCACGCTTACAGTAGTGTGCGTCAGGAACAGAAACCAGACAATGCCGGCAAGCGCCGCCGGAAGCGCCGAAATAATAATGAACGGATCAAGCCAAGACTGGAAGTTGATGACGATCAACATGTATACCAGCACAATCGAAAACGCCAAGCCCCCGATCAACCCGCGAAAGGAAGCATTCATAGTTTCGGTTTGTCCTCTGACGACCACCCGCGAGCCGCGCACCAGGTTTTTCTCGTTTTGTTTCACAATACGGTTAATCGCGGCGGAAACGCTTCCCAAGTCAGCGTCTTCGATATTGCCGTAAATGTCAATTACCGGCGCAATAGAGTAATGCGACACGGACGCTAAGCCGGTTCCGCGCTGAAGCGAAGCCAGATTCGCCAAAACCTGAGGCGCTCCGTCCGGTGAAGTCATGGGGATGTTCCGCAAATCTCCCAACGAATCAACATCGTATTGCGGAGATTGCGCCACGATGTTATAGCTGACCCCTGTCTTCGGATTCAGCCAAAACGTAGGAGCAGTTTGGAAGCTGCCGCTTAGGGAGACCAGAACATTGCCGGCCACCTCGCGGGCCGTGTAGCCGACTTCCTGCGCCTTTGTGCGATTGATGTTGATAAAGAGCTTAGGTTGGTTGAACGGTTGTTGAATACGGAGATCCGCAGCTCCCGGTATAAACTTCACCTGCTCCAGCAAGCGGTCTGCAAAGTCACGGTTGGCATCCAGGTTTGATCCTAGAATCTGAATGTCGATAGGAGCCGGAAGGCCGAAGTTTAGAATCTGGCTGATTAGATCGGCAGGCAGGAAGTAGAACAGCACGGACGGAAACTCCGCCGGTAGCCGCTTCCGCAGTTCTTTTTGATACTCGGCGCTGGGCCGGTGATCTTCGGACAGGGAGATCAGGATATCGGCATCCGCCGGGCCGATTGTGCCGTTGTTGCTGTACGAAGTATTGGTTCCGCTGTAAGGCAGGCCGATGTTGTCGAGAATGTTTACCAGTTCGCGCGCGGGTATGATCTGGCGAATTTCGTTTTCAATCAGGTCGCAGGTCCGGGCGGTTTCTTCAATGCGCGTACCGGTGCGTGCTCGTATATGCAGCCGAAGCTGTCCGCTGTCGGAAGCGGGAAAGAAGTCCTGGCCAAGCCACGGAATCAACCCTAGGGAGAGAATGCAGGCCAGCAGAAAGCCGCTCACAAAAACGCGCCGATGGCGGATGCAGACTGCGAGCAGGTTGCGGTAGCGTCCGCGTAGTTTCTCGAAATTCCGGTCAAAGACGAGTTGCGCCCGCACCAACGGATTGCGCGAGCGGGCCTTCCCTCCTCCTGCGCCGTGCTGTGTGTGCCCCGTCAGCAAGTATTTTGTCAGCGTGGGAACCAGCGTGCGGGACAGCAGGTAGGAAGCGATCATGGCGAAGCAGACCGCTTCCGCCAGCGGCACGAACAGGAAACGGGCCACGCCGCTTAAGAAAAACATCGGCACAAAGACGATACAGATACTAAGCGTGGAGACGAGAGCGGGAACGGCAATCTGCGCCGCGCCATCGAGAATCGCCTGCTCAACCTCCTTGCCCATTTCCAGGTTGCGGTCGATGTTTTCGATAGTAACCGTGGCGTCATCCACCAGGATGCCGACAGCCAGGGCAAAGCCGCCGAGCGTCATGATGTTGATGGTTTCCCCTAAAGCGCTCAGGACGTACAGCGAACAAAGAATAGCAAGCGGAATTGAAATGGCAATGATGAGAGTATTCCGCCAACTACCCAAGAAAACCAGAATCATGATGGCGGTTAAACAAGCCGCGATGATGGCTTCCCTGAGCACGGCATTGATGGAAGCGCGCACAAAAACGGACTGATCCCCAATGGGAGTGATTTTCAGTTCCGGCGGCAGCGTGGCGGCGACAACCGGCAGCAACTGACGGACTCCGGCGATGATATCCAAAGTCGAAACATTGCCCGATTTCAGAATCGCCATCAGAGAGCCGCGCTGGCCGTCCGAGCGCACAATGTTTGTTTGCGGCGGATAACCGTCGCGGACGTGCGCGACGTCGCGTATGTAGATGGTCGTGCCGTTCTCGGTCTTGATCGGCATGTCGTTCAGTTCCCCAACGGACCTTGGACTGCCATTAATTTCGACATCGTATTCCAGTGATCCGATTTTTGAGGTGCCGCCCGGCAAAATCAGGTTTTGGTTGTTAATCGCGTTCGTAACATCGGAGGGACTGAGCCGTTTTGCCTGCAAAGCCTGTGTATCCAGATCCACCATGATCTGGCGCTGCTTTCCGCCATATGAGTTTGGAATAGCAGTTCCGGGTATCGTGACCAACTGGGTGCGAATGAAGTTCGAGCCTAGATCGTAAAGCTGCTGCTCACTCAAGCCTTTCCCTGAAAGAGCGAGTTGCAGGATGGGAACGGTGGAAGCATTGTAAGTAAGAATCTGCGGAGGAGTTGTTCCCGCTGGAAGCTGCTTCAATTGGTACTGCGACACCGCAGTGACCTGCGCCAGCGCTGTATTGATATTGGCGTGCGGCTGAAAGAACACTTTTTCAACCGCAATTCCGTTCATTGACTGCGACTCGATATGCTCGATGTTATTTACGGTCGTGGTCATGGCGCGTTCGGAGAAGTAAACAATACGGTCCGCAATATCCTGCGCCGAAAGACCCGCGTACTGCCAGACCACGCTGACAACGGGAATGTCAATGTCCGGGAAGATGTCAACCGGCGTCCGCGAGACCACAACAGGCGCTAAGATGAGCAGCATTAAAGACAGAACAATAAAGGTGTAAGGCCGGTCCAGGGCTAAGCGAACAATCCACATATCGAAACTTAATTATCGGATAGGTGACATAACGTTTGTGTGACGAATAGCTTGTCCTTGTAACAAGGTTCGCCGTTAGACGATCAATAGAAAGTTATTCAGCAAGGAGGAGAGTTACCTTTATGAAAGCAGTATTCTTACTGGGCCGGGTCGTTTTCGGCGGCTTTTTCCTATATAACGGAATTAATCATTTCAGGCAGCATCAAGCAATGGCGCAATATGCGGAAGCAAAGGGAGTTCCCAGCCCCGAGTTGGCTGTAACGGCGTCTGCAGCGGGCTTGACCCTAGGCGGCGCGAGTATTCTGCTGGGCGTTAAACCCGCATTAGGTGCAGCCGCAATTGCCGCTTTCCTGGCGGGTGTTTCTCCCATCATGCACGACTTTTGGAACGCTGACGAGGCTGGCAAACAAGGCGAAATGATCAACTTCAGCAAAAATATGGCGCTGCTGGGCGCGGCGTTGGTTCTGATGAGCGTGGAAGAACCATGGCCGGCGTCGCTTCGGATAAGTAGTACATAACAGGCTGTATTTCAGTTAAGTTATCAATACCGGTGCTGCCGGGCTTTCATAGCGGGAATAAAATATAACACTAGTGGAGGCAGCGTGACAAACGTCATTACCATTGAGCGTGAATATGGTTGCGGTGCGGGAGCCATTGCCAGAAATCTGGCGAACCGGCTGGGCTGGTCGCTTTGGGACCGAGAGCTTTGCTCGGAAATCGCCAAGCGCCTGAACACCGATGCGGATTCCGTGGCGGACCGCGAGGAACGGCTCGATCCAACTTTCTATCGCTTGGTGAAAGTGTTCATGCGCGGCAGCTATGAGGAGAGTTACAGCGGCAAAAGCCTTGAACTGCTGGACGCGGAGCATCTTTCTCGTTTGTTCGAGAAGGTCATTGCCGATGTGGCGTCACGAGGCAACTGCATTATTGTCGGACGCGCCGCGCCCTGGTTCCTGCGCGACCGGCCCGGCACTTTCAGCGTCTTTCTTTACGCTCCGCAGGAAGACAAGATCCGGCGCGTGATGGGGCAAGGAAAAAGCCGCAGGGAGGCTGAACACTTGGTGGAAGAAATTGACCGGGAGCGCGCAGCCTTTGTTAAAAAGTATTACGGAAAGAATTGGCCTACGCGAGAGCTGTACCATCTCATGTTGAACACAATAATCGGCACTGACAATACGGTCAAGATGATCCTGGCCGAAATGGATCTGTTCGATCAATGCAACGCAGCCACGGCATGAGCAGCAAACGTTTGGTGCTGGTGGTGAACAAGCACCTGCCGGGGATCACACTTTACAACGCCGACACGCACGAGGCACTCGGCAGCACGACGATGGAGATCAGCCCGCACGAAGCGGCTTTTTCTCCTGATGGACGATACGCTTACGTGCCGATATACGGCTCCGGGGGCGTAGGCAAACCGGGTACTGACGAACACACCTTGCATTTTGTACGCGCTTCGGACTGCACGGTGGTTGGTTCTCTTGATACGGGAGAGTACAAGCGACCGCATAGCATCGTGATTGGAAAGCAAAGCGGATTGATTTACATGACGGCGGAAGTGGCGGAGTCAGTTGTAATTGTTGATCCGGAAGAGAGGCGCATCGTTGGAACTGTTCCGACCGGATCGAACACTTCGCATATGGTTGCTGTGACGAGCGATGAAAGCACCGCTTACGTCAGCAACGTACAGGCCCAAACGGTTTCGGTGCTGGACCTGCGGGGTCGAAAGCTGGCGGAAACGGTCAGCACAGAGGGGGAGAATCAACGCATGACGCTGAGTCCCGACGAGCGCTGGTTTGTGACCAATCTGGGACCGGCGAAACGTGTTGCGTTTTACCGCACATCCGATCACCAACTTGACTTTACAGTTCCGGTGGAAGGAACTCCGTTTGTGTCAAAGTTCAGCGCCGATGGAAAATTCCTGTACACCGCAGGCTTTGCAGGAGTGCGCCGCAATGCCGCATGGAAGATTGATGTAGCGCGACGCACGGCAGCAGCGACTCTTTCCGACGGCTTGGGAGAAGACGTAGGAGCGCTGGAAGTAAACCCATTCAACGGGTCGGTTTACATGAGCGATCAAACAACCGATGCCGTTTACGCAATCCATCCCGAAACCTGGACGGCGACAAGAGTTCTTTCCACGGCAAAATCGCCCGATGCGATGGCCTTCGTTACTGTACGTTAAAGCGGCGTCAATCGACAGAAAACCGGAAAATGGTTTGCGCGCGAAATTCCCCTCCCGGCTCCAGCTTCGCAGAGGGAAACGCGGGCTGGTTCGGGGAATCAGGGAAGGCTTGCGTTTCACAGCAGAATCCGTATCGGAATTTATAAACCACGCCGCTCTTTCCCGTTACGGTGCCGTCCAAATGATTGCCGGTGTAAAACTGCATTCCGGGTTGCGTGGTCAACACTTCCAGCACGCGCCCGGATTGTGGATCACGAACGCGGGCCGCTAAACGGAGCCCGCTTCCGTTCAGCACAAAGTTGTGATCGTAGCCCAAGGCCAGCTTGAGCTGTTCATCGTCATCATCAATACGGTCAGCAATAAACATCGGCTGGCGGAAATCAAAGGGCGTGCCTTCCACGTTTCGGAGTTCACCGGTTGGAATCAGGTAATTGTTTACGGGGGTGAATCTATCGGCATTGATTGTGACCTGATGCTGAACGATTTCACCCGCAAACTGGCCGGAAAGATCGAAATAAGAATGATTCGTCAGGTTGAGGATCGTAGTTTTATCGGTGGTCGCCAGATAATCGATTTTCAGCTCATTTTCATCCGTTAGCGTGTACGTGACCGTCGTGGTCAGAGTGCCCGGATAGCCTTCTTCGCCGTCGGTGCTGACGTATGTCAACTGAAGCGCGGGGCCGTCGATTTCACGGCTTTGCCAAACCCTTTTGTCAAAGCCCTCGACTCCGCCATGCAGTGCGTTTTCGCCGTTGTTGCGGGCCAAGTGATAAGTTTGCCCATCCAAGGTAAATCGGCCGTTGGCGATGCGATTGGCGTAGCGTCCGACCAATGCGCCGAAATAAGGATTCTTGCGCAGATAGCCGCCCAGGTCATCAAAACCCAAAACAATGTCGTCAAAGGTTCCGGCGCGATCCGCCGTTTTCAGCGTGACCAGCCGACCGCCGAAATCGGTGATGGTGGCTTCGGTACCTCTCTTGTTCCGCAACGTGTAAAGCTGAACCTGCTCGCCGGACAAACTTTGTCCCCACTCCTGCTTCTCGATTTGGCTCATTGGTGTCTCGCTCTACTGTAATACTGCAGCAGTTTATCAATTAGCTTCGATTTAAAAATTTGTGGTGCGCCTGTGACAAACACCAGTTACAGTGAGGAATATGCTTTCAGGAGTTTTCCGCTATTTGTGTGCCGTTTGGTGCGTTTTGTTTCTTACACATTCTGCGTTTGCGCAGTCTGAGGTGGGAACCACCTCGCTGAACGGCGTAATCAAAGATCCATCGGGCGCAACTGTCGCCAACGCAAAGGTGACTGCCCGTAGCAGCACAACCGGTTTTGTGCGTCAAACCGTTTCGACGGGAACAGGCTTTTATGACTTGACCGGATTGCCGGTCGGTACTTATGAAGTTACAGTCGAGATGAGCGGTTTTAAAACAACGAGGGTGCCGGAGGTTAATCTTTCCGTCGGCGCTGCCGCCACGCTTAATCTTGATCTACAGATCGGAACATCGACGGCGGAAGTTAACGTAATAAGTGAAGCTCCGCTGGTGGAGACAAGCCGGACAGTCACGAGCACATCTATTTCGACGCAACAAGTAGAAAATCTGCCGATTAATGGGCGTAACTTCCTTGACTTTACTTTGCTGACGCCGGGAGTCGTCCGCGACCCTACCCGTAGCGGCGACCTGTCGTTCGGCGGGCAGCGTGGAACGTCAAACAGTTTGTTGATTGACGGCTCCGATGCGAACAACAATTTTTACGGCCAATCCGTCGGACGCGCCGGAACCGGCCGTAACCCATATTCTTTCAGCGAAGATGCGATTCAAGAGTTTCAGGTCAACACAAACAACTATGCCGCCGAGATTGGCCGCGCGGGCGGCGGTGTCATTAATGTAATTACCAAGTCCGGAACGAACGCGTTTCATGGCGACGTTTTCGAGTTCTATCGTGACAAATCGCTGAACGCAAACACCTGGGACAACAATACGACAGGCCGCCCCAAGCGCGCTTATCACTTTAACCAGTTCGGAGGTGATATTGGCGGCCCCATTCGAAAGAATAAAGCCTTTTTCTTCTTCGACTATGACGGTCAGCGCAATACGACGCCCAACGTTGTCATTCCAGGCGCTTTCCCTACTGACCCTGTCGGGCTGCAGGCGCTCGCGGGATTGGGGCAGTACCTTACTTCATATGTGAACTCTTTAAACAACAATGTTTACCTGGGCAAGGCAGATTGGAACCTTACCGACAATCAGCACATCAGTTTCCGCTATAACGCGAATCGATTCACCGGCCTGAATTATGAGAATGCGGGAGCAACCAGCGCGCAGGGTCACACCGGGAACAGCAACGTAACCTCAGACAATGCCGGTTTCATTTACACCGCTGCTTTTACGCCCAACACAGTGCTGGAAGGGCGATTTTTTTACACGCGGGATGACGAGCCGGGATTTGCGAACTCCTCGGCCCCGGAAACAGTGATTCAACAGAACGGCCAGACGGCGCTCACCTTCGGGCGAAACAACTTCAGCCCGCGTTATACCAATGTCAGCACCTATCAACCGACATTGACCTTTGCTATCACGAAAGGCGCCCATACAGCCAAGGTGGGCGCTGATGTCATCGTCGATAAGATCGGCAACTATTTTCCCGGCAATTTCAGCGGTTCCTATATATTCACCAGCTTTGCAAACTTTGCCAATAATCAGCCTAGCCAGTTTACGCAAGCGTTTCCCGGACCCGGAACAACGGGCGCTACCAGCAACCCAAGCGTCAACGAGTACGCCTTTTTCGTCGAAGATTCCTGGCGCGTGACCAGCAACCTAACACTGAACTATGGTCTGCGCTACGACCTATTTGATTACGCACAGCCTCCGGTTCTGAATCCCAACCCAGGACTCTACGCTGCCGGACTGAGTACAAATCGTATTCATATCGATAAAACTGATTACTCGCCCCGGTTTGGTTTTGCCTGGTCTCCCACCGGCAACGGCAGAACCGTTCTTCGCGGAGGCTACGGAATTTTCTACGCGGTCACCCCGTCTATCTTTACGGGCACGGCATTTACACAAAATGGTATCCAGGTCCAAACGTTTACTTACTCGGGCTTGGCCAACATCCCGGTGACCTATCCTAATCTGCTCCCCACTATTCCGCTTGCCAACCGCACGCCCAGCCTTTTTATCTTTGCGCCGAATTTCCGGAACGGGCAAACGCAGCAATGGAACTTCAATGTAGAGCATCAAATCGGCAACCATTATTCGATTACGCTCGGCTATCTTGGTGTAAAAGGGTCACACCTGCCGCGCGCCCGTGACATTAATCTGTTTCCCTCCGTGCCGGTCAGCTATCCCGTGCTGGGCGGCGGATTGTCAACGTTTACTCGCCATCCGAACGGCAGACCCAATCCTGGTTTTGCGCGAATCATGCTGGCGGACAGCGGCGCGGACTCTATCTATCACGCCGGTTTTGTCCAATTAACGAAGCGTTTCTCGCGAAGTTTCCTCGTGCAAACCTCCTACACTTGGGCTCACGCCATTGATGACAACCCGGATGCGACGCAAGTGGTTGTGGGAACGGACGATGCTAAAAGCGTGCAGGATTCGCTGCTGCCGAATTTGGATCGCGGCAACGCCAATTCCGATATTCGCGGGCGCTTTGTTTTTTCCGGCGTGTGGAATTGGAACTTTGTTCCAAGCGGAGCCAATCCGGTACTCCGCTACGCGCTGAACGGCTGGCAGCTTTCCACTATTGCCACTCTGCAAACAGGCCGTCCTTATACCTCGACCATCGGACAGGTTCCTGATCTTAATAACGACGGCAATACGCGCAATGACCGCACCCCCGGCCAAGGCAGGAATGCCCTGCGCGGGCCAGTCTTTCTGAACGATGACGTTCGGTTTTCGCGCTTTTTCCCGCTAGGAACAGAGCGGGTAAAGCTGCAAATCATGGGCGAAGCGTTCAACATCACGAATCGCGTGAACTTTATCAATCTGCGGACAACGCAGTACAACTTCACCGGTAGTGTATTTACTCCGCTGAGTACTTTCTTCACTCCCTCTGTGGGAAGCGCAGCGGGTGATCCACGTATTCTGCAGCTTGCGGCCAAGATTGTGTTTTGACCCACTTGCAGCTCCACATCTCGTTCTAACGTCTTGACAGCAAACTCTACATATGTTGAAATTGAGGCGTGGCGCGAAAGCCGAATAGTTCTCCCCAAACGCGCAAGCTGCTCACCACTCTGTCTCGGCAGCCTCGGCTATGGCAGTACGGTTACGCGCTTTCCAAGCAGACCGGTTTGAAATCGGGCACGCTGTATCCGCTGCTCATACGTCTTAGCGATGGGGGCCTTTTAGAATCGCAGTGGCAGGAACCGGAACGCCCCGGCAAGCCGCCCCGTCATGCATATCGACTCACTTCCAACGGACTGGCTTTCGCGCGAGAGATCGCGGATTCCAGCACGTCGTCCGTCGTTCGCCGCAAGACGGCAGGAGCGACGACATGAGCGCCCGCACCTCTCTTCCGCGACGAATGGCGTTCGCCCTGATAAGGCATGCAGCGAAGGTTTTGCCGTCCGCGCGTTCATCCTGGGGAGAAGCAATGAAGAGCGAACTCGATTACATCGAAAGCGACCGGGAAGCGTTAACTTGGGCCGTCGGCTGCGTGCTGGCCGGTTACGTCGAGCGAAGCAGAGTCATGGATGTGCTTCAAACATGGTATGCGCGTGGATTTCTGACGCTTCTCATCAGCGGCCAAGTGCTGTCCTTTCTCTTTGCGACTGCACTTGCCGCTGTTTATCGGCTGCATTATCTGCAAATCGCTGCATTTCTGGGCGGATTCACGCCGGGAGACGATTACCGCCGGTTGATCCCTTTGATGGACGCGATACCCTGGTGGGTCCACGGGCTGTGGGTCGCAGCCAGTGCGCTGTTTCTTGTATCCGCATGGCACCTGCTCCGAAAAAGCCGGGCAGCTTTTCCGCTGTTTGCCGCAGCCTGGGTTTTGGGCACGGTCGGCAACCTGATTACACAATCGATCCCGGAATGCAGGGAAGCTTTCTCCTTCCCTGCCCCGCTGTTCACGCGCGACTATCTCATTCCTGCCGCGACAGCACTTATACCAGTGTTTATCGCTGCCGCTCTTTGGGCGCATCACCGGCGCCTTTCGGCAACGTGACTGCCGAAGTAGGGCCGGAAAGGTTGGGGGATGGATTTCTTCGCCTTCTGCGCGGGGCGTCCCTGATAGCGGTGCTGGCTGGGGCTGTGGGATCAATTAGTTTGACTCTCTATGCAGGTCGTCATAATCATTCCCGACTTCTGCTGGTGCTTTTCGTGTTATGGGTGTCTTCCCCATTTGCGATCCTCGTGTGGGCCTATGTCATTTCGAAGCGGTGGCTGGTTCTGACCCGAGCGACGCTTTATAGCCTGATGCTGGTTCTCACGCTCAGTTCTTTGGCCCTCTACGGGCAGGTTGCCTTAGGGCCTCCCAAGGCGCAGACCGCTTTCATGTTTGTCGTCGTTCCCCCGGCGTCATGGCTGCTGATTGCCATTGTTGTCCCGTTTGCCGCACGCTTGTCCGGCAAACGGTCGCATCGAACACCCTGAAACCGAGATCACGCCCGACTGCGGTTCGTCGGGCGACAACCGAGCAGTGTAAGGGAGCTGAGAATTGCCGGTACCGTCACCAGCCAGACGGCCCTTCCATAAGAACCTTGATCTCCTAACCAACCGATAATTGGCGAGATCACGGCTTGCACCACACCGAAGGCAAACGTTAACGCTGACACCGCGAATCCGGCGTTCTCAGCGCCGTAGATGTCGATGGGCAGCGCATAGATATTGACGCTGCCTGCCAGCACAAAGAAGAAGGACACTGCGATAACGGCCGTCGCCCACGCTGCATTCGGCGCAAAAGGAAGGGCAAACGCGCTGAGCGATCCGGCGGCGCTCACCCATACCACGCGTTGACGCGCTTTCACCGGCTCGGTTCCGCAACCAATCCACCGCATCGAGAGCCAGCCGCCGAAGAAGCCTCCCAAATTGGAAACGACCGGCGGTATCCAGACCAGGACCGTTGTGTCCTGCAGTTTCACATGATGCACTTGAGTCAGGTACAACGTAGTCCAATTTGTCCAAAGCGAGTAACCGCCCATCCATAAAGCGTTCGCAATCATGAGCAGAAACAACGGGCGGTCGGTCAGCAGGATGAATCCGTGACTCCGCTGCGAACGCTCGCCCTGAGAATCGTTGTTGCGGGTTGGCGGGATGAGGCGACTTACCAATAACCAGAGGGGAATCCACAAAAATCCAAATAAGCCGGTAATAACGAACGGGGTGCGCCAAGTGTGCGCCAGCGCGACCCTGATCCACACGGGGGCAAGCGCGGCTCCCAGGGTCAATCCGACTCCATTGATGGCCGCGCCTACGGCATGTTCTTCCGATTTCAGATACATTCCGTTGACTTTGCCGACGGCTGCCACGCTCGCCGACTCGCCAATGCCGAGAGCCGCGCGGCAGATTGCCAGTCCAGGGAGACTTCCGACCAGCCCGGTACCGACGGCCGCTGTTGACCACCAAGCGACGGCGGATGACATGGCTCGATTCACTCCGCCGCGATCCAGGAACCAGCCGGCAAAGAGCGAAGCGGCAGCGTAAGTTAACGAAAAAATGGAGAGAAGCCATCCGAAAAGGGACAGGCTGAGATGCAGATCCTTCACAATGGAGGGCGCTAGAGTTGTCAGCAGTTGCCGGTCCAGGTTGTTCAGGGTTGATGAGACCACAAAAACTCCGAAAGCGACCCATCGCAGCGGGTGATAACGCATGTGTAACCGTCTACCATCGAGTATGGAGGGTACTACCATGTCGCAACCGGAGAGAGTAGGCAGGCGCGGCTTTCTGCGGACGGCTCCGGGCCTCGGCGCCGCAGTCGCTTCCACTTCCTGGGCGATTGCCGGAAATGAGGGGCAGACAAAAATGAACAGCGGCTGCGTTACGGATGTGGGCGGCCTTCGGGTCGGTCACTTTACTCATTCCGAAAGGCCGACCGGCTGCACGGCTATATTGTTTGACCAGCCTACAGTCGCTGCCGTAGATGTGCGCGGTTCCGCGCCCGGAACCAGGGAAACCGACCTGCTGAATCCGATCAACACGGTGCAGCAGGTGCATGCGATTCTCCTAACCGGCGGGAGCGCATTCGGGCTTGACGCGGCGAGCGGCGTGATGCGTTATCTCGAAGAACACGGCATGGGGTTTCGCGTGGGTCCGGCCCTTGTGCCGATTGTGCCCGCAGCCGTGCTGTTTGATTTGAACGTCGGCAATCCAAAGATCCGGCCTAATGCAGAGTCCGGTTACAAAGCCTGTGGAGCGGCGGTTGCTTCCGGCGTAGCGGAAGGATGTGTCGGAGCCGGAGCCGGCGCTACGGTGGGAAAGCTGTTCGGCATGGAATGGGCAATGAAGTCGGGTATCGGGTCAGCCAGCATCAAAGTTGATGGAACCGATTTAGTCGTGGGCGCAATTGTCGCCGTGAACGCCGTGGGCGATGTGTTCGACGGTGAAACGGGCCGGATTCTGGCGGGTGCCCGCGCGCGCGATGGAAAGAGTTTCTCCAACACCGTTGCCCAATTGCGGAAAGGCGCTCTCATCCATGCCGCCGGAGGCGCGCATACCACCATCGGCGTGGTGGCAACCAATGCGGCTTTGACAAAGACAGAAGCGGCCAAGATAGCGCAGATGGCTCACGACGGCCTAGCCCGCAGCATCAACCCTGTTCATACAGCCATGGACGGCGATACGCTGTTTGCGGCGGCTATCGGTACGGCCAAGACGAAAGCGGATTTAACAACGGTTGGCGCGGTGGGAGCCGAAGCAATGGCGCACGCCGTACGGAATGCGGTTCTGGCGGCTACAGCGATTCCCGGATACCCCGCGCACCGTGACCTGCCGAAAGGCTAAAAGCGATGCTTATTGCCAGAGGACACTGCGTGTCTCAAAGGTGTCGTTCCCGATAACAATCGTTTCCTCGTGACGCTGCCTACCGTTTGTCAGCAGTAACTGATGGGGTCCGGTCGTGAGCCGCAGCGTGATGGGGGTTAACCCGTAGTCTTTTCCGTCCACAACCACCGGCGATCCGCCCGGCGTGCTCGTCACGATTAACACGCCCATGCTTTTGCTCAGGGTGATGAAAACGCTTGTTTCATTCGGCACGGTAAAGATATGCTTTGCCGGGTTGAATCCGTTCATCTCCGCCCCGAGCGTGTGTCGTCCACTAGGAAGCGGCAGGGTGCAGGGAGATTGACAAGCTACGTCGGCACGATTATCCACTGTCACCCTGGCGCCGGGCGGCTCGGTTAAGAACTCAACCGTACTCGTTGCAGTAGCAGGCGTACTCGCGGGAGCAGGCTCGACGCTTCCTCGCGGTTTGGGGGTGCGCTCGATATCGGGCAATTTCTTCCGGGCGCTCCCTGTTTCATCGGTAGAAGGTAAATTAGGCAAATACGGAGGCGGCGTATGGGGAGCAAGTTTCGGTTCCACCCTCTGTACCGGTACGGGGGAAGAAGAGTTCCAGCGCACAATTAGGGTAATCACTGCCCCTACAGCAAAGCCCATGAGAACGAGAAGAAGCAATTTCTTTCGGAGACTGCTGCGTTCGGGCGGCACCTTGCCGGTTTCCTCAGGTTCAGCCTTTCGCCGTGTCAGCGATGGAAGTTCCTGCAGAGCCGGCTCCGGCGGTGTTGGCTGGGGAATTTGCACGGGTACGGCAACCGACCCGGTTGAGGCTGCCGCCGCTAATACAGCAGCAGGGTTTCTGCTTTCTCCAGTCGGCAACGTCCAATGCGGGTTTTCCGCCAGCGCCGGGGAAAGCGTTTCGACGAACTCGCTGCAAGTTCCAAAACGTGCATCCGGTTCTTTGGCCATCCCACGCGCTACCGCATTCCCCACATTCTCATTGAGCGTGCCGTTCAACTCTTGCGCCCATCGAGGCTCAGTTCTGCAAATTTGATAAAGAAGCGCAGGCAGGCTATCCGCCGCAAAGGGTTTGGTTCCGGTAAGAACTTCGTAGACCACAACGGCCAGCGAGAACTGATCCGATCTGCCGTCCAACGGAAGCCCTTGAATCTGCTCAGGCGACATGTAGTTCGGCGTGCCTATCATTGAGCCGCTGTACGTCGCATCGTGCGAAATAAACTTGGCAACGCCGAAGTCAGCTACCTTTGCCAATTTGCCGGTTTCATCGCCGGAGCCGGTAATGATAATGTTGGCGGGCTTTACATCGCGATGCACAATGTCATTGCGATGTGCATAGTCGAGCGCGTCCGCCACTTGCCGGAGATAATGCAGCAGCGGTTCTCGATCCGGCAGCGTATTGCTCCGCAACATCCGTTCGAGCGAGGCGCCGCCTACATACTCCATCACGATGTAGGCGCTGTCTTCTTCCTCCAGAACGTCATAGATGGTGATGATGTTCGGATGAGAAAGCAGCCCGGCTGACTGGGCTTCGCGCAACAAGCGGTCATGCACGCGGCGTCGCTCGGCGGGATCTTGAAAATCACTCAGCCGAATTGCTTTGATCGCGACCGTCCGGCCAATGGTTGGATCGAGAGCTTTGTACACAATCCCCATCGCGCCCCGGCCCAGCCTTTCGAGAAGCTGATAACGCCCAACAGCCGTCACAGAGTTTCAGTATAGCCGCATAAAACGGCCCAGAGCCGCATTCTTGTTACGATGGAGTTTATCTCCAATGATTTCCGAGGTGATCCCAGAAGGTCTTACCTTCGATGACGTACTCCTGCAACCCGCTCACAGCGAAGTAGCGCCTGCTCAAGCTGATACGACGACGCAACTGACAGCGCGAATCGAGCTGAAAATTCCCATTGTGAGCGCCGCCATGGATACCGTCACGGAATCGCATATGGCCATTGCGCTGGCGCAGCAAGGCGGCATGGGTATTATTCACCGCAATATGCCGATTGATCGGCAAGCCGAAGAAGTGGATCGGGTCAAGCGCAGCGAAAGCGGCATGATCGTTGATCCGGTGACGATTGAGCCGGATCGCAAAATCTCCGAAGCGCTCGAACTAATGAGCCGTTTCCGCATCTCCGGCGTGCCGGTCACGAGCAATGGAAAGCTGGTAGGCATACTCACCAATCGCGACCTGCGTTTTGAAACCCGGTACGATCTGCCGATTTCGGAGGTGATGACGAAGGAACACCTTATTACCGTGCCGGTGGGAACAACTCTCAGCGAGGCACAGGAAATCTTGCACCGACATCGCGTGGAGAAGCTGCTGGTTGTTGACGAGAATTACGCCTTGAAGGGGTTGATTACCGTGAAGGATATTCAGAAAAAGCTGAAATATCCGAATGCGGCAAAGGACCCGCAAGGCAGATTACGGGCGGCAGCAGCTATTGGCGCTACCGGCGATTTTATGGAACGCGCGCAGGAGTTGGTGCGGCGCAAAGTGGACGTTATCGCGATTGATTCCGCGCACGGCCATAGCCAGCGCGTGATGGATGCCGTGCGGGCGGTAAAACAGGCATTTCCCGATGTTCAGCTATTGGCAGGCAATGTTGCCTCCTTTGAAGGTGCTCGGGACCTGATTCGGCTAGGAGTGGATGGAATTAAAGTCGGCATCGGGCCGGGATCGATTTGCACCACTCGCATTGTCAGCGGCGCGGGCGTGCCGCAGATTACCGCTATTGCAGAGTGCGCGAAAGCAACACGGGAAGCGGGCGTGCCTTTAATTGCGGACGGCGGCATCAAGTATTCGGGTGATATCACGAAAGCCATTGCCGCCGGAGCGGATTCCGTGATGATGGGCAGCATGCTGGCCGGAACCGATGAAAGCCCAGGCGAAACGATTCTATACCAAGGACGGACTTTTAAAAGCTATCGCGGCATGGGATCAATGGGCGCGATGCCGGGAAATTCCGACCGCTATTCGCAAGCCGCAAACGGCAAGCTTGTGCCGGAAGGCATCGAAGGACGAGTACCGTACAAAGGAATGCTCGCCGATTTGGTTTACCAGCTAGTAGGCGGTCTACGCGCCGGTATGGGTTATTGCGGCTGCAAGAACATTCAGGAGTTACAAAAGAAGGCCAGATTCCTGCGAGTCACTGTAGCCGGCTTGCGAGAGGGTCACGTGCATGACGTGATCATTACGAAAGAAGCGCCTAATTACCAGGTGGAATAAGGGATTCCTGGCCTCATGAAAATGCTCCGGCAGGAGTGCAGGGTTGCTGCCGGAGCACGAATATCCTTGCCTTTAGTTTAGCTGTTTCGCGAACGCTCAAAGAGCGCTGCGACGCCCAGCCAATATGCTGATCAGGAACAGCACCAAGAACACAACAAAGCAAATCTTAGCAATAGTGGCCGCTGTTGCAGCAACTACTCCAAATCCAAGAACCGCAGCAATCAGTGCAATCACGAGAAATACCCAGGTGTACCAGAGCATGTGTTTTACTCTCCTCACTTTGTGTTAGAGCAAATTGCCTGCCAGACTTCGCCGCTACGTAAGGCTTATTGCTTCCCTGTTAACAAGCCTTTAGGATTCAATTATTTGCCTCACAACAAACATTTCGCGCCATTTCAAACGACTCCTGTCATGCGGAAGAATTTTCGTTTAATCAGGAAGATTTTGATAGGTGTTCTTTCTTTCCCACGCAAGATGAGACAATGACGGGCAATGGCTGAGAGTGTAGAAGAACTCACGCCAGGGCAAGAAAACCGATCAGCCGTCAGAAGCGAGATTCTGTGGGCGGGCACAGCCGTGTTAGCGCTGGTGCTTGTGATTGCCTTGGCTTTCGCTGATTGGCGCGCAGTGCAGGCTGCCAATAGGCGCGCCGCCGACACGCGTGAAATGGTAAGTCATGTGGGCCGAATTCTCCGACTTACTGTTGAAGCGGAAACCGGACAGCGCGGTTATCTGCTGGCCGCCCAGGAAGCGTACTTGGAACCTTACCGCAGCGCTGTTCAAAGGCTGCCTCTCGAAATTAGCGGGCTGCGGTCGAATGTGGAAGGCCGGCCCTACCACCAGCAGATCAACGATCTTGCCCAATTGATAGCGGATAAGTTGTCGGAGCTGAAGCAGACGATTGAGCTTCGTCGTACAGTTGGCCTTCCTGCGGCGCTCGCCGTTGTGCAGACGAATCGCGGCAAGCGACTGATGGATCAAATTCGCGCCCGTGTTGCCGCATTAGAAGAACGCGTCAACGCTGATGCGAATGCCCAGGCACGGGAAGTGGGGAACCGGGCGCGCGATGCCGCTTTAATAACGAGCATCGCCTCCGTTACGCTGTTTACTTTGTTCACCGTAGCAGGTCTGCAACTCCGGCGGCAGCGGGAAACGGCGGAAGCGGCGAACCGCGCTAAAAGCGCTTTCCTTGCCAATATGAGCCATGAACTGCGCACGCCGCTGAACGCCATTATCGGATACAGCGAAATGCTGGTAGAGGAAGCGGAGGACTCAGCGCCCGGATCATTGATTCCGGACCTGACGAAAATCCAGCTTGCCGGGAAGCATCTGCTGATGCTGATTAACTCCGTACTCGATTTGTCAAAGATCGAAGCAGGCAAAATGGATCTTTACATCGAAGCGTTTTGCGTGTCAACAACCGTGAAGGAAGTCGCATCTGTTCTTCGGCCCTTAGCTGAAAAAAATGGTAATCGCCTCACGGTGGAACTGGACCCGCACTTAGGCTCTATTCATAGCGACCAAACAAAATTGCGGCAAACTCTTTACAATCTGCTCAGCAATGCGTGCAAGTTTACACAGAACGGGAACGTTACGCTGACTGCCCGCCGCGAACAGGACGGTTCGCAAGAATGGATCGTGTTCACAGTGAGTGACACCGGCATTGGAATGACTCCGGCGCAACTGCAAGAAGCCTTTCAGCCGTTCACGCAGGCGGATGCGTCCACGTCTCGGCGCTTCGGCGGAACCGGCTTGGGGCTGGCTCTTTCCCAGCGTTTTGTAAGGATGCTGGGCGGCAGTTTATCCGTTGAGAGCCGTCCGAAAGCCGGCTCGACGTTCACAGTTCGTGTTCCGGTCAAGCCCGTGAACGGAAAACCCGCCGACGCGCAAACCGTTGTTGCTGAACCACCGCCGTTGGGAGAAAATCTCGTTCTGGCTATTGACGATGAACCAAGCGTGGGAGAACTCCTGTCCCGCTCTTTGGCAAAGTACGGATTCCGTGTACAGTCCGCTTATACCGGCGAAGAAGGCGTTCGCCTGGCCCGTAAATTGCACCCTATCGCCATCACGCTGGATGTCATGATGCCGGGAATGGATGGCTGGATGGTGCTCTCCGTTTTGAAGGCCGATGCCGAACTGTGCGACATTCCCGTGGTCATGTTGACGATTAACGATAATCAGAACCGGGGCTACAC
>CAXTWT010000017.1:0-30779 GCA_964247955.1 uncultured Bryobacteraceae bacterium
CCATGGACAAAACAAGCCAGTCCGAGCGCATCAAAACACTCCTCCCCGACATCTGGGCGCTCATGAAGCCGCGCCGTGGTCTTCTGTTAGCGGGGGCCGCCCTCATGATTATCAATCGTGTCTGTGGACTTGCCCTGCCGATCAGCTCCAAGTTCCTCATCGACAATGTGATGCGAAAAGGCCAGATCAGCCTGCTCACCCCAATCGTGTTCGGGGTTGTTCTCGCCACGGTGATCCAGGGCATCACCTCTTTTTCCCTGACTCAGCTTCTTTCTAAATCCGGCCAGCGCCTGATCTACGAAATGCGCCTCCGCATCCAGGAACACATCGGGAGGCTTCCGGTCGCCTTCTACGACGCCAACAAAACAGGAACGCTGGTTTCACGTATCATGAGCGACGTTGAAGGTGTTCGTAACCTTATGGGAACCGGATTAGTGGAACTGGCGGGCGGTCTGCTCACCGCGATAATCTCCACCGTACTGCTTTTCCGCACCAGCGCCACGATGACGTCTTTTGTGTTGCTTATTCTGATTGTGTTCGGCGTGGTGCTGCAGCGCGCTTTCAAAACCGTCCGCCCAATCTTCCGCGAGCGTGGCAAGATCACGGCGGAAGTCACCGGGCGCTTGACCGAAACCCTGGGGGGAATTCGAGTCATCAAGGGCTATCACGCGGAAAAACGCGAAGCCGGGGTCTTCGCGCTCGGGGCCCAGCGCCTGCTCGACAACGTTTTGCAATCACTGACTACGATTTCGCTCATGACCCTTACGTCCACCGTTCTCATGGGCCTTGTCGGGGCGCTCATCATGTTTCTCGGCGCGCGCCAGGTGGCCTCTCACCGCATGGATGTCGGCGACTTCGTCATGTACACTTCACTCCTTGCCTTTATGATTGCGCCGGTCGTCCAGATCGTGAACATCGGCACACAGATCTCGGAAGCGTTGGCCGGACTGGAGCGAACGCGACAAATCCTGCGGGAGCGCCCGGAAGACGAAGACCCGCGACGCTCCACCGTGCTGCCGGTGATCGATGGCCATGTACAATTCGAACACGTTTCTTTCGCCTACGAAGAAGGAAAGCCGGTGCTGCACGATGTTTCTTTGGACGCGCGGCCCGGAACAGTCACTGCCTTAGTGGGATCGTCAGGCTCGGGCAAGTCTACCACCATCGGCATGATCACGGCGTTCCACTCGCCGAACGAGGGCAGGGTTCTTGTGGACGGCTTTGATCTTTCGACGGTGGTGCTTTCGAGCTATCGCCGGCAACTCGGGTTGGTGTTGCAGGACTCCTTCCTTTTCGATGGGACCATTCGCGACAACGTTGCCTTCTCGCGTCCAGGCGCCACGGAAAGGGAAATTCTGGAAGCCTGTCGCATTGCCCGTGTCGATGAGTTTGCGGATCAGCTTCCGGCGGCTTATGACACGGTTGTCGGCGAGCGCGGCGTCAAACTGAGCGGCGGCCAGAAACAGCGTGTGTCCATTGCACGCGCCATTTTGGCGGACCCGCGCATTCTCATCCTTGATGAAGCCACCTCCAGCCTCGATTCCGAGTCGGAAGCCTTGATCCAGACCGGCCTTTCCTATCTCATGCAGAGTCGAACAACGTTCGTCATTGCGCATCGTCTTTCGACAATCCGGCGAGCCGATCAAATCCTTGTTGTGGAAGGAGGGAGCATCATTGAGCGCGGAACCCACATGCAGTTGTATGCCGCGAGGGGTCGTTACTACGACCTTTACACGCGACAGCACGGGCTGGAATCGAACCTATTTCTCGCGCCTGGGGAAGGTGACGAAGCAAGGATGTCGGCCGTATGACGTATGAGTGGATGATCGGCTTACAGCAATAACAAAACTGAGGATCACTCTCAAGGACGGACGATGGTTCCGTCTAAACGGCGATCATTCCCGCGACTATCTCCTGCATTCTTATAAGGCCACTTCGCGGCCGCTTTCTCGTCGATATCCACACCCAGTCCTGGCTTTTCATTTGGATACATGTAACCGCCCGTAATCTCCGGCGCTCCAGGAAACACTTCGCGAAGTTCGTGGGTGAACAGGTTCTGCTCCTGAATACCGAAGTTAATGGCCGTTAAGTCCAGGTGCATGTTCACTGCGTGGCCGATCGGCGAAACGTTCGCCGGTCCATGCCAAGCCGTCCTGACTCCAAACATCTCGCAGGTAGCCGCCACTTTACGGGCGATGCTGAGGCCGCCGATAGCTGAGATATGGCAGCGAATGAAGTCGATCCAGCGGTTGGCCACTAACGGAAGCCACTCATTCCGGTTCACAAACAGTTCGCCCATTGCGAGCGGCGTTGAGGTTTGTGCCCGCATGGTCTGAAACCAGGGCACGTCTTCCGGCGCCAGCGCATCCTCGAGATAAAATAAACGAAACGGCTCCACCGCTTTGGCGAGGGCTAAGGCTTGCGTTGGTGGGACGCGTTCATGCACATCATGAATCAGGTCCACATCGAAGCCGATCTTGGCTCGCAAATAGTCGAACATCTTAATTGTGTTGTTCACGTATGGAGTCGGCTCAAAAACAGGGGAGGAGACAACGCCGCGCGGCCTTGCCTGCTGAATCTCGTCCGCCGTTTTTGCAGCTACGCCGTAGCCGGAGTATCCGGGCACCGCAAGCTGGACGCGTACGTGTCGATATCCTGACGCCATCGCTTTCCTAACCTGCTCTTCCAAATCCGGCAACTCGGCGGCGCTGGTGTGAGTATAAAGCGGCACGGCTGCCCGCACTTTTCCTCCCAGCATCTTGTAAACGGGTAAACTAGCACGCTTCCCGCAGATATCCCACAGCGCCCCATCAATGCCCGATAGCGCATTGTTCAGAGTCACGCCGCTGCGAAAATAGGAGGAAACATAGGCGGACTGCCAGATGTCCTCGATATCTTCCGGATTTCTGCCCAGCACAAACGGCCTGAGGTAATCGTTAATGGCGGAGGCGACGGCGAGGGGGCGTTCGCGATGCGTGGCGCATCCCACCCCATACAGACCGGGCTCACTGGTCATGACTTTCACCACCACAAGGTGATCGCCGTTACCAGGCTGGGTCAAAATTGTTTTGACGTCAGTAATCTTCAGGGCGGGGAGGCCGGCGGGCTCCATCGGCATTGCTGCCGCGCAGGCGCTACCGGCGGTCATCAAGCGGAGTGCTTCTCGTCGGTTCATGGTTGTGTGAGCGAAGATATCACAACGAGAAACTGGTTTCGAACTCTTGTCGAGACCGAAACAGGATTACGAGGGTGGCAGCGTATCTTAGCTTTCCGGTGACGTACACCGCTGTGTTTTTTCAGTTGTTCGTCAATCTTTTCTAACCCTCTATCGTTCACCGCATATTAGGGTTACCGCAAGCACCGAAAGATCAGCCCCCGGTTTGCCCCAGTCTCGGTAACGGGCGCGATGATGGTCGCTTCAACTCAATCTCCTGGGTGAGAGGGTTGAGAACATGGGGCCGTCGATAAACGCACTTCCAGAGCCGCACCGGCAGGTAAGATCTGCGCGCCGAGAGAGAAAGAAAAAGAACGACGCCCCCCTGAGCAGAGAGGCCGTACCTTTTAATTGGCCCAATCCAATCACAATTCACGATTATCGCGAGTTCATTTCAGGAGTCCGGCGAAGACATAAGAGGGATCAACGCAGTACCTGGAAGTCCTTCGTCAGTTCAGAATTCACGAACCCACCCGCTGAATTTCCCTTGGAGCCGCGTAATGGCGGAACGCTCAGGTGAGGCATCGGTTTTGCTTGAAACAGCCTGCGGCAGGGTATGGCGAGCAAGCGCGCCCACAAACGGGCTCGGCTCTGGCGGGCGCTGTCTGTGGCAATTCCAGTGCCGGCATACATCTGACGATAAAGCTTCGAGACGAACAGAAAAGCCAGCCGGGCGCGCAGAGATGACACGCAGCGAGATCGCTCCCAGATTGAGCGCAGACTGTAGAATGCGTCCCAAACACGCTGGGTTCGATCCCGTATTTCCGCAGAACTCATGGACGGGTGAGGAGTAAACATCTTGGGTCTGACCGCAGGCGGTATCAGCCAATATCTCGTCAGCGGAATGCCGCCAACGGTGGCTCCTTGATTTTCTTGCCCTTTCTCCCAGCGGTGAAAATCCACCGTTCCGGGAAACGGCGTCAGCATCACGAACTGGGCGAAGGTGATACCGGAGCGTTGAGCTAGTTCAGCGGTCGCCTCGAAAGTACTTGCGTTATCCGTGGGCAATCCAAAGATGAACGAGCCGAGAACATGAACCCCATGTTCTCGGAAGGTTTGAAGTCGTCGGACCAACTGTTCGCCCGCACAGTTGAAGTCTTTAAACACCGCTTTCAGTCCTTCTGCGGTAACCGCCTCTACTCCCACCAACGCGCCCTTAATGCGAGCCCTTCGCATCGCTTCCAGGAATTCTGAATCCTCAGCGGCCTCCATAGTGATTTGCGTATAAAAAACCATGTCACTCGGAAGCTCAGCAAGCCGTGCCATCAGTTCGAATCTTTCCTGGCGAATGGACCTGAGTTCCAGCAGCTTTCTGTGATTGTTCTGCCGTTCCGCCAATTGCAAGTCGGTCATGGTCACCGGGTAGAAATTGTCATCGGCAAGAGCAATAAAGCGGAAGCCTTTGCGTCGCAGAGCGACGATCTCCGCAATGACGCCCTCGGAGCCGCGCTGACGAGGCCGCTGCCCGTCGGTCCGCCACACCGAACAGAAAGAACAGTGCTTGGGACAGCCCCGAATGGTTTGCACGGAGGCCCACATGTAGCTGCTGGGCGGCAAAAGATCCCATCGTGCCGAGCGAAACTGATCAGGCTCGATTCGGCCGCCCTCATACACGGCCTGGGGCGTACTGTTGCGGCAGTCCCGCAGAGCATCTGCCCAAACAACGTCGCCATCGCCCTTCACGACCGAATGAGCGCCTCCTAACTCGAGAGCCTCTTCGGGATACAAGGTGGCATGAATTCCGCCGAAAACGACGAATGCGCCACGCGCTCTCACGGCTCGCCCGACTTCGTAACCGCGTAGAGCGTTTCCGGTGTGAATGCCGATTCCCACCACATCTCCGGCTTCGACGCGGGTCACGTCAAGCTGATTTAAAGTCTCATCGCAGATCTCAGGATCACCAAAGGAGGCGGGCGTAGCTGCGGCAAGAACATATAACCAGCGTGGCGTGATCACTGCCGTTCCGAAAGATTTGTCGCTGGGGTTGACTAAATGGACTTTCATCAAGAGGCTTTTTGTTCGCCTGCGGAAAGATCAGTACCGAACAAGGCAGTGTACAAAATCTGGATTCTGGCTGACATCCAATTAAAGATAGCGGTTCTCGGCGATAGACCAAAACTAGGCAAGTACCTAATCGTGAAGGGAAATCAGCCTAGTTGTAGCGGGGGAATCGATAACTTTATGGGCGGCGAGAAAAAGGATATTGAATCGGTTTGTTCCGTTTGATTCGGGTATCCGACGACCGCTACGCCGTCCCGTTTTCTCGCAGGCGGGCGTTAGCGGACCAAGCTAGGAGACAATTCTAGAGTTCCTTGCTGGGCCGGAACATGGCTCGGCGGCTAGCAGGGATTTCGATCTTTTCTCGCTTGGCCAGTTGGTGTCACCTCAATAAAAATGACGAAAGGAGCCAGCGGCATTCGCCGCAAAACCGATTCCCCTGCCAGCTAAAGCATGCAGTCCCCTCGGTTCAAATTCTATAAAGGAGGACTGTTATCAAGAAGATACGCCAGTTGAACAGAAATAATGCGTTGACAGCTCCCACATGGAACAGCACCAACACAATCATGCTGAGCCAGTTTATCTTTTCGCTACTACGATCGTTCATGAACTCAGTGTTCATGGATGGTCTGCCTAGAAACAAAATGGCCCAGGTCTCAGGAAAGTTTCCTTTGAACTTCTCGCGGGAATGGTTCCACAAGACCTGGGCAGCGTCTTTAAGTTTGGCCGCCTTTACTGCTGAAACAACTCCACGCGACGGTTATTCGCTTTACCGTCTGACGTGCCGTTGCTGTCTGCCGGGTTCGCTTGTCCAAAACCTTCCAGACTCAGCCGAGATTGATCGACGCCTTTGGATGCCAAATACTGTTGGACGGCAGCGGAACGCTGATTCGAGAGAGCAACGTTTTGCGCGGCATCGCCGGTGCTGTCCGTATATCCTTGTACGCGCAGTCGCATCGCGGCATTCTGTTTCATCGAATCTGCCGCTTTGCTCAACGTCGCTTGATCGTCGGCAGTGAGAGCCGCCGAGCCGGTTGTGAAATAAACCGATCCGATGCTTGCTGTAGTCGCGACGGCCGGGCTGCGGTCGCGGTTGAAGTACCACACCATAAGACCTAGTAACAGAAGCAAGGGGATCAGCCACACCCATTTACTGACGCCTCCTTGAGTTTTCTGCTCATACACCTTCACCCGCTCGGGTGAGCCTGCGTTTGTCTGGCCCGTATTGCCAGCATCTTCATAGACTTTTGTTTTTTCCGCCATCTTTCCTCCTTTGAACAGAACCGTATTTCCGCCTTTATTTTTTCGGCTTTCGATTTTTCTGTGTTTCCGGGCTAGTCTGCTCAACGGTGACCTCCGTATGGCGAACCGTATCCTGAATCCGCTCGATATGCTCGCTCGTTTCCTTGCCGATTGAGATTTCTTCGACGATCCGGGCCGTTTTAGAAACAACTGCTTCTTCTCCGGTTGTCGTCACCTCGAACGATTTACCTTCGAACATTGAATGATCTGCGGCGGAAATTGGACGATTCACGGCGTGACGCTCGACCGTCACGTGCTCTTCCTGCAACGATACAGTCTCAGTGACCGGCTTTTCTACCATCCGCTGGTAAATCCGCACGCCGCCCGTTTGAACTTGCCGTTTCCCGACGTGCAGTTCTTCCTCAATGACGTTGATCGTTCCCTGATCCTGAGCAACGGCAGCGGGCTTTGCCAGCAGGGGACTGGCAACGACTGTCTGTTTCGTTTCTGCCACGGTCTCGTCAATTTGAGAAGCCTGATTCCGCTGGAAAACAGCTTCGATTCTGCTGCTCACGCCATCGTGGCCCGAAACAGCCACAACCGTTCCACCCTTATTGATAGCCTCCAGCAGATGCTGGGCATCGCGTTTGGGAACGCGCCATTTCTCCATGGCGGCCGGGTTAGCCGCCGAGGTTCCCGAATTACCCATAATGCCGATGGCTGACTTCGGAATACCAGCCTGTGTCAAATCCTCCACCGCTGCTTCCGCTTGCGCGGCAGTATGGAACAAGCAAACATAGGTGGTTTGATTGGTGGTTGTATCTACTTCTGTGGTGTTCATCATCTTTCCCTTTTCTGTTAACTCTCCGTCTCAGATCTCTTCTTTCGGTTGCGCCCGGCGACTCACCAAGCGTGCGAGGAACCTTCATCGTTCAGCGGCCGAGCTGCCCTGAAAACACGTGTGTTCCCGGCAGCCTCCGTGGCAGGAGGTTCAGAGCGGTGCTGCCGGCAGTACAAAATTGTTCCATATAAATTTCTTTTTGTTGCTTTGCTGAATGACAATTTCTGATGCGAGCCGGAGCATTCTCCGGCTTTCGGTCTCAGAAACAAGAATGACGGCTGAAACAAACAAAGAGGCCATTCCAGCGTTAACAACGAGCAGGTATTCAGCGCTGTTTAGTCCCCCTGCGACGGCAGAATAGATTCCGTGTGGATTTCAGTGTGGCGGAGCGTATCGTTAACAGTCTGCTCCCGTGCGAACACCTGTTTGCTGACAACGATTTCCTCAATGACGTGCGCCACTTTGGAGATCATTCCTTCTTCCGCCGTCTCGATCAGTTCGAGGGCGCCTTCTTGGAAAGCTTTAAAGTCTGCTGCCGTCGCGGTGGCAATCGAGGCAATGGGAGCATTCGTCAGCAAGCCGTCTTTCACCCGGCCACGCTCGATGCTCACTTCCTCCGTGCGCAATATCATATGCTGCGGTTCGCGCGTTTCCGACACTCGATTGGTGATGCGAATCTCTTCTTTCCACACGAGTTGCTTAGTGAGAAGCAATGCTTCCTCGACAATGGAAATCACGGTCGTGTCACCTTCCTGCCGAATCGGAATCACCGCGTCCACGACCTGGTTTTTGGCAACGCGCACGATCTCTACGGCGTGGGCCAGAAGCGGTTCATCGACAACTTCCTCGCGTTCGCGGACCGTCTTCCGTATGCGCACCAATCCGGTGGGAACTGTTTGCTTATAAACTTCCAGCTCTTCCTGGAGAACCGGCAAGATCAATTCTTGGCGATCAATCATCTTTTCCGTAGTAGATGTGCTCATGACTGTTGGCCTTTTCCGGTAACTGCCGTTCCGTTTTCTGTTCGTCGCATCTCAGACTGATCCGAAGGTAACAGTTGAAGGTGGGGCGGGTCACCTAGGTCAGTGCCTACTTGTGGGAACATTCGCCCTAGCTCGCTACGATCTTTAAGCATTTGACACCCCACGGCTAGGCACTGATCCGATTCCGTCTTCCGTTTTCAACTGTTACGGTTAAAGCAAGAGATAAAAGCGGGAGCCAAGTCAAAATGATGACCTGCCCCCTATCCCCATTTGTTTATGGCAGAAGTCAAGAATCTCTCTTTGCAGGACGGCGAGGAAGACGCCCCGGCACTCTCCTTTCCCGTGGTGGCGATCGGAGCTTCGGCCGGAGGTCTCGAAGCGTTTACTCGACTTCTGCAACACCTGCCTGCTGACACCGGCATGGCCTTTGTGCTGATCCAACATCTTTCTCGACAGCATGCCAGCCAATTAGCTTCCCTGCTGTTGCGCGCGACTTCGATGCCGGTGGTTGAGGTAGAACAAGGTGCCGCCGTACAGCCGAACCAGGTCTACGTCATTCCTCCTAATCATCTGATGACGATTTCGCGCGGGCTGCTGGAACTCACACCTCGTCCAGCAATCTCCGGTACGTTCCTGCCGATTAACGACTTTTTCCGTTCGCTTGCGAAAGACCAGAAAGCCGGAGCCGTTAGCGTACTGCTCTCCGGCACGGATTCAGATGGGGCTCTGGGGCTCCAGGCGATCCGAGAGGAAGGCGGCATTGCCATGGCCCAAAGCGAGGATTCAGCCCAATTTCCCGGCATGCCCCACTCCGCCGTTCAGGCCGGACCCGTGGATGTCGTGCTGCCGCCGGAAGAACTGGCGCGCGAGCTGAGCCGAATCGGACAGTACCGGGTTTTCTCTGCTCAGATTCCGGCATCAATTGATGCCGGACCGAGCGATGCCGGGAGGCCGGACGAGCAGCACCTGAACGCGATTTTGGCACTGCTCCGAACGGCTACCGGAATCGCTTTCCAGGGCTATAAGCGCGGCACCCTGCGCCGCCGCGTCACTCGTCGCATGCTCCTGCAGCGGCACAGGGAACTTGAAGAGTATGCCGCTCATATAGAGACCCATCGTCCCGAGTTGATGGCCTTGTATGAAGACATGCTGATCCATGTCACCAGCTTCTTCCGTGATCCGGATACATTTCTCGCTTTACAAGAAAAGATTCTGCCGGAGCTGCTCCGGGACAGGCCGTCCTCTGCTCCTCTGCGCCTTTGGGCGCCGGGATGCTCGACGGGAGAGGAAGTCTACTCCCTCGCCATGTGCCTGCTCGAGTTCGTCTCGCAGTTGTCCTCCCCCGTGCCCATTCAAATCTTTGGGACCGATCTCAGCGAGCGTGCGATTGTCCATGCTCGGAGCGCCATTTACAAGGAAAGCCAGATAGCGCCTCTCTCGCCCGAGCGCCGCCGTCAATTCTTTGCGACCGTAGACAATGGCTATCAGATCGTGAAGCCCATCCGGGAAATGTGCGTGTTTGCGCGCCACAACGTTTGCGCGGACCCGCCATTTTTGAGGGTGAACCTGATTAGCTGCCGGAACGTTCTTATCTACTTAGGGTCCGCCTTGCAGCGCCGGGTGGCGGCAACATTTCATTATGCTCTGCAGCCGGGCGGCTATCTGCTGCTCGGCGCGTCCGAGGGCTTGCAAGGTTTTCCGGAACTGTTTTCGTCGGTCGATCCGCAACACAAGCTGTTTCAGAGAAGCGCCATACCTGGATATCCCAGCGCAGGAATGATCCGTCGGGGATTTGCTCAGGAGCAGGGGCTGGTAACTCCCCTCTCCGAAACTGCCTCGAATTCCAGCTTTCGCGAACCGGATTGGAAGAGGACAGCGGAACGAATGGTTTTGACGGAGTATGGTCCGCCCTGGGTTGTGGTGAACGACCGGTTCGAGATTATTCACACGGCGGGGGATACGAGTTCCTACCTGCAGTTGCCGGCCGGAGCGCCTACTTTCGACTTGCTGAAAATGATCCGGGAAAGTTGGCGGAGTGAGTTACAAAATCTATTAACCAAGGCAAGGAGCGAGAGCCTTCCGGTCCAGGCAATCCTGCTTCGAGAAAGGATAGACGGACACATCCGGCAGATTGGCTTAAAAGTTCGCCGCCTGCCCAGCCAAGCTTCGCAAAACCCGTACTTTCTGGTTGTTTTCTTCTCTCCTCCGGCGGAGCGCCTGCAAACGCAGGAGAGTGAGCCTGCACCACAAGGGATGCAGGTGACGCCCGATAGCTCAGTCATGGAAGCGGAATGGTTGCGGGAAGAGCTGGCGCTCACGAGCCAACGCTTGCAGGCCGCGATTGACGAGCGTGATGCAGCCCATCAGGAACTAACCTCATCCCAGGAAGAAATTCAGTCGAGTAATGAGGAACTGCGGAGCATCAATGAGGAGCTGGAAACGGCGAAAGAAGAGTTGCAGTCAAGCAACGAGGAGCTGAGCACACTCAACGAGGAGTTGCAAAACCGCAACAGCGAACTCAGCCTACTCGGTGACGATCTAGAGAATTTGATGAGCAGCACAACCATACCGATCCTGCTGCTCGATCACGAGTTGCGCATTCGCCGTATGACACCGGCAGTTGAAAGACTCCTCAATGTTCGGCCGAGCGATTTGGGGCGTCCCATCGGAGAGATCCGGATGCAACTGAGCGTCGACACTGTGGAATCTTTGGCGCGCAGCGTCCTCGACTCCCTCCAGCCCCGGGAACTGGAGTTGCAGGATCGCGAAGGGTGCTGGCGTGCCCTGCGGATACAGCCGTACCGGACGAGAGATCACCGGATTGAGGGTGTTGTACTGGCGCTCATTGACGTTGACCAGTTGCGGCGCGCCAAGCAGGAGGCGACCGTGGCCTGCCAATTCGCGGAAACCGTAACCAACTCGGTACCCACACCCTTGCTCGTATTACGAGAGGATCTGCGCATCCGGTTGGCGAACCAGGCTTTCTGCCAACGCTATGGATTGCCGCCAGCTCAGGTAGAAAACCAGTGCTTTCTCGACATCAGCCGGAAACAATGGGACCTGCCCGGACTTCGTCACGCGTTGGAAAGGGTTTGGGCAGACCCTGCTGCCGTCCGGGAACTGGAGTTCGAAAGCGAGTTTGCCGGACAGGGCCAGAGAGTCGTATGCCTCTCTCTCCGTTCATTTCAGACTGATAGGGAGAAACTGATTCTGATTACCATTGAGGACATTACCGCGCAAAAAAACACTGCACGTACTCTTGTGGCGGGACAGGAACAATTAAAATCGAGCGTCGAGGCAGGAACTGCCGCCCTCCGCGAAAGTGAAGCTGCTCTGCTTCGTAGCCGGGAAGAACTGCGGGGTTTGACCGCCAGTTTACTCCATGCGCAGGAAGAAGAACGCCGTCGGATCTCACGGGAACTGCACGATGATTTAAGCCAGAAAGTGGCTAAGCTGCAATTCGACATTGAGACTCTGGAACAAGGAGTGCCGTTTACAAACCTGGCGGGTGCGAAGGAAAAACTGCGCCATGTGGGGGACCAGGCCGGGGTGCTCGCGAACGATCTGCGGCGAGTCGCCCATGGGCTGCATCCTTCAAGCCTCGACCACCTTGGGTTGACCGTCGCGCTACGGTCGTACGCCGAGGCGTTTTCCCGCTCGACAGCCATTCCAGTTAAGTTCACAAGCCGGAACGTGCCTCGGAGGATTCCGGCGGAAATCGCCAGTTGTTTTTACCGCATCGTGCAGGAAGCCTTGCGCAATGTGGGAAAACACGCCCGGGATGCGGCGGTGAACATTGTGCTGACAGGATCTTCCCGCCGTTTGCATCTCTCGATTCGCGATAATGGAGACGGTTTCGATATGATGCTCGCGCGGGCGAAAGGCGGTCTGGGTCTGATCAGCATGCAGGAACGCGTGCGCTTAGTGCAGGGAAAATTTTCGTTGAAAACACAGCCGGGACATGGAGTCCATCTTTCCATCACGGCGCCTCTGCTTCCGGAGACGACTTGATGCGGCCACGAATCCTCATTGCGGATGACCACAATCTTCTGTTAGAGGGGTACCGGCTGATGCTTGAGCCGGAATTTGAATTAGTGGGAAGCGTGGAAGATGGACAAGCCCTGCTGATGGCCGCGCAAAGGCTCAAGCCGGACATCATCCTGTTAGATATTTCGATGCCGCTTTTGAATGGAATCGACGCGGCGCACCAGCTTTCGAAACTGCTCCCATCCGCTCGATTGGTGTTTGTGACCATGCACGCGGATACGGATTATGTCACCGAGGCGTTTCGGGCGGGCGCCTCCGGATATCTCCTGAAACGGGCCGCCGCTTCCGAGTTGCTCACGGCGATTCGGGAGGTGTTGAAGGGCCATCATTACGTTAGTCCCTTGGTGACTCGTAATGCCTTGGATGCCTGGATGGCGTCGACCCCGGGCGGCAAGCTTTCCGATGATCTCAGCGCGCGCCAGCGAGAAATTCTCCAGCTCGTCGCCGAAGGCCGGTCGCGAAAAGAAATTGCCGGTATTTTGAATATTTCCGTGAAGACCGTCGAATTTCACAAAGCGACGCTCGGGCGTGAACTGCATCTGAAAACCACTGCTGATTTCACCCGGTACGCCATCGAGCATGGCATGATTACTTCCGCACGCTCGTCGTAACCGTCGCATTCGCTATCAGCAACTCGTATCCCTTTGCACGGGATCTATTCAAGCAGCATTCGGAAAACCGGCGACCAGAGTAGCCAGCGCTTCCGCTGCCGGAACGATTTCCGGGACGGCTCGCGCAGCCTGTTGAGCACCGCCAGCCAATTGGCGCAGCCGTTCCCGGATGAGTGTGGTTTCCGCCGCGCCCCCGACGAAAGGCTCCACCGCGCGCAACATGGTAAACGTCATCCCGGCATTCACACCCGGATGATCGAGACATGCTGGCAGCTTCGCCAAGGCTTTCGCGGTCCGGTCCAAGACATGCATAAGACCGATAGCGGCGGACACCATCCGCTCTTTTTCGGGAGCAGCGGTGGGAGCAGATTTCGCGTAAGCCTGGACGAGAAACCGCAAGAGCATTCCGTACACCGCGTTGGCGAGATCCAGAATCATAGCAGCGGGTTCTGCATTGATAAATACTTTACCTTCCGGCGCGGCCGGGCGGCGCAGGACAGGGTTTTCCGCCACCGGGTAGGCGGGTGCGAAACCAGGATTCTCCGCCAGAAAGTCGGCGTATTCCCGCTTGGTTGCCTGAAAGCGGCGGTAGTGGGAATCTTCCCGGTCCGCAGGTGAGCCTTCCCCTTGCTCTACGATCAGATCAATCGCACGGCTGGCGCCAGTCAGGTCACTAATGGTTTCCACGCCATGCATTCGCAGCAAGTCCGGGCCGATCTGCCCACTGGCTGTCCCGACGAAGAGAGAGGCAGCGCCGGAGCGGGTGGCAAACGCGTTTAGGTTAGCGCGGATCGCCTCGTAAAGATGGCTGACCGTGACGTAATCCTGAGCGCTGGGCATCAATCCCGGGTGGGCCTGTTCCCTCGTCTGTTCCTCGCTTTCGAAGCCTTCTCCGTCGCGCCTTTCCACACCGGTGGGGCGTTCGAGGAAAATAAAATGGTCGAGCGTGTCAAAGGAGAAGGGTGTGAGGCGCAGCACCACCCCGGAGGGAAAGTAACCGGGACTGACCGGGAAATTGGGCCGGCTGAAATGGGGCCGTCCCCCCAGAGCGGCAGTTAGGTTGGCGACGATCAACAAGTGGCCCATTTCCTCAATGGCAACACTCATAATCGTCTGGCGCCAACGCTCCACGGCCTCAGCCTCTCTTTCGGAAAAGCCGGATTCGGTTCCCGGCTTGAGACTGAAAGCTGCATACAGATAGCTGCACATCAGCGTATGCTCGATTTCAGAAGCTTCGGCCAGCAGATGGAAAATCTGCTCCCGCGAGCCAATGATGATCGCGGGCTCATTGGCCCCTTCGGCTTTGTGTAGTGCAGCCTCGACAGGACCATCGAGGGAAGACGGCAGCATAGGGGCATCGTACCAATTACTCCAAGGGCAATTCTTCCTGGAGCGTACGCGTGAGGTCATCGACAGAGGTGGGCTGGCTTAAGCTGGCGATATCGCGATCCTTGGCAATCTCAGAAAAGCCGGTGTGAATCGACTTGCGCCGCTCGATGTCAATCAGCATCGTAATTTCCTGCTCGGCCAATAAGAGGACCTGCAAAGTCAAATGTTCCCGCTCATCAGAACGGCGATTCATACGGTTTTGCCGCATCAGAATGAAACTCGCGAGAAAAATGCCTTCGATCTCAATCAGAATCGCGAGCAAAGGAAATGGAAATGGATCGAAGGCGGAAACCCAGCGGTTCGGCACGGTATTGAGGAGAAGCCAGATGCTGAACCAGATCACGTGCAGCAGAATAAAGGGAAAGCTTCCCACAAAGCCGCCAATGGCATGTCCAATTTTCTCCAGTTTCGTTTGCCGGGCTTGAAACTCCTTCTCTTGTTGAGAAATAGTCTGGATGTGTTTTTGAATATGTTCCGGTAGGTGTTTCACAAAGCTAAAAACCGGCAAGCGGGAATCAGCTTCCCCTTTTAACTGTACACTTGTTTCTCGATGCGGCACGGGGACACCTGCGTCCGGGTAGATTCGACTTCCTGGTGATCTTTTTGTCTCCCGCTCAAAAATCATGGCGTAAACCCGTTCGTACGCTTCCACCAATCGTGTTAACGGAAAAACGTTCCTCAACCCGACTTCGGCAGGCGCGGCGGTCACTTTCCGGCAGGCGCTCCAGGACGTGAATCGCTTCTTCCACATTCCTTACGAGGAATTCAGTTTGCCCGTCCTGGATGACCTCCCGGCAGGAGCCAAGATCCATGGCAATCACTGGAGTACCAGCACAATTCGCTTCGGCCAAGACCAGCCCAAAGCGCTCCGGGATGGTATTCAGATGGAGCAGGGCAGAAGCCTGCGCGAACAACTCGTTCTTTTCGGCAACGCCCGCCGGCCCGAGATAGCAGATCTGGCAGCCGTCGAGGTGCGGTTTGACCTGGTTCCGGAAGTAGGATTCGTCCCGGACGATCCCCGCAATCAGCAAACGCCTGCCGCTCCGGCGGGCCACCTCGATTGCGAGATGAACACCCTTGTCCGGGTGAATGCGTCCCGGGAAAATTAGGTTATCGCCGGTTAACGGCTGAAGCGGGTATAAGGAGAGATCGATCCCGCTATAGACCGCCGCCAAGTAATTCAATCCGGGAGCACGATCGGAGTCGCTGACCGACACAAAATCCCCGTCACGGTACTTCTCATAAACCGGCATAACTTGCGATGAGGAGAAACCATGAATGGTTGTTAGGACCGGCGTCCTGACTAGCCGCATGTAGGTCAACGCCATGAAATCATAGTGGCTGTGAATGAGATCGAACTCAGCAGCGTGCTCGAAGGCTTCCGAGATGTGCAGGTACTCCGCTACTTTGGGATCAACAGACCGGTCTTCTTCGTAGCCCGTCTCCGCCACGGCATGCAACTGCGCGCGTTACGGAATTCCTGCTGGCGAAAAGCGTCGCCTCCCAGCCCCGGGCGACCAGCCCCTCGGTGATGTTACTGGCCACTGTCTCCCAGGCACCGTATTGCTGCGGCGGCGTCCGCCAAGCAATTGGTGACAGAACCGCTACTCTCTTTTCGGGGGCTTGCATTTCGCGGAACGGTTTCCTAGTTCATGGCAGCCAGTACTTGCTGCAAGGGGACAGCGTGCCGCCAGTCGCATCTTATTGCGTCTGCTCGTGCAGGGCTTTGCTCCGTCTGGTCGGACTCGACGACACCATTGAGCGAAGCTGGGGCCGAAAGATCCAAGCGCGCGGCATCTATCGTGATCCGGTGCGCAGTTCGCGCTCGCCCTTTGTGAAAACCAGGGGTCTGCGCTGGTTGCGTTTAATGCTGCTCGTTGAGCTTCCCTGGGCCGGGCGTGTTTGGACTTTGCCCTTTTTCACGGCGCCGGCGCCTTCGGAGCGTTATCGCCGGAAACGGTAGCAGCGCCATAAGACGCTGCTCGATTGGGGTCGTCAGATGCTGCAACTCCGGCGCTGGCTGCCGGAACGCCCCCTGGTGCTTGTGGCCGGTAGCGGTTACGCCGTGCTGGACTTTTTAGACCGTGTCACGCACCGAAAACCAGCGATCACGGGCATTCCGCGCTTGCGCCTGGATGCCCGGCTCTATGCGCCGGCTCCGCCCCGGCGCAAAGGACAAGTACGGCCATAACGATCATTGCGTCCGGGTACTGTCGATCTTGAAACGAGTTAATAGCTGTGATCGGCATCGCTTTCCCCCTATCAAACCGCAAATTTGAGGCTTCGCAATGGAGCCTTCAAGAATCTACCAGCCGAATTCAAATTTGCGAGAACGATATATGGATGGCAACGGTTACCTACAACTTGCAGATAATCGATTGGGTAAATTTGTTCTTGTGTCACTTAGCCAAGTAGTTAACAATTGCTTATGCGGCTGATTCATTTATGGAGCATCGTATTGGCGTCGCTCGTGTCTGTGAAAATGCCGGCGCAGACAACGCTTACGATTGCCACCGTGAATAACGGAGATATGATTCTCATGCAGAGGCTTTCGAAGGAATTTGAACGGGAACACCCGGACATCCGCTTGGATTGGGTCACTCTCGAAGAGAAGATCCTGCGCGAGAAAACGACCACGGATGCGGCGACGCATGGCGGCCAGTTTGATATTGTCACCATCGGTCCGTTGGAGGCGCCCATTTGGGGACGCCGTGGTTGGCTCCTGCCAATCGAGGACAAACTCTCACCGGACTATGACATCAACGATCTCCTCAAACCCATTCGTGATGGCGCTTCGGACGAGAATAAGCTTTACGCTCTGCCCTTCTACGCAGAAAGTTCGCTGACCTACTATCGCAAAGATCTTTTTCTTAAAGCCGGCTTGACCATGCCTGCGCATCCAACCTATAAGGACATCGCGCGTTTTGCCA
Organism: uncultured Bryobacteraceae bacterium; assembly: GCA_964247955.1. Lineage (GTDB taxonomy): Bacteria > Acidobacteriota > Terriglobia > Bryobacterales > Bryobacteraceae > Bog-105. The sequence goes on from CAXTWT010000017.1 coordinate 17,256, forward strand.
AGGAGCTCAACAATCCGGCAAAGGATGTGTACGGCATTTGTCTGCGTGGAAAGCCGGGCTGGGGTGAAAACATGGCTTACATCTCCACAGTCGTCAATACATTTGGCGGCCGCTGGTTCGATATGGCCTGGAAGCCGCAGCTTGACTCGCCGGAATGGCATGAAGCGGTTGCCTTCTACGTGAACCTTCTTCAGAAATACGGTCCTCCCGGCAGCAGTTCGAACGGCTTCAATGAGTCGCTCACGCTATTTGAAAACGGCCGCTGCGGCATGTGGATCGACGCGACCGTAGCCGCCGGGGCGCTGTACAATTCCAGCCAATCGGAGGTAGCAGGGACAGTTGGCTTCGCACCCGCGCCTATCGCTACCACTCCGCGCGGTGCGCAATGGCTCTGGTTCTGGGGGCTGGCCGTACCCTCGTCTTCCAAACACTCTGCCGCTGCATTCAAATTCATTGAGTGGGCGACCTCGAAGAATTACATCCGGCTCGTCGCTCGAACAAACGGCTGGGCTGCTGTTCCGCCAGGCACACGGCAGTCGACCTATCAGCAGCCGCAATATCTCGCCACCGCTCCGTTTGCGGACCTCACCTATCAGTCGATTATGGCTGCCGATCCGCTGCATCCGACGAAACAGGCTGTACCATATACCGGCATTCAATGTGTCGTCATTCCATCCTTTCCCACAATCGGCAACCAGGTGGGCCAACTGATCGCAGCCGCGCTGGTCGGAAACCTATCAGTCGACGAAGCTTTACGCCGGGCGCAGGCGGCTGTCGAGCGGGTGGAGAATCGTACCGGGAGACCCCAGTAACCGGCAACAAAGTCACTATGGAAAACGTACAACTCACACTCGATCCCGCGCTCCTTGATCGAACGAAATCCAGAAATTGGCAGAATAATCTCGGATGCTTCTTGCTGAAAACACCGGCCATCGCTGCGCTGGTTGCCTGGTCCGTCATTCCACTCCTGATGACGCTCTGGTTCTCGTTCCAGCGTTATAACCTGATGCAGCCGGACCGGACGGGCGTTGATGGATTGGGCAACTATCGCTATCTGTTGAGCGACCCCAGCCTTGCCCTGGCGATCTGGAACACGATTCTTTTGCTAGGCTCCGTGCTGGCGATTACGATCGGCTTGGGCACACTGCTCGCCGTTCTCTTCGATCAGGAGTTCTTCGGCAGGGGTATTGCCAGGGTTCTCGTGTTGGCTCCCTTCTTTATCATGCCGACCGTCAGCGCGCTGGTCTGGAAGAACATGATGATGCACCCGGACAACGGCTTTCTCGCTTTTCTTATGCGCTGCGCCGGTTTCAAGCCGATTGACTGGTTTGGTGTGGCGCCGCTCGCTTCCATCGTGATTATCGTGTCCTGGCAGTGGCTGCCGTTTGCCGTGCTCACCTTGTTGACCGCCGTGCAATCGCTCGATCCGGAACGAAAGGAAGCCGCAAGAATGGATGGAGCCGGGCCGATCGCCATGTTCCGCTACATCATTTTGCCTCATCTGGGGCGAGCCATCGCGGCCACGATCATGATCGAGTCAATCTTTTTTCTCGCTATCTTTGCAGAGATCTATGTCACCACCTCGGGCGGCCCCGGTTTTGCCTCCACTAACTTATCTTTTCTCATTTATCGCTACGCCCTCATGGAGTACGACATCGGCGGCGCTTCCGTTGCCGGTCTGGTCGCCATCGTCTTGGCCAATATTCTGGCTTTTTTTCTGATGCGCTCATTTGCGCGCAACCTGGACGCGTAAGGGAGAAAGATGATGCTCTCGAAAAAGCTGCAACGGAAGTGGGCCATCACGCTTCTCGGTTGGTCAGTCGCGCTGCTTCTCGCTTTTCCCGTCTTCTGGACGGTCCTGACCAGCTTCAAGACAGAGACAGAAGCCATCTCGCGCATTCCCCATTTTTTCTTTCCGCCGACTTTCGAAAACTACCGGACCGTGCAGGAGCGAGCCAATTATTTTCATTATGCTTGGAACAGCGTGGTAGTCTCCATCGGATCTACTTTGCTGGCGCTGGCCCTGGCCGTTCCTTCCTCTTACGCTCTGGCCTTCTTTCCTACGAAGCGCACGAAAGACATACTTTTGTGGATGCTTTCCACCAAGATGATGCCCTCCGTCGGAGTCCTTGTTCCGGTTTACCTTATCTTCCGCGACGTGGGTCTGCTCGATACCAAGATAGGGCTGCTTGCGATTAATGCTCTGCTCAACCTCCCGATCATCGTTTGGATGCTGTATACATTTTTCAAAGAGATGCCCCGGGAGATTCTGGAAGCCGCGCGGATGGACGGCGCCGGACCATGGGAGGAACTGTATAGCCTGATTCTCCCGTTGTCGATGCCCGGAATCGTCTCCACCAGTCTGCTCGCGACCATTCTTTCCTGGAATGAAGCTTTTTGGAGCTTGACTCTGACCGCCGCCAAAGCAGCGCCGCTCACGACTTTTATCGCCTCGTTTTCCAGCCCGGAAGGACTTTTCTATGCGAAGCTTTCGGCGGCCTCAACCATGGCCATTGCGCCGATTCTCATTTTCGGATGGATGAGTCAAAGACAATTGGTTCGCGGCCTTACCTTCGGCGCGGTGAAGTAAGAGGCGGAAGCGTTATGGCAACTGTGCAACTGAAACAGATACGTAAGAGCTATGACACTAACGAGATCATCAAAGGAGTCGACCTTACGATTCACGATCAGGAGTTGACAGTTTTCGTCGGACCTTCCGGCTGCGGCAAATCCACGCTTCTGCGTTTGATCGCCGGTCTCGAAGAAATCACCTCAGGCGATCTGTTGATTGACGGCCAGAGGGCGAATGATATTTCCCCAGCTAAGCGCGGCTTGGCGATTGTCTTCCAAAGCTATGCCCTGTACCCGAACATGAGCGTGGCCGATAATATGGCTTTCAGTTTAAAACTCGCTGGCATGCCCAAAGCGGAACGCCAGAAAAAGGTCCTGGACGCCGCGCGCATTCTGAACCTCGAAACCTTTCTCGACCGAAAGCCGAAAGCCTTGTCCGGAGGCCAGCGCCAACGAGTCGCCATTGGACGGGCGATTGTTCGCGATCCCAAAGTCTTCCTTTTTGATGAACCTTTGTCAAATCTCGATGCTGCGTTGCGGGTCCGCATGCGCCTTGAACTTATAAACCTCCACCGGCAGTTACATGCCACCATGATCTATGTAACTCACGATCAGGTGGAAGCTATGACCATGGCCGACCGCATTGTCGTTCTGCAAGCCGGTATCGTCGAGCAAGTCGGCTCACCCATGGATCTTTATCGCTCTCCGCAAAATCTATTTGTCGCAGGGTTCATCGGATCTCCTCGGATGAATTTTCTCGCGGCTTCCGTCCAGCAGACAGCCCCATCCGGAGTAACAGTCGCCTTAACGGACGGAAGATTGCTTCATGTCCCGGCAAGCTCTGAAATGGCTGTTCCCGAAGATAAAGTGACCATCGGCATTCGCCCGGAACACATCAGCCTCGCTACAGCCGGTCTTCCCGCGCGGATACAAACCGTCGAGCATCTCGGCAGTGAAAGTTATCTTCACCTCCATATAGAATCCGGCGAGTCTCTCACAGTAAGGGTTGATGGAGAGACCGACATTCGTCCCGATCAGCAGGTGCAACTTAAAGTGGATTCGAAGTTCCTTCATCTATTCGACCGAAACGGCGTTACGATGAGACCTGTGCCTGCAAAACAGAAGGAAACAGGGAATGGGTTCCAACAATCCTAGTGTTCGACTTGGCAGCGCCACCCTCATGAGACTCCGCAGCGAGGTAAAAACTCCTGCGTACGATCGCAGCCGCTTGCGGCAGCACACGGTGCATATGGGGGTCGGCGGATTTCACCGGGCGCATCAGGCCGTTTACCTGGACGATTTGTTAGCCATCGAGAACACGGAAAGATGGGGCGAGTGCGGTATCGGCGTTCTGCCGAGTGACGATCGCATGAGAGATGCTCTCCGAGGGCAGGATTTCCTGTACACCGTTGTCGAGCGCAGCGCGAGCGGACAAGCGGCTCGCGTGATCGGTTCTCTCGTGGACTATATCTACGCTCCGGAAAATCGTGAAGCAGCTATCGAAAAGATGGCTGCCGCCGACACGCGCATTGTTTCCCTGACGATTACCGAAGGCGGCTACTTCATCGATGAAGGCACCGGCGAGTTCCTCGCTCATCATCCCGATATCCAGCATGACCTTCAGCACCCAAAGCAACCTGTTTCTTCGGTGGGCTTGATAGCGGAGGCGCTGGACCGACGCCGCCAACGCGGTTTGCCGCCCTTCACGGTTATGTCCTGCGACAATCTCCAGGGTAACGGCCATGTCATTAAGAAAGTTCTACTGGCCTTCACCGGTCTCGGCAACTCCGCGCTTCAGCACTGGATCGCCGACAACGTCGCCTTTCCGAACAGCATGGTTGATCGCATTACCCCGGCTACAACCCCAACCGATATCGCCTCCGTGTCTGACAGATTTGGCCTGGACGACGCGTGGCCGGTCGTCACCGAGCCGTTTCGCCAGTGGGTGATTGAAGACAGCTTCTGCAACGGCAGGCCGCAGTGGGAGCAGGTCGGCGCGCAGCTTATATCGGATGTCGCTCCTTACGAGATCATGAAAATGCGTCTTTTGAACGGCAGCCATCTTGCGATGGCTTATCTCGGGGCGCTGAACGGTTTCACCTACGTGCATGAGATCATGAGCGACCCGCTCTTCCGCGCTTTCATTGAGAACTTCATGAGGGAGGTGACGCCCGTCGTTCCGAAGATTGCCGGTATATCGGTAGAAGAATACAAGAACTCCTTGCTGGAACGCTTCTCGAATCCCACCATCAACGATCAGGTGACCCGGATCTGTTCCGAGGGCTCCGCCAAAATCCCGAAGTGGCTGCTTCCTTCCGTCGTTGAATTACTGGAGCAGCGCGGTCCGATCCATCTGCTGAGCCTTGTTGTCGCAAGTTGGATTTATTACCTCGGCCACGGTGTCGACGAGCGCGGGAGAGCTTTGAACATTATCGATGCGCGCGCTGCCGAACTGACCGCTATTGCTAAACGAGCCTTGACTGATCCCGGCTCTATGCTCGCTGTCAAGTCAATCTTCGGTGAGAAGCTGCCAGCGAATCCAACCTTTGTGCAAGCCGTGGAAAACGCGTTGGAGATGCTTTCGAGATGGGGCGTACCCGCCACCATGCGCATTCATCTGTAGCCGGACTGTTCGGATCATTAAATGACGAAGAAACGGCTTGTCATGTGGTACGTGTGGTTTATGGGGATGCGGCGTGGAGTCAAACTTTTATTGCGGTCAGTGGCCCTGCTCACTACGCCGCTCGCGGGCGCGGCCGATCTACAAACCTCAGCGGCTCTTGACAAGTAAGTATGTGCTTACTTACTGTTGAATAGTGTCCCGCTCGAAACTCGCCCCGGTCTCTGCCGTTTCCCGGATTGATTCGGATACAGCGCCCGTCCGTCTGTCAGCCGACCAGCGTCGCGAACAGTTGATCCAAGTCGCTGTCGATCTATTTTCTCGAAAAGGCTTCAAAGGTACTACGACACGTGAGATCGCGGCGGCAGCGGGCGTAACGGAAGCCATTATCTTTCGTCATTTCGCCAGTAAAGAACAGTTCTATACCGCGATCATCGATCAAAAGCTAAGTTCTCCTGACGCGGCCGGGTGGATCGCTGAATTCCGATCTGCCATGGATCGGGATGACGACGAGGCTGTTATTCGGCAGCTCATCAACGCCATCATCTTGACTCATAAAACTGATCCGAAGTTCGAACGTTTGATGCTTTATGCGGCGCTGGAGGGAAACGAGATTGCATTGCTTTACATGCGCCAAGTCACCATGGCCATCGTTGATTCTTTTCGAAGCTACTTTTTGCGCCGCCAGAAACAAGGATGTCTTTGCCTCATCAGTCCGGATGCGGCACTGATGGCTGTTATCGGAATGGCTCAGAACTACGCTCTTGGTAAATACGTTCACAAATTCAAAGAACAGGAGGATTGTCTTTCTGATGAGCAGGCCCTGGAAAGCTTCACGCAGATTGCCATGAATGGCTTATGCCTCACACGCCATCCTGCCATTTTGAAGAAAGCGAGCAAGCAATGAAACAGAAGGTAATTCCCCTGCTCCGCACTTTGTTTTTCTTGGGAAGCGTATTGGTCTGCTCCTGCACGGGAAGAAAAACTGAGGCAGTCGAGACTCCCGCAGTCAAGTCCATTGCGGTCACAACGGCGAAGTCGGTGGTGCGCCAGGTTTCCGCTGCTTACGACGAAACCGGCACTTTCGTCGCTGACGAGTCTTCTGATATCGCGCCGCCGGTCGCCGGCCGGGTGATTCGGACTCCGGTTGATGTCGGCGCATTCGTAAACGAAAGCCAAGTGATTTGTGAACTCGATCACCGGGATGCGGAATTGAGGCTTCAGCAGATACGCGCACAGTTGGCCGAAGCAACCGCCGGCGTACGACAAGCGCAGTTAAGGATCGGCTTGGGTGCAGGGGTATTCGACGAGACCAAGGTTCCCGAAGTGGCTGCGGCGCGAGCCAACTATGAATCGGCGCAAGCCCAGGCAAGGCTGGCTACCGCCGACGCGCAGCGTTACGCCAATCTGGTGGCTTCCGGAGATGTCTCGCGCAGCGCTTTTGAAAAGGCGCGGACCCAACAGGAGACTGCTGAAGCGCAAGCTAATGCCGCACGTCAGCAGTTTGAGGCAGCGCTCAATGGAGCGCGGCAGAGCTACCAAGTCATCTCATCTTCCGAGGCATCGCTCCAAGCGGTGCGCGCCCAGGTCGCACAAGCCGAAAAAGGTCTGGCCGACACCTATATCAAGGCGCCGTTTGACGGCTATATCAGTGCGCGCCCTGTCTCCGCCGGCGAGTACGTCGCGCTGACAAGTAAAATTGCAACCATTGTCCGTGTCAAGACGGTAAAGCTGCAATTGCAGACCCCCGAACAGCGCGCTGCCAAGGCGCAGGTTGGAATGGTTGTGCTGGCTCGTGTTTCGGCCTACCCTGATCGTGAGTTCGAAGGCAAAGTGTCCGCGATCAACCCCGCCGTTGATCCAAACTCCCGCGTGTTTGTGCTGGAAGCGCGCTTCCCGAATCCAGGTAATGCGCTTCGCCCTGGTATGTTCGCAACGGCTCGAGTCGTTCTTCCTAGTGGCGAAGATGCGATTTTTGTGCCCCGCCAGGCGGTGGTCCGTGACAAGACCACGGATTCAAATCTGGTCTATGTTGTAGACCAAGGGCAGGCGCGGATGCGTGTTGTCCTGACTGGCGAAGTTCGCGGCAACTCGGTGCGCATTCAATCCGGTTTGTCCGGAAACGAATTGGTCGTCCTTACCAATCAATCCCAACTTTTCGATGGTGCGGCCGTGAAGCCGCAAGCTGTTATTGCCACGCTTTGAAGATCATCCATGCATTCACTCGCTCAGCTCTGCGTTCGCCGGCCGGTTTTCGCCACCATGCTCGTCCTCTCGCTTATCGTTGTGGGAGTGTTCTCCTACTTCGGTCTGGGTGTTGACCTTTTCCCCAAAGTGGACATACCCACTGTTCAGGTGAGAGTCGAAGATCGTGGCGCATCGCCGGAAGAAATCGAAACGGAAGTCACAAAGAAGATAGAAGATGCGGTCAACACTATCAGCCAGGTAGACGAAGTTCGCTCCACTTCCTCGGAAGGTCAATCCCTGGTGATTGTCACCTTCGAACTTGCCAAGAACGGCGATGTGGCGGCTCAGGAAGTACAGAATAAAGTTAATCTCGTCGTTAACGATCTGCCGCAAACCGCCAAGACTCCCGTTGTACAAAAATTTGACCCGGATGCGACGCCTATCCTGCAGGTTGCGGTGTCGGCCCCTCGTTCTTTGCGCGATGTGACGCTCATAGCCGATAAGCAGATCAAGCAAAAGCTGGAAAATGCGCGCGGCGTGGGACAGATTACGATTGTCGGCGGTGCGCGGCGCGAGGTCCACATTCTGGTTGACCCCGACCGTCTACGCGCCTATAACCTGACCGTCAACGATGTCTTTACTGCCATGAGGCAGCAGAACCTCGAACTGCCCGGCGGAAACCTGAACGCCGGAGCCCGTGAGTTCACCATCCGCACAACCGGGAAGGTGATCGATATAGATCAGTTCAATCACATTCCCGTGGCAACCCGCGCCGGTTACGTCGTCAAGGTGAGTGATGTCGGTTTCGCCGAGGATAGCTACGAAGAGCCTCGCACGTCAGCGCGATTGAATGGTGTTCCGGCCGTCACGCTGGTGATAGCGAAACAATCCGGCGAGAACACGGTCACGACCGCTAACGAGGTGAAGCAGCGTCTGAAAGAGATCACGGCGAGTCTGCCGAGGGATATTAAAACGCAGGTCATTGGCGACCAGTCCGTCTTCATCGAAGCGGCAGTCAATTCGATCAAACATCACTTGGTCGAAGGGAGCATCTTCGCCTCGATCATCATCTTTATCTTCCTTGCCAATTGGCGGACGACGTTGATTGCAGCGGTCGCGATTCCAACATCCATCATCTCCACTTTCGCGTTAATGGCCGCCATGGGATTTACGCTCAATCAAATCACTATGCTGGCGCTCACGTTGATGGTAGGTATTGTCATCGACGACGCCATTATCGTGCTCGAGAATATTTATCGCTTCATCGAAGAAAAGGGCATGACGCCCTTTCAGGCAGCCATCGAAGGAACGCGGGAAATCGGACTAGCCGTCATGGCGACCACTCTTTCTTTGCTCGCCGTATTTCTCCCCGTTGGATTCATGGGCGGGATCGTGGGCCGCTTCATGAGTTCATTCGGCTTCACGTCGGGATTTTCGATTGCCGTCTCGCTGCTGGTCTCCTTTACATTGACTCCGATGCTGTGTTCGCGTTTTGTCCGAGCGCCGAAGAGCACGAGCGGGGAACACCTTTCGAAAGACACAGGGATTTTCAAGTGGCTCGACCGGCGCTACACGCGCCTGCTCACCTGGTCCATGGCTCACCGGAAGACAGTCATCGCCATGAGTGTATTGACGGTGCTCAGCATTGTGCCGCTTTTCATGCTTGTGGGCAAGAACTTCCTTCCTGCCGATGACCAATCGCAATTCAACGTGCTGATCCGCACTCCGGAAGGCACTTCGCTTGCCGCTACTACGCAGGTTGCCGAGCGCGTCTCGCAGCAGATTCGAACGCTGTCCGGTGTAGAAAGCACGCTGATGACTGACGGCAGCAGCGCCGATGCGTCGGTCAACAATGCTTCCATTTATGTAAAGCTCACAGACATCAAGCAGCGTAATCTTTCTCAGCAGGATTTGATGGGACGCACACGCGCTCTTCTTCGGAGTTTGCCGCAAGACATTCACACCGGAGTGGAGCTGGTGAGCAGCATCGGCGGCAATCAGAGCAACGCTGATGTTCAATACTTCATTCAAGGGCCTGACCTCCAGAAACTCGCTCGGTATTCCGATGCCCTGCTTGCCAAGATGCGGCAGATTCCCGGCGTGGTCGATGCGGATTCAACCCTGCGCACAGGAAAGCCCGAAATCAAGCTTGATATCGATCGCACGCGTGCGGCGGACCTCGGCGTATCCGTTATGGATATCGAGCAAGCCTTAAACACTCTGGTCGCCGGACAGGTGGCTTCCACCTTCAATGCAGGCGACGACCAGTATGATGTTCGTGTTCGTGCGCAGGAGCAGTTCCGTGGCAGCGTTGAGGGTTTAAGTAAGATGACTGTTCCCTCCACTAACCAACGCAGCTCAGTCGGTCTTGACGAAGTGGTTCACATGCGGGCTGGAACCGGTCCTTCCTCTGTGAACCGCATTGCGCGCCAGCGCCAAGTCACGCTCACCTGTAACGTTCTTCCGGGCGGTTCGCAAGCTGCCATTCTTTCGGCCCTCAACCGTGCCGTGACTGAAATCGGCATGGACCCTGATTATCGGACTGGTCTGGCGGGAGCTTCGAAAGAACTGGGCCGAACGGGATACTATTTCGCTCTGGCATTCTCGCTCACTTTTATTTTTATGTACATCGTGCTCGCGGCTCAGTTCGAGTCCTTCGTGCATCCGATCACTATTCTGCTCACGCTGCCTCTGGCGATTCCGTTTGGCATCCTAGCCTTGCTCGTTACCCACCAGACTGTAAACATATTCTCCGGGCTTGGATTGCTGCTGCTATTCGGGATCGTGAAGAAGAATGCGATTCTCCAGATCGATCATACGAATGGTTTGCGGGCGGCGGGCCTGCCGCGTGATGAAGCAATCATTCGGGCTAATCGGGATCGCTTGCGGCCGATCCTTATGACAACGATTGCTCTGGTGGCCGGCATGCTTCCGCTCGTCGTCAGTAGTGGAACCGGCGCTGCCACCAATCGCTCAATTGGAGTGCTGGTTGTCGGCGGACAATCCCTTTGTCTTCTTCTCACATTACTGGCAGTCCCTGTCTTCTATTCATTCTTTGAGGATTTATCACAGTGGCCTGCACTGAAACGCTTTCGCCATCTCACCAGCCGTGTTGGCCGCTTCTTTCCAAAACGGAAAGGAGCTGAAGTGCAGCCGGCAGTTTCTCCCGTTCTTAAACCTGCCAGCCTGAAACAAGGAGATGTGGCTTGATCTCACGTTCCGCCCTGTTGCTGCTTGCCTGGCTGCATCTGCTGATAGCCCAAAATCCGCCGGCGCCTGTGGCTCCGAATGAGCCTGTCACGCCAGATCTTCCACTTGTCAAACCGCTCGAAGTTCCTGCCCGTGTGGGGATCTTCGGCCAGACGAGCATCGCCCTGTCAGACGTAATCCGAAAGGTTCTTGATCAGGATCGCGACCTTGTCGTTTCCCGCATTGCCGCTCAGGAAGCCGTATTAAATGTAAGCGGAGCCAAGGGCTACTACGATCCAGTTTTCGGCTTGAACGCTTATCGGGTCAAGAGCGTTGTTCCCGTTGCATCGCTCATTGGTGGCGCGGCAAATGGGAAAATTACTCAGAAGCAGCTTTATGCTGATCCTCAACTGAGCGGCAGCTTTCCCTGGTTGGGAGGAACGTACAAACTGGACTTTTCCTCTGCGCGGCAATCCACCGATAGTACGTTTCTTGTCCTCAATCCGCAATTTCCGACGGCTGTGAACCTCAATCTGACTCAGCCGCTCTGGCGTGGTTTGCGCTTCGATGAGAATCGTTACCGTATCCAGGTTGCCCGCAACAATGTCCTGCTTACTAATGCACAGCTGAAGCAGCGCGTCATCGAAGTCGTCACTGAGGCGATTCAGGCTTATTGGGAGCTCGATTTCGCTTACCGCAACCTGGCAGTCCAAATTGAAGCCGTGCGGCTGGCCGAGCAGCAAGATCTCAGCAATCGTCGCCAGGTAAAGCAGGGAATTCTCGCACCCGTCGACGTGATTCAAACACAGACCCAGGTTTCTACCTTTCAGCAAAACGTGTTTACTGCCGAGGAAGATCTGACTCGCGCTGAGAATTCGTTGAAGGCTTTGATGCTGCCGGCCAGGGAGGATGCAACCTGGAGCATGGCGCTCGTTCCCACTACATCCATCAGTTTAGAGGCTGTAATGCCCACACTACAGGATGCGATCAAAGAAGCACTCGCGAACCGCCCCGAACTAGCCGAGAGCAAATTTAACATCGAGGTGAATCAACTCGACACTCGCCTAAACCAGGAACAGGCCAGACCGCAAATTAATGCGGTAGCGACTCTCAGTGTGCAAGGCTTGTCAGGCCGCCCGGTTCCAATCGTGCCCAATCCCATTCTTCAGCAGTTTGGAATATCCTCCGGGGTGCTGCCGCCAATTTTCCCCGGCGGCTATAGCCAGTCCCTTACTAATCTTTATAACGGAACTTTCCCAACCGCGCAGATTGGCGTTCAGATGTCCTTACCAATCCGGAATCGGACGGCTTTGGCCCAAGTGGCGGTTGGAACGGCGCAAGGCAAACGATTGGCAGTCCAGCAACAAGCCGTCGAAATGACCGTTGAGGCGGAGGTCAGGAACGCCATACAAGCGGTAGCGTCTGCCCGATCAAGGCTCGGTTCCGCCGAGTCTGCGCGTAGATTTGCTGAGGATCAATATGCGAGCGAACAACGGCAGTTCCAGGCCGGCACATCATCGGTCTTTCTGGTGCTGCAGCGTCAAGCAGATTTAATTGCGGCACGATCCCGCGAAATCAGGGCTAAAGCGGACCTTGGGAAAGCGGTTGCCGAGTTCGACCGCTCCACCGCTCATACCATCGTGTCACAGAATATTGACCTAGCGCGATAGTGTTGCAAAGATGTTGATGCAAGCAGATTCTATGCTTAATTGGGTTCCATCGGTAATTCAAACAGTTTGTAGAGGAAGCGGACTTGGGCTTTGACATCGTCCTTGGGTACGCGCCGGACTCGTCCCCTGCGGATGAGATGCATGGTTTCGATTCCTTGGATGGTGCGCCAGGCAGTGCGGAAATAACCATAGCTCATCACCAGCTTCACTCTTCGTTTTATAGTTCGGTGGTCTTGCTCCACTATATTACTTAAGAATTTACACTGCCGCAGATGACAACGACACGACAGCAAACCTTCCGCTTTCAACTCTTTCACTGCTGCCGGATCAGCACGATCTTTGTCTACGTGGATGACCTGTGGGAAAGAATTGCCGGGGCAGCGTAGAGCTTTGCGGAAGAAGCGTTTAGCCGCCGCGTTTCGCCGTGAGTAGGAAGTCGATGGTTTGCCCGGTGGAATCGACCGCGCGGTACAGGTAACGGTCTTTCTCTTTCACCTTGATATACGTTTCGCCGGTTCGGTAGGAACGGTTCGTAGATTTGAGAAAGGCCCGGCAACGTTTTGTTAATTCTGGACCATGCCGCTGGACTCAGCGAAAGACACTCGTGTGGTCGACGGGACATCCTTGCTCGCGCAACATCTTCTCCAGTTGCCGGTAGCTCAGCGTGAAGTACCGATACCAGCGCGCACAATAAATAAGCTGACCTCGATAACGCCGCCGTTTAAATAGATTTTTCGTGGGTCGTGACACGGTCGATCAGTTTAGCAGGACAGCTTTCTACGTCTCTAAAATCTTTGCAACACAACCCATTTTTTGCCCTGGATCTGCCGCCCAGCGATGACGCCTGCGTCATGGCGTTCCCGGCGGAAATGACCGAAGCTTCGCGGAGGGGCACACGCAAGCCTTTCGTTACTTCGAGGGGGGCGCCGCGCAGCATTGTCTCCGACCACACCAAGAGCGCCGTCGCACGCATTCTCTCTCGGCGACGGCGCCCGAAAGCGGACGCAGGCTTTAGTGAACTGATCTCTCACGATTTGTTTCAAGCACGCTTCGGCCGTCCCGGAAAGGGCAATGACAAAGGCAAAGTGGAAGGGCTGGGGGGCTAGGCCCGGCGCAACTTTCTGGTGCCGGGCCCGCGCGTGAGCAGCTATGAGGAGCTGCGCGAGCGATGGGGTGGCCGCCTGCCGGAAACAGCATGAATAACGCTGGCGCGGACAGCAAGAGACCATCGGCCAGCGTTTTGAGCGCGACCAGGAAGCCTTGTTGCCGCTGCCTGCCGTCTCCTAG